>JAEEXQ010000033.1 GCA_016287875.1 Bacteroidales bacterium | reverse complement strand
TGCTGTAAAAAACGCCCCCTTCAACCCCCGTCAATTTACAGCACACCCCCACAGAACGCCCTCCGTGGCACTTCCTTGTAGTAAATCCTAAATCTTTCGCACTTCTCTCCTTCTCTCCACTCTGCCACTCTGCCACTCCGCCTCTCCGCCACTCCGCCTCTCTGCCCCTTCGTCTCTCAGCATGGCCGCCACTTCTTCCCTCACGTCGCTCCGTTCGGGCAGAAAAATCTAGGTGTGCGGGCTGGAATTCGGGCATTTTCCTGGCCGGGCCGTGGAGAAACCGTTGTGCGGGCAGAATTTCGGGCATTTTTCTGCCCGGACCGCGGAATAACCGTTGTGCGGGCAGACTTTCGGGCATTTTTCTGCCTGGGCTGTGTGAAAACAGAAGTGCGGGCAGACTTTTGGGCGTTGTGCCGGGTGCTGTGCTAGGTAACTTACTGATTCACAGCGATTTCCTTAAAGAGGGCTGCTCAATATCGAGCAGCCTTCTTTGTGTAACATCCTGATTTATAGCACTTTCCTCAGCACGCGGGCTGGATGGGGGATGGGCGAAAGGGCGCAGCGGCAGCGTTGCAAAACTGCAGTGAAAACGCTGCAAAACCGCAGCAAAACCTTTGCGCGGGCAGTTATGCGCGAGCGGCCTTCACCCCAGGGAGTAGACGCTGGCGCGGAGGGCTTGGCGGAGGCTGTCCAAATCGGGGAAGGAGGAGATCCGGGCGGCGTCGATTACTGGTCCGGTTATGAAGCGAAGGGTCTTGCCGTTTTTGTTGAGCATTTCGGAGGGGAGGCGGAGCAGGCGCACACGCCAGTCGATCAGGCCCAGGTTGTAGTAGAAGGCGGAGTTTCCGTCGAGAAGGCGTATGGGTAGGACGGGGACGCCGGCGTTGCGGATGAATTTGATGATGCCGGTCTGCCATTCGCGGTCGCGGATGCGGGGTTCGGTGTGGGGCGGATTCCCGGTCGGGCCGGGAACGACGCGGCCCGCCCCGGAAGCACCAGGGCCGGGAACGACGCGGCCCGCCCCGGGAACACCAGGGCCGGAAGCAGCAGGGCCCGCCCCGGGAACTGCAGGCCGAGGGCCGAGCTTGAGGTCGGAGACGGCGCCGGAGGGGAAGAGGCCGAGGCAGCCGCCGGCTTCCAGGTGCAACTTTGCCTGGCGCACGCCGGAAATGCTGGTGGCGGTAGGGGCCGAAAGCAGCTTCCCGTTGGGATTGACGCTGATGAGGCTCCCGCGAAGCGCCTCGAAGCGCGAGAGCAACTCGTTCACCATAAACTTGTAGTCATCGCGCAGATGGCCGATGAAATCTATCAGCGCAAGCCCGTCCAGGCTCCCTATCGGATGATTGCTGATGGTGATGAAGGGCCCCTCGGGGATGCGGAACTTCTCCAGCGCTTCGTCCCGCGGCAGGCCGTTCACGGAATAGGCCGCGCCAACGGCCTCGATGACCGCACGGGCGAACTCCGCACCTTTGTGGATGCTGCAGCGCTCGTTCAGCTCTTCGATCGCATCCACCTTGAGCAGATGCAGCACCCTCCGTGCGAAAGCATTTCCGCACTTGCCGCGGAACAGCGGAGAAACCCTTTCCAGTTCTTCGATCGATATCAGGGCCATCAGCCGTTCCAGGGTTTAGGAGGATCCATCCTGGCGTACTCGTCGAGGTCCTTGAGAATGGTCACGACGTACACCAGCGCCAGCATCACCACTATGACGGCTCCTACATAGTCGAAGATCCCCAGGGTGAATCTCTCTCCGAGGATGGTGATATCCTGGGAGTACTCCCGGAGGGGACGTACGAAGATGTAAAGGGTGTTGACGATTATCAGTATAAGCCGGAGCTCCGTAGGGCCCATCTTCGCATAGGTAAGCTTGAATTCCTTCTTGAGATGGGCGTTCATGCTGACGTTGAGGGTGAGCAGCAGGTAGAGTATCAGTCCGGCTATGCCTATCCATATGTTGAGCAGGGCGGAAAGGCCTATGCCCATGAACATAAGGACCTCGTTGATAGCATCCACGGTATGGTCGAGATAGTATCCGTAGATGGGCCTCTGGGTGCCGCGGTAGCGGGCAAGGTTCCCGTCGAGGGAATCCCCGTACCAGTTGACCAGGAAGCCGAAGGAGGCCAGCCAGAGCCATTTGATGTCGTAATTGGAAAGGATGTATCCGGCGGCGATGATTATCGAACCCAGGACCCCTATCCAGGTAAGGGTGTTGGATGTGACCCATTTCGGCTGGCGGGCAGCCAACCACACCAGGGCCTTGTGTTCTGCGGCGTTCAGAACCGAAGTCTGAATCCTGCGCGAAGTCTTGATTGTTTCTGCCATAGCGTAAACTTTAGTGGCCTAAGATACTGCAAATAGTTTGCAAAAAGTCGGATCTGGGGCCAAATTAACAATTTTTTAGCTCCTTTCCGCCACAAGGAGGGCCAAAGGATGGCAAAATACCAAACAATTGGTATTGCGCCGAATCGCGCGCACGAGTAACTTTGCAGCCTCAAAATGCAACTGTCAGAATTACATACAGGCGAGAGGGCCGTAATCGCGAAAGTTTCCGGACACGGAAGCTTCCGCAAGCGTCTTATCGAAATGGGATTCATCCGCGGCAAGGCCGTCAGGGTGATACTCAATGCACCTCTCAAAGACCCGATTGAATACGAAATATTAGGATACAAGGTGTCGCTGCGCCGCGAGGAAGCCTCCAAGATAGAGGTTATCAGCGAGGAGGAAGCCAAGCAGCACATCCTTGCCGAACACGCTGACGAGTCGCTGCCGGCAATACTCGACAGGGAGATAAGCGACCTCGCCTACGAGCGCGGCCACAATATCCGCGTCGCGCTGGTAGGCAATCCTAATTGTGGGAAAACATCTCTTTTCAACATAGCCTCCGGCTCGCACGAGCACGTAGGCAACTACAGCGGAGTGACGGTAGATGCCAAGGAAGGCAAGTTCGAATACAAGGGTTACAAGATAACCCTGGTGGACCTTCCCGGCACCTACTCCCTCTCCGCCTACAGCCCCGAGGAACTCTATGTCCGCAAGAATCTCCTGGAGAAGACTCCGGACGTGGTCCTCAATGTGGTGGACGCTTCGAACATCGAGCGCAACCTCTACCTCACCGCACAGCTCATCGATATGAGCATGCCGGTGGTGATGGCCCTCAATATGTATGACGAACTGCAGGCCAAGGGGGACAAGATAGACACCGAACAGCTTGGATACCTGCTTGGAATGCCGGTCTGCCCTACGGTATGCCGCAGTTCCCAGGGCATCCCCGCCCTCTTCGATACGGTTATCGAGACCTACGAGAACCATTCCCCGAGGGTGTCCCGTCATATCCACGTCAATCACGGGCACGAGCTGGAGCAGAGCATCGACCGCATAAAGCTGCTTCTCCAGCGGGACCAAGACCTGCGCGCACACTACTCCACCCGCTATCTTGCCATAAAGTATCTGGAGAACGATTCAGATATTGCGAAGATAGTCGAGGCCCTGCCTTTCGCCGACGAGCTGCGCAGCGCCCGCGACGAGGAGGCCGCCCGCATCCAGAGGCTGCTCGGCTCCAACGCGGAGTCGGCGATAGTGGATGCCAAGTACGCCTTCATCCAGGGAGCTCTCGCCGAGACCTATACCCACGCCGAGAGGCCTCCCAAGCACACCCTTACCGATAAGATCGATGCCATCGTCACCAACAAGTGGCTGGCCTTCCCCATCTTCATAGCCATATTATATCTCATTTTCTCCGCGACCTTCACCCTGGGTGAGTATCCGATGAACTGGATAGATGCCCTTGTAGGTAAGTTGGGCGGATTGGTCGCATCGCTTATGGTGGATGGCTGGCTGAAGGATCTTGTGGTGGACGGCATCATTGCGGGTGTGGGGAGTGTACTTGTGTTCCTCCCCAACATCCTCATACTCTACTTCTTCATCTCCATAATGGAGGATACGGGCTATATGGCCCGGACGGCCTTCATCGTGGACAAGCTGATGCACCACCTCGGCCTGCACGGCAAGAGTTTCATCCCTATGGTGATGGGATTCGGATGCAACGTGCCTGCCATTATGGCCACCCGCACGATCGAGAGCCGCAAGAGCCGCATCATCACCATCGCCCTCATCCCCTTTATGAGCTGTGCCGGGCGCCTGCCCATATTCGTGCTGCTGGCCGGGGCCTTCTTCCCCGCCCACGCCGCTCTGGCCCTGCTCTGCGTCTATTGCCTGGGAGTGGTGCTGGCGATTCTTTCCGCCCTGGTGCTGAAGAATCTCATCAAGGACGACGACCTGCCCTTCGTGATGGAACTGCCGCCCTACCGCATCCCTACCGCCAAGGCCATAGGCCGCCATACCTGGGAGAAGGGTAAGCAGTATCTCCAGAAGATGGCAACCACCATCCTCATAGCCTCCATAGTAATCTGGGCCCTGGGATACTATCCCAAGAACGACGCCCTGCCCCGTTCCGAACAGCAGGAGCAGAGCTACCTCGGCCACATAGGCAAGGCGGTCTCTCCCGCGCTCGATCCTCTGGGCTTCGATTGGAGGATGGACGTGGGGCTTATCACAGGCGTGGCAGCCAAGGAGTTGGTAGTCAGCTCGCTGGGCGTGATGTATGCCGGAGAGGAGCTTGATGAGGCCGACGAGAATGACACTGCGCTGCAGAGCGCCCTCAAGCAGAGCGTCTCGCTGCCGGTCGCGATAGCATTCATGATCTTCGTCCTGCTGTACTTCCCCTGCATCGCAACTTTCGTGGCAATAAAGAACGAAACCGGCCGCTGGAGCTGGGCGTGGGGTATCTGCCTGTATACCATGGCGATAGCCTGGATCTTCGCCTGGATAGGGAAAGTAATCTGTCAGATGCTACTCTGAAAATAGTACGAAAAGCCTTTGAAGAAACGCAATAATTGATATCTTTGCAAGGTGGTTATTGTTGGTTTTCTCAAATGAAGATTGGCTTTCACTATTTAAAGCTCGCTTTTCTCTGCGCTGTGGCTTCCGCCTCTGCCACCTTGCGTTGTGAAGCTCAGAACGTCAGGACCGACACCATTTCCTTCAAAGTTTTCTTCCGTCAGGGGCATCCCGAACTTGACCTGGATTTCAAGGATAACCGTAAGACTCTCAAAGAGTTTTCGGATACGGTATCCGTGCTTCTGAAGGATCCTTTCTCCAATATAAAACTCGTTCATGTCGAGGGCGCAGCCTCTCCTGAAGGAGGCTCCGTGCTCAATAAGGACCTGGCTGCCAACCGGGCCCGGAACATCAAGAAATGGCTCGTGGCGCACTCCGACCTGGAGAGCGTGCAGATTACCACCAGCGGCGTGGGCGCCGACTGGGACGGGCTCTACCGCAAGCTCGAGGGCATAGACTGGAAATACCGCGACACCGTCCGCAGCATAATACGCAATACCCCCGTCTGGGTTACCAAGGGCGGCAAGGTAGTATCCGGCCGCAAGAAGCGGCTGATGGATCTCGACGGCGGCGGCCCCTGGAACTGGATGCTCGCCAACATCTACCCCGAGCTGCGCCAGGGCGGCAGTTCCATTAAATGCTATGTCATCCGCTCGGCCGAACCTATGGTCGTGAGGGATACGGTCGTGATCCATACGGTAGATACGGTCTATGTCCCCGGCCCCGGGCTCATCCCCGGCTCCACCGGAAACCCCTGCCCCACCGTCATCGCCAGCCCTGCCGTCATCGCCGGGCCCACCGGCGATCTTTCCCGCAAACTGATATTCGCCGTCCGCTCCAACCTCCTGGCCCCCCTTATGAACATCGGCCTCGAAATCCCCTTCGGCGATCGCTGGTCCGTGGGCCTCGACTGGTACTACACCTGGGCCTGGCGCTACTGGTCCCGCGAACTGGATATGACCAACTGCTTCCAGATGCTCTCCGGCGGCACCGAGCTCCGCTACTGGCTGAACCCTTCCAAAGGCCCGCTCACCGGCCATTCGTTGGGCGCATATATCTACGGGGGATACTATGATTTCGAAAGGAGATTCCACGGGTATCAGGGGGAATACTTCAACTTCGGGCTGGACTACAGCTATGCGGCCCTGCTCAGCAAGCGCAGCGGCCTGCGTATGGAGTTCTTCCTGGGCGTGGGATACATACACAGCGACGCACGCGAATACAATGTATATACCCCCGGCGGCAAGGCCTTCAGGACGGGTTACGAGAAGCCCGTGGACTGGATAGGGCCAACCAAGGCCGGAGTCTCGCTGGTGATACCGATTTACAAGAAAGTCAGGAACTGAGAGATGCAATTTGAGAGAGTACATAGGGGAAACGTAACAGCAGTGCTTCTGGCGCTGGCCGTTTTTGCGGCCTCCTGCAAGCGCGTGCCTCTGCACGATGCCAGCGCCCAGGTATATCTGGAGATAGCCCAGGCACTCGACCAGCCCATGGTCGTGCCCGATACCATAGACCTGGCCTCCAATCCTGCCTATTACGAGAAATACCACATCCCCGAACCCGCCAAGATGGTGGCCTGTTTCTACGACCCCACCACCCACGCGCTGGTGGACAAGGAATATGTGGGCCCCTACGGAGGGCACATCAACGAACTGTCTCCCGGTACCTACGACCTGATGGTCTATCAGCTGGGCACCCTCAGCACCCAGACCGAGAACGACGATGCCCGCAATGCTATGCGCGCATTCACTTCCATAATCACGAAGGCCGACCCCGTAATCACCGAGCCCGACCATATAATGACAGGAAAGCTCGCTTCCGTAACCATCCCCCGCAACCCCGGCGGGGACGAGTCGGTGCTGATACACGTCGATGCGCAGACCGCCCTGGAAACCTGGGCTTTCATAGCTAAGGGAGTCACGGGAATAGAGAACGTGAAGGATGTCAGGGCGATGATAAGCCATCAGGCGAATTCCAAGTTCCTGTGGAGCGGGCAGAATCCGAACGCCCCGGTATATCTGCCTTCGACGGCGGTGAGCGACCCTGCGCACAAGTGCTTCTACGGAGTTTACAATACTTTCGGGAACCTCTCCGGCCAGGTCGTCCTCCATCTTATAGTTACCAATCACGCAGGGGCTCAGCAGCTCTTCGGCTTCGACGTTACCGACCAGATAACGGACCCTCTCAACGTGAACAAGATAATACGCGTGGAAGGCGGCATCGACATCAGTTCCTCCGGTGGAACGGATGTGGGTGGATACGACCCCTACGTGCATGACTGGGATGAAGAAATAATTATTATACCAATAAACTAGTGTCTTATGAAAAAGAGTGTACTTTTCTTGTTGGCCGCCGCCACCGTGCTTGCCGCCTGCAACAAATCCGAAACTACCGTCAAGGGTAGCAAAGAGGTTTCATTGAATCCTGTGAGCATTCCTTCGGTAAAGGCTCCTATCGCCACGACGGCGTTCCCGGACAACAACACCATCTTCGTTTCCGCATCCAACAACAAGGTCAAGTTCTTCGAGGGCAAGACCTTCAAGAAGGACGGCTCCGTGTGGAAAAACTTCGAGGGAACGGTCCAGACCCCTATCTATTGGCCTCTCGGCGGCACCGGTAGTTTCGACTTCCTTGCATTCAGTACGACTCTGCCCGCCACCGCCTCCTGGGGCGACGGCGATCCCACCAGCGACGATGATGTCGCAGGTCTCGTGGTCATCAACTATCCTTCCAACTACGAAGCACCTGCTGCCGGCGTCAAGGCTACCCAGGACGACCTGCTTTATGCAACCACTTCTTCTTCGTCCAGGAGCACCGCGCTGCCCATCGAGTTCAAGCACGCCCTTGCCTGGGTGAACTTCATGGTCAAGTCCAACATCAAGGTCAACATCAAGAAAATCGAGCTCGTGAACGCCTACACCGAGGGCACCTTCACCGTCGACCAGACCTTCAACACCCCTCAGGTTTCCTGGACCGGCGGCACCCCTGCCGACAAGGCCATCCTCAATTACGTGGATGATAATACCGACAATACCCTGGCTTCCGTCAACATCGACGGCACCACCGGCCACGAGGTAGCTGTCGACCACGTATTCGGCGACATGGGCATTCTCCTCCCCGCACAGCCCATCCCCAACTTCAAGATTACCTACGACTTCGGCGGCGGCGAACTTGTGTACACCTGCAACAACGTCCGCGGCACCTGGGAGAACGGTAAGAAGTATACCTACAAGATCAACATCACCTTCAACGAGATTACCCTGGACCCGACCGTAAAGATTTACGACGACGTTTCCGACATGCCTATCAATCTCTAGTGATGTCCGTAAGATTCATCCATAAGATATCGGCTATCCTGCTGGCCGCAGGCTTGTTGTCCTGCGGCCGGGAGGATTCCTGCATCCTCGGTTCCCCCGATGCCATCTCCCTCGGCCCGGGGCTGGAGACCCGCGCCGCTATCACCGGCACCACCATGCCGGATGGTTTCCATATCTGGCTGTCCGCCTGGTATTCGGATGAATCCAACCCTTCCCTCGACCGGAACTATTTCACCGGCACCGAGTTCTCCAAGGACGGAAGCGTGTGGAAAGCATCTCCCGCAAAATACTGGCCTCTTGCCGGCACCCTGGAGTTCCTGGGCATAGCCGCGGATCCCGGCGAACTTGCACTGGGTTTCACGTGGGATGCCGGCCATAACACCAGCCGGGTCACTGTCAGCGTGCCCGACACCTACGACACCCAGAGCGAGGTCCTGTTCGCGGCCGCCTATCCCCTCGAAGGGGAACGGACGCCCGTGCCCATGGACTACAGGCACAGCCAGGCCCTGGTCCGTTTCCAGGTCCGTGCCGATGTTACGGATGTCATCCGCATCAAGGAGATAAGGCTCCGCGACGTATATACCGAGGGAGTGCTGACGGTCGAGGGAAACGGCCCGCTCAAGGCAAGCTGGGATTTCAGTTCCGCTACTGCCGGCGACCGTACCGTGCCCAAATCCTCGGCCGGGTATCTGATGGATGTCCCCGGAGGATATACCGATTTTTGCGAAGGGATACTGCTGCCGGAGCAGCCCAAGGCCAGTTTCGATGTCATCTTCCTGCAGAGGGCCAACATCTCCGTCCCCTGGGATTCCCCTATGGTGATCGAAGAGACCTTCAGCTACCTCGACCCCGTACGCAACTGGGCCATGGGCAAGCAATATATATACAAGATAGATTTCTCCCTCACAGGCATAAGCGTTTCGCCTGATGTGCAGGATGGATTCATTTAGTTATGATAAGAATCAAGACAAGCGGACTCTCCGTCCTTTCCTGTTTATGCATGGCCGCCTTGCTGCAGTCGTGCACGAGGGATGATGCCGTCCGCCGGAGCGTTCCCGAGCCCGATTACGACTCTCCCATAGAAATGTCCACGTCCTTCACCAAGGCCATGGACCCGCTTGCCAATTCCAATCTCCACATACAGAAATTCGACATTTCTGCAATCTGGAACTACGACGGTTCCAGCGCCAACAAATGGTACATCGACACCCAGGAGGTCGTCCGCAACGGAAGTTCCCAGTGGGTTACCAACCCTATGTCTTACTGGCCGGTCCTCGGCAACCTGAGTTTCTTCTTCTATGCTCCTTCCAAGACTGTCGCGGGGTCGATGATCAATTTCAACAAAGAGAATACGGGCATGCCGTCGGTGACCTTCATCCCTCTCACCCACGATGTGTCCGACCAGGTGGATATGTGCATGGCCCAGCCCGTGCTCAATGTCACCAAGCAGATAGGTCCGGTGCCGGCCGACCTTTATCATACCCTTACCCAGGTGTGGTTCGACATGAACTACAAGGGCACGCTGCCGGATCCCAACTACTATGTGCTGATCGACCAGATATCCATCAAGAACGTCATCGGCTGCAAGAAGTGCTATTATGCAATGAGCGCTCCCTACTACGAGTGGCAGCCGGATTCAGAGTGTACGGCCGATTCGACCTACGTCGTGTCGCGCTTTACCCACAACGAACTCAAGTCCGGATACTTCACGCCGGGCATCTGGGAATACGACTCCCTTCCGCTCGAAACCGACGGAGTCTTCGTGCCGGTGCAGAACTCGTTCGGAAGGCTCTATCTGATACCCCAGCATATCGAGACCACCACTATCATATCCATCACCTATGGATTCTATGTGAAGGTGCTCGACAACTACGTGGCGGTGGCTTCCTTCACCAAGGAACTGCCGATGCCTGCGGCCATGGATTGGGAGCCCAACAGGGTGGTCCGTTACAAGATAACCCTCGATATAGGCCTTTCCCAGCCCGTGGTAACCGGCTATGTGATAGATGACTGGCAGTCTTCCGGCAATGTGCATTCAGAAATTTTCTTCGACTGACGCGCAATGAAAAGATATTTGTCGATACTTGCTGCCATCATTCTCGCAGGCTGCGCCAAGCAGCCCGGGACCGTCCGCGTGACGGAGGGCTCGGACGGAAAGACCAAGATAGCGATAAGCGGAACCCGCTTCTTGCAATACGATACCATGGGCCTGTTCTTCTGCGAACACGAAGATGTGCCTGGCGACAGTTATGCCGCCGCCTGTACCAGCCTTCAGTTCAAGGAACATAATATCGGCTATAACAACGTGCGTGTCACCAAAGGTGCGGGCGTGGATGAGTGGAGTTTCTATAATACCATACTCAAGAAGGACGTTCCCAGTTTCTTCATCACCGGGAACAATTCGCATACCATGGTCGATGTCTTCGCCTATGCTCCGCACGTCGAGGGCATCGAGAAACCGACCGAGATACCTTTCGAGGCGGATTACAACAGAGACCTGATGTACGCTGTCCAGAATGCGGGCGGCACGAACAAGAACCTGGACCCCGATGTGTTGAATTCCGGCGACCTGAGCATGTTTTTCAAGCATAGCCTGAGCCGCATCAACCTGGTGATGCGTACCAAATACAATGTGAACGGCAGTAGCGACCACCACGTCGATTACGTAACCATACGCAAGGCCGGAGCCAAAACCACTCCTCTTTACGTAAAAGGGAACTTCAACGCCATTACCGGCACATATTCCGACCTGGAGGAAGGCGACAGCTTACGGGTATCCTCCTTCTTCCGGCGCAACGTCAACAACTATTTCACCGGATCCGAGGGAAAGGCTTTCCCCGTAATGATATATCCGGTCGATTTCGCCGCCGACGGCGACCTTGAGATAGTCCTGGGGATAGATGGATTCAGGAAGGTTTTCCCCATCAACAAAAACGAACTAAAGCACGACGACGGCTTTACCTACGGGTTCCGCAGGGGCGTGTCGTATGCTTTCAACTTCACGGTCGAGAACTACGTACATTTCGACGGTGCCACCGTCGAGCAAGAATGGCCCATCATGCAAATAGACAACACTATCTGATGCTATGAAGAGACTCTTGATCATACTTCCATTGGTGCTGGCCGGATGCAGTCTGGCCACGGACCGTCTGGCCACGGAGAATGACGAGAAACTTATAGATGTCCAGCTGTCCCTCCCGGTCAAAGCCGGTTCGGCATCAGACGTGACCTACAGGGCACTGCTCCTGCACACGCTGGACAACACCCTTAACAGCGGGCTCTATACGGGTTACAACGGTGCATACAGGCAGAAGGATACTAAAGAATGGATGACCCCCTGCGAAGTGGACACCGACGGCACTTGGATAGCCGACGACGGTGCCTACGGCTTAAGGGCCCCGCACGGTGGCTATGCCCTCTGCCTCGCCTCTCCCGCAAAAAAACCGGACTGGCTGGTGTATGAAGCAAGCAGACTCGTCAAAGCGGGATATACCCTGCAGAGGGACGGGGCTCCGATATCCTTTTCCAAGGCATACAACGTCGAAGTCGGCGGTAATCATCTGGATAGGGAATACGTGCACCAGATACCTCCGGAAAGGATACTGCGGGAGATGCGTTCCAAGCTTACCATCAAATTCCGTTGCGGCGACGACCTCGAAAAAGTGCAGGTCAAGGAGGTCCGTGCTAAAGACGAATACTCGGTGGCTCATTACAACATGGCCCTCGACAGCCTGGAAGCCTTCACTGCAGATACCCTCGGCGTGACCATCTATCCCGAGAGTTCCCCCCAGCTGGAACTGCTCAATGGTGCCGCCCCCGTCACGGTGGCGACGGATTTCTATCTTTTCTCCCTGGACTATTCTTCCATCGACGAAGATTACCACTACAACTACTCCACGCCCAAACTCGTACTGAAACTGGGCGGAGGCAGCGTCGCGGTGCCTTTCCTGCACAAGATGCTGCCCCAGACTTCATATGAGTACGTGCTGACCATAAATTCCGCATTCGTATCCTTCGACCTGAGCGTAATCCCTTGGGAAGGGGCTCCCGGCCAGACGCCTGTAGTCGGGCCCGTGGAATCGGGGAGTATCGCTTTCGATTCCGGCATCTGGGACGAGGTAAACGGAGGAACCGGAACTATTAACTGAAAAGGATCATGAAGAGGATATACGGATATTTGTCGTTGATGATTGCTTCTCTGTGCGGAGTTTCCTGCATGGAGGAGACCCGGCTCGATCTGCCCGTCCAGGAAGATGAGCGGGTGGAGCTGAGCTTCAATCTCCGGGTAGCGGACGCCGAAATCCACTCTCCGCAGACCCGCAGCCCCTTCGTGTCGGACGAGGCCACGCAGGAAGAATCGGAAATCCATAACATCTGGGTTCTGCAATTCGCCGATACCACCTCCGATGCCGCCCTCCGCGAGGCAAGATACTATGCTTCCGCCGAGGATCTGGCAGTCATAAAGCTGATCGCCAGCAGCACCCCCACCAGGGTGGTAGTGGTGGCCAACACCTTCGACCCCGACATCGCTTTCGGGCATTGCGAGGATATGGCCGAATTCATAGGGGCCTACAAGAGGGTCTCTTCCGAAGCGGATGTCTCGTTCTTCCGTGCCGGAAAGTACTGTCCTCCATTGAGCGCATACTTGGACCTCGACAAGTTGAACGTCTCCGGCGGCACCTTGGATTTCCTGCTGAAGCGCATCGTCGCCAAGGCGGATCTCACCATTACCAACGCTACCACGGGCCCCCAGGCGGTCACTATCACTAGCGTAACGGTGTGCAACGTGCCGGACAAACTGTATTTCTTCAGCAGCTATCATCTCCCGGAGCTGTTCCCTCCAAAATGGAATGACGACAGGGTCGATTTCCCCCTTTCGGACTGGTCGGAAGGAACGGGCTCGGGCGATACCAGAAGCTACACTTTCTATCTTCCCGTGAACAAATGCGGTTCCATCCCCGCACATACCAATCCGGCCATGGGCAGGCTGTACGCTCCCGGGGGAGCATCATACCTCTGCGTGAAGGGGACATATCCCGACCCTTCCGACCCCACAATGCTGCGCCCCGTCGAATATAAGCTGCTGCTTGGTGCTGACGAGAACGACTGCAACATACTCCCCAACGCGAAATACTCCTTCAATCTTACGATAAACGATAGGGGTGACAATTACTCCGATGCAAAGGCCGAGAATGCTTCCCTGGTGGACTTCTGCCCCAAGGAGCGGGCGAACAGCTATATCATCAATCCTCCCCAGGTCGATGGAACCTGGCTTAATTACCGGATTCCGGTAGAGAAGGTCTATACGTTCTGGAACAGCAGGGAAGGTTATTACGACAGGGACGAATACGCCTTGCTGCCCGGCTGCCTTGGCTGGCACGTCGAGATTATCTGGAGCGAGATGCCCATCGACTACGGCACGAACTTCAAATGGATCAAGGACGAGGGAACGGACTACAAAGATTATTTCGAGTTTGCATTGCCGAGCAGTTTCGAGCACGGGAACATCCTCGTAGGCATCAGGCCTTTTATCGACGACCAGGGAACCACCGGTCCGGTATTCCTCTGGAGCTGGCAGCTGTGGGTGACCGACTATAATCCGGATCCCGCCTTGCACTACACGCCCAAGGTAGATGCCGAGGGCAACGAACTCCAGTTCGCATACAGCGTGGAGCACGGTGATGTGCAGCGCTTGAACCACGCTTCCTGGAAAACCGGCCTGTACAAGGATTCTTTCATAATGGACCGCAACCTGGGAGCCATAGGGGCGGGCGGCTATGTCAACAAAGCTAAAGGACAGTTATATTATGTGTTCGGGCGCAAGGATCCCTTCCGTCAGAATCAGAACATCTATCCGGGCCCTGCCGGGTTGACATATGGTGTCAAGTCCGCCGGCTCGACCGGGGAGGTCGATAATGTGATATATGCCATAAACCATCCCAACATATACATAAACGGAGTCAGCCTTTGGGCCGACCTTCCGTGGCAGAGGAACGATGCCTATGCCGCCACCGGTCTTGTTTTCGGCGATCCCAAGGTCCGGAACATGCAGAAGAAAAGCATTTTCGACCCCTGCCCTCCCGGATGGAGGGTGCCGGCCAAGGATGTATTCGACACCAAGTTGAACAACAGCCTCTCGGAATCCACTTACAGGTATTATGACCTGACTCCTGACATAAGGCTGATACTTCCGCTCAGCGGATGCCTGCTTTCGGATAGGAATGGATGGGGAGAACCGGCATCAGTCTATTTCTGGTTCGTGGACGGGACCCTTGCTTACCCCTCATCTACGTTCAACACTACGGCTCCCGGCAAGAGGATCCGCTGCGTTTCGGATAATGCTTTCGATTGATAGTCATGAAGAAATTCCAACTCATATCCATAGCAATTTGCGCAATCTTGTCGTCCGCCTGCGCCGACAGGTCTCTCCGTCTGGATACCCCTTACGATGGCACCGAGGTGTCCGTCGGGCTGGATATAAGCGTCCTGCCCGACCAGGGAGTGTCGCCGACCAAGCTTGGGTATTCCGAGCCGTCCGTGTCGGAATCGACGGATGTAAAGAATCTGTGGGTGCTTCAGTTCGATGGCATCGAAGAGGATTCCAGATTGGTCCGATATACATATTACGAGTCTTTCCAGCCCTCGTCGCAGGTCAAGCTCGTGTCTTCGACCGCGGAAAACCGTCTGGTCTTCCTTGCGAACACTTTCGACAGGAACACCGAGGTCGGAAGCGTACGCAAGTACAAGGATGTCAAAAACCTGTACAACAAGGTTTACCATGACTGCGATGCCGGAGGAGTGATAGTAGGCGGCAAGAGGGCGCTTAAGATGAATGCCCGTGCCGACGTGGTTGTCCAGGATGGAATGACCATCCCGGTCCCGCTCAAGAGGACATCCGCCAGGATAGATGTCACGGTGACCAACAACCTGCCCGGCCTGGTCATCGATTCCATATCGGTATGCAGCGCCCTGCTGGAACAGTATCTTTTCACCGATTATGACATGCCGGATAAGTTCCCTGCCAGCTTCAATAAGATCGATTTCCCTGCGACTCCCTGGTCGGATGGAACCGATGTTGCCGGAGGTAGGGCGTTCACCTTCTATGTCCCGGCCAACAAGCGCGGCGAGTCCGGCATAGACGATCCCGTGCATAAGTCCTGGACATCTCCCGACGGAGTGGGATATGTGCGTATAGTGGGGGATTACACCGAAGGCGGGCAGACACGCACCGTTGCCTACAGGTTCCGCCTTGGAAGCGACCTGGATCACGATTGCAACCTGCTCCCCAACCACCGGTATTCTTATAATTTCGTAATAGACGGAAAGGGCGACTATTCCGACGATTCCCGCGTGCTCAACCTGGAAATGCAGGACTATACCAATACCGAGCTTGCAAACTGCTACATGGTAAGTCCTCCCGAAGTTGCCTGGGTATGGAAGCACGTACGTGTTCCCATACAGCGCGTCCACGATTTCTGGAACACCACCGACGGCTACGAGAAGGTTATAAATAACGCCCTCGAACAGAATTCCTTCGGATGGAAGGTAGATGTGCTCCGCAGTTCCTATGAGCTTACGGAAGACGAAAACTTCAAGTGGATAAAGCGCACCGGAGACACCTATGACGATTATTTCGAGTTCGCCATCAGGTCAAACCCCAAGGTGCCGGCCGGCAACATAATTATAGGCATACACCGTTTCACCGACAGGGAAAGGACCACGGTCGATGATGTATTCATCTGGAGCTGGCATTTCTGGATCACCGATTATGACCCCGAAGTAAAGAAATACTACACTCCGGAATTCGATTCCCAGGGAGTAGAATCCCGCTTCGAGTACTATGTGGACGGAGGCTCCGTCTATCGTTTTCCCGGCGGAGACTGGGATCAGGGCAAGCCGCTTTCCGAAGCGTTCATCATGGACAGGGATCTGGGAATCACCGACGTGAATGCTACTTCCGGGCCTGACGTATTGTTTTACCAGCACGGGCGCAAGGATCCTTTCAACTACAATTGCACATACTATAACATATACCCGAACCACGATTATGTCGTGATTAAGGCCGAGGAGCCGGAAGACCGTGTGAAGTATTCGATAAACTACCCGTACAGGATTCTGTCGGCCGTGAATAACTATTGGTGCAATTCCGACACGGATTCGGACGGGAATATCTATCAGAAAGGTGTCTGGCACGACCCGAAGGTCTCTTCGGTTTACGAGAAAAGCATTTTCGACCCTTGCCCCCCCGGTTGGCACGTGTGCTCTTCCACCGCTTTCAAGCCCATCGCCAACAAGTATAAGTCGGGTGTCTATAATCCTTCTCCCGATGTGAGAATCTATTTCCCTATCAGGGGATATCTGAATATCGGTACAGGTAATCCCACTTTTACGAGTACCAGAGGTTATATTTGGATGTGCGAGGTGTTCGCAAGACAGAACTTCTCTTTCGTTGATGCCCAAACCGGAGGTCCCGGATATACCATGTGTTCTACGGCGATGCAGGTGCGTTGTATTTCGTATAGGAACTAAGTTTATTTAAGCCATAATTCCGGATTGCGCGGAGTCTTTCCCTCCCAGAGCTCGAAGTGCAGCTGGGTTTCGCCTGCTATGGTATCAACACGGCCGAGGACTTCTCCGGTCTTGACCTTCTGCCCTGCCTTGACGTTGACGCTGGCAAGCTTGCAGTAGAACGTGAAATAGCCGCCGTGCTGCACCAGCACGCACTGGTTGTATCCCGGAATCATAACCACATTGGTGACGGTGCCGTCGAATACCGCCTTGATGGCCGAATCTTTGGCGGTAGATATGTTCAGGCCGTTGTTGAAGGGGAGTTCCACATTCTTGTACACGGGATGGTAATGCTTGCCGAAGGTCTCGGTGACCACACCGTCCACGGGCCAGGGGAGCTTTCCCTTGTTGGATGCGAACTCCTTGTCGAGTTTCTCATCCACCTGGGTGCGGGGTTTCTTGGCGGAACTCTTCACCATCTTGCTTACTTGGGCATTGAGGGCCTGGACTTCTTTTTTCTTGGCGGCGAGCTCCTTCTGGTAACGGGCCTTGTCCTTGTTGAGGCTGGCCACGAGCCTCTGCGAGCTGCTCTCGTCGTCCTGTAGCTTGCGCAGCTCGGTCACGCGGGTGCGCCTGAGCGCGGAGGCTTCCTCGCGCAGCTTCTCAAGCGCTGCCTTCTCCTCCGCTATGCGGCCCTGGGTCTCCTTGATGTCGGTGGCCTGGGCGTTCAGCCCGCCGGCCATATTCTTAAGATAAGAGTAGCGCCTGAGGCCCTGGGTAATGTCCTGGCTGGAAAGCAGGTACATATACCATATGCGGGAGTCGCGGTTCTTGTAGGCCGTACGCACCAGCTTCCCGTAGTTGGCGCTCAGGAGGTCGTAGCGCCCCCGGAGGCTGTCGAGTTTGCGGTCCTTCTGCCGTATCCGGGAATCTATCGAAGAAATCTGCGCGTCGCTTTCCGCCACCAGGCTCTTGCGGGCGCTGATTTTCCGGCGGGTCAGTTTCAGGGCGGTGTTGGCGCTCTTCACCTTGCCGGCGTTCTCCTTCAGCTGCTGGTCCAGGATGGCGATCTCCCTTTCGAGCTTCGCCTTCTTCTTGGAATTGTCCTGGGCGGCTCCCTGCGCGCATATCAGGCACAGGCCCAGCAGTATCGGGAGTATCCTTCTCATTGGGCTTCCTTCTTGTTTTCGGCCAGGATGCGGAAGGACCTCGCGAGGTCATATTCCCCGAGGGCTTCCAGCACCTTGGAATAATGTTCGAGTATGACGGCGCTGTCCCGCCCGCCATAGAGCATGGCGTGCTTGAAGTAGGGCTTGGCCTTCTTGTACTGTTTCTGCAGATAGAGTATCCACCCGTAGGTGTCCAGATAGGTGGCGTTGTCGGGGTCCTTCTCCACCGTAATCTTGCTCATCGCCTCCGCCTTCTTGAGCTTCTTGCCCTTGAGGGAAAGGTAGTATGCGTAGTTGTTCAGCACCGGCAGATATCCGGGGTCGGCCTTCAGCGCCCTGTCGTAGGCCTTGAAGGCATTGTTGTCCTGCCCGAGCTGATGGTAGGTGTCCCCTATGGTCGCCAGCGCCGGCATCACCTTGGGATTCTTTTCCCCGCCAATTCGAACGATATTCTCGCACTGGTCGATTATCTCCCGGGCGGTGGCCCCGTCGTCCATCAGCACCTGCAGCTTGAGGTACTGCGCTTCGAGACTTTCCGGGCAGGCCTGCTCGAAGCGCAGGAAATACTGCCGGCCGAGCTCCTTGCGCTCGGTGCCGTAGAACCAGCTCCCCGCCAGGCGGAGGGCGCTGCTGTCGGTAGGATGCACCTTCGCGCATCCGGCCACGAGCGAATCCAGCTGGCTGCCCCAGAGGGAGTAGAAATTATAATCTATGTGCTGGAGTATCTGGTTCACATAATCGCACTTGGCCGCGGGGTTGAGGGATGGATTCTGCACCATCTCGTTCACCTGGGCGAAGAAGCCGGGGACGTTCCCCTGCATCCTGAATGCCTCGCTCTTCCCGAGTATGGCCGGAGTGTAGTCCGGGGCCATCATCAGGGCCTTGTCGAAATAATCTATAGCCAGGGAATCCTGATACTCCGACAGTTTCTTGTTGCCCATCAGCGTAAGGGTGTAAGCGTTGGTGTACTGCTTGGGATGCTTCTCCATCAGGTCGAGGTAGATGGCTGAGGCATCGGCGCCCCTGCCGGTGTTGAGGTAGAAACTGGCCAAGGCGTCTTTGTACCATACGTTGGTGGAATCCGCGGCGACGGCGGCCTTGAGGCAGGCCTCGCTCTTGTCGAAGTTGCCCTTCATAGCGTAGGCTGCGCCGAGATAATAGTTTATGGCATCGTCGGCGGGCCGCATATCTTTGATATATTCGAGATGCTGGATTGCATTGTCCACTTTCCCGGTCTCCATCATGGCGACGGCGCGGATGAGCATCGTTTCGACGATGCTGTCTTTTGTGTTCTGGGCCTCAGCCTTGCCGGGAAGCAGGAAAAGCAGGGTGGCCAGTATCAGAAGGGCTTTCCACATACGATGCATTGTGTACAAAAATAGTGCTTTTTTGGAGTTAATTGGTTATTTTTGCATATACAATTTTTGCCCGATGCAACTTTTCGCTAGTAAAGTGCATCTTAAAAATCGTGAAAGGGAAACCGGCAAGGCAGGCAATGCCATAAGCCCCGAAACCATCGAACAATGCAGGAATGGCGAGAGGCGTGCGCAGAAAGCTGTCTACGATGCCTTGTCCTCCAAGATGTATGCTGTATGCATACGTTATATGGGGGGAGACAGGGAGGCGGCCGCGGACATCCTTCAGGATGGGTTCGTGACTTTGTTTACCAAGCTGGACAGCTATTCGGGAGAGGGTTCTTTCGAAGGCTGGGCCCGGAAGATCTTTGTGAATACGGCATTGATGAGTTTACGGAAAAAGGACGTACTCAAGCAGAGCGATGATGTCGATGTTGCCTGGAATATCAGCAGCGACGACCCTACGCCCGTGCAGAACATCGGATACCAGGAACTGTGCAAGATGATAGCGGCTTTGCCGCCGGGATTCAGGACCGTGTTCAATATGTATGTCATCGAAGGGTTCTCCCACAAGGAAATCGCGGAGGCCCTGGAGATATCCGAGACCACTTCGCGTTCGCAGTTGCAGCGCGCGAGGTCTTTGCTGCAGAGCAAGATAAAAGAGAAGTTTTAAGATGCAGAATAGTTTTAAAGAAGATTTTGATCTCCAGCTCAGGTCGATGATGGAGGATGCGCAGGAACCTGCTCCAGCAGGGGCCTGGCGAGCCATTTCGTCCAGGCTTGACGCTATAGCGGGCGCTCCCGTCGCCGCCGCACACCGCGTGTGGTACTGGGCCGGTGCCGCCCTGGCTGCTGCCGCAGCGATAGTCCTTGGAGTCTTCTTTATCGGTACCTCCGACAATACCCCCGCCCCGGCGATGCTCGCCGACAACACCCCCGCCGTCATTGCCGGCCCGACCGGCAATCCTGCCAAGGGACCTGTCATTGCCGGCCCGACCGGCAATCCTGCTGAAGCACCCGTCATTGCCGCCGAAGACGCCGCCATTGCCGGCTCGACCGGCAATCCTGCCAAGGCACCCGTCATTGCCGAAGAACCCGTCATTGCCGCCGATGAACCCGTCATTGCCGCTGAAGAGCCTGTCATTGCCGCCGAGGCGCCTGTCATTGCCGGCTCGACCGGCAATCCTTCCGCCGCCGAGCCCGCTGCCGACCCCTTCGCGCAGATGGCCTACGAAGACAGCCGCGCCGCCCGCCGTCCCGTCAACGTCTCCGTACTTCTCACCGGCGGAGCCTCTGGCAACAACGCCTCCAATGCCCCCATGGCCCTCGCAGCCCCCGGGCAGTATTTCCAGACCGGAATCACCGAGACCAGCCAGTCCAGCTACGGCATCCCCGTAATAATAGGCATTGGCGCACGTCTCGCCCTGACCGAATCCATATCCATCGGCGCAGGCCTCGACTACTCGCTGCTCACCCGCAGCTTCGAAGGCCGCTACACCGACGGCGTCAATACCCAGACAGGGGACTTCAACCATACCCTCCAGTACCTCGGAATCCCCGTCGATCTCTTCGTTTCGCTTGTCCAGAGGAAAGACATACGCTTCTACTCCAACGTAGGCGCCGAAATCGAGAAGGGCATCTCCAACAAATACCGCCTGCTCGGCACCGACACCATAGTGGGTGACAAGGTCCAGGGCGTACAATGGTCGGTAGGCGGAGGCCTGGGCATAGAGTTTACCCTTGGCAGCCGCGTCGCACTCTTTGCGGAGCCTACCTTCAAGTACTATTTCAACTGCGACCAGCCTAAGAGCATACGCACCGAAAAGCCTTTCCAGATGGTGCTTCGCGCAGGCTTGCGTTTTGACCTTAACTAGTTGATACTTAAAGATATAGCCAAAGTCAAACTTGTATTTTGGTTTTTACCCCCGGATTCTACCCCCGGGGGTGTTTTTTTTCTGTTTAGATTTGCGCAAAACACAGTGGATCATGAAGGGTCTGATTATATGCGCAAGCAGCCTGGTGCTGCTCCTATCCTGCGAGAAATACTCTCTTACACGCGTCTATCGCGCGCAGGTGCTGCCCGAGATAGGCCGGCGCCTGCGTGACACGTCCTCCGTCCAGGATACGCCTGCGCCTGCGGGCGATACTACGCTTTACATATCTGCAGTAAGCGTCCCGGACAGCTACGATTGGCGGAGGGACACTTCCTACGGAGGCGTGCCCTGCGAACTGGTATTCCTTAAGAACGGCCAGCCAGTCTTTACGGTTGCTACCGGCACCGGCAGCTCCGTAAGCTCTTCCCCCGAAACCCACCACATACTGGACGGGCATCTCTACACCGAGTACAATACCGCCTCCGGCACCGTGATATGCCGGGATGGTGCGGAACTGTTCAGCTACCAGGGCCGGGAGATACTCCGGGGGCTTGCCCTGCACGGCGGCGCACTTTATACCCTCGGCCGGGACAAGGCCAAGGGAGGAGTGGTGCTGCGTCGCGATGGCGAGATAGTGCTCCGCCAGGAAGGGGGCACGCCCTTCGGGGATTTCAGCTCCTTCAGCCGCAGTACAGGGGCGCTCTATGAGGACTCGGGCAAACTGTGCTTCTGCTTCAAGACCGCTACCGCCTGCTATATGGTGAAGGACGGGGAGATGAGGGATGTGCAGACAGGCGTGAATCCGTCCCGGGTGACGGATATGCGCATCTTCCTGGATCAGCCCTATTATGTGGTGGATTATGGCAGTTCCATACTTATATTCACTCCCCAGCGGAGTTATGCGATGCCCACGAACGTGCGTTGGAAGGACCCGCACCTGGCTTTCCTGGAGAACCGGCCCTATGTGGCCGCCATCAACGAAAAGGGGGAAGGAGTTTGCAAATCACTGGACGATCTGAGCCGGGCCTATGCCTTCCCGGACTTGTTC
>JAEEXQ010000005.1 GCA_016287875.1 Bacteroidales bacterium | reverse complement strand
ACATATTTTACTATGCGCTTTGAGTCTAGCAGTGCTCCTGGCAACATCATATGCCTTATTACCACACCCTTTTGCATGAGTATTTCCTGGTCATTATCCAATTTTTCATTTTCTTTTATTTCTTCTGATTTTAATGACACATAGTTTCTAGTGCCTATTTTCTTTACTACAAATTTAGGCTTTCCTACCTGCCTATACATTTCTGCTATGGCTGCTGTGGCTACTTCAAAATAATCCTTTGCCCTAGAATACCTTCCGCTTATGCTTTTATCCACATATTTTAGATCTGGAAGATAAATATCAACAAGTCCATCAAGGATTTTAACAGTTTCCAAATTGTCATAGGTACCTGTATTGTATAGTACTGGTATTTCTAGCCCCGCATTTTTTGCTTTTTCTATGGCTTTTGCTATATGAGGTACATAGTGCGTTCCTGTTACCAGGTTTATGTTATTTGCACCCTCTTCCTGAAGTCTTAGAAAGACTTCTGAGAGCCTATACGCTGTAAGAGCCTTTGAGGAGTTATTTCCCCCTTCTAAGCAGTGCGCAAGATTGTAATTCTGGCAGAATACACAGCGCAGCGAACAACCTGTAAAAAACACTGCTCCCGCGCCTTCTTTTCCTGATATTATAGGCTCCTCCCAGTAGTGCAGGGCTGCCCTTCCTGCTAGGAGTCCTGCGCCCATTCCGCAATAGCCTGCCCTTTCATAGCGGTTTATTCCGCAGTTTCTTGCACATAAACGGCAGTGCTCATATTCTTTATATTCAATTTCCATTTTTTGTTATTTTGCAATATTTTGTTACTGCTTTTATCTCTTTTGATGTACTACTTTTTACTGCTTTTACATATTGCTTTACTGTAGTGCTTTTGAGTATTGCTATACTGCAGTGCTTTTACATATCGCTTTACTGTAGTGCTTTTGAATATTGCTTTACTGCAGTGCTTTTACATATCGCTTTACTGTAGCGTTTTAACATATTGCTTTTCTTAGATGCCTTTAAGTAAAGCTTATTATGCACGTTTTTACTATTAAAGTTCAATATTCTCTATATCCTGCATCCAGAGTGCCTTTACCGCATCTGATGGCATACGAAGGTCTCCTCTTGGGCTGACTGCTATGCTTCCTACCTTTGGTCCGTCTGGAAGACAGCTTCTCTTGAACTGCTGTGCAAAGAATCTTGAGTAGAAATTCTTAAGCCACTTCACGATTGTATCTTCATCGTAGGTTCCCGGCTCTACAAAGGCCTTCTTTGCTAAGGTGAAGATCTTTGTTGGCATAAATCCAAATCTCATTACATAATATAGGAAGAAATCATGAAGCTCGTAAGGTCCGATCTTATCTTCTGTCTTTTGTACTATTTCTCCATTTACTGGTGGAAGAAGCTCTGGACTTACCGGTGTATCAAGTATGTCTAGAAGCACTTCCCTTAGATTGTCGTAAATATCTGCAAAATAAGCTACCAGATAGCGAACAAGTGTCTTTGGTATTGAGGCATTTACACCGTACATGGACATGTGGTCACCGTTGTAGGTGCACCAGCCGAGGGCAAGTTCGGAAAGGTCCCCGGTGCCGATCACTATGCCACCCTCCTGCCCTGCGATGTCCATAAGTATCTGCGTACGCTCGCGGGCCTGCGCATTTTCGTAGGTGGTATCAAGCTGATCCAGGGGATGGCCTATATCTTCGAGATGACGGGTCACGGAGGGCACTATGGACACCTCGCGGGACTCTACGCCAAGTTTTTCCATAAGCACGTCCGCATTGCTCTTGGTGCGGGAGCTGGTGCCGAATCCCGGCATGGTGATGCCGATGATCCCCTTGCGGTCCAGTCCCAGGCGGTCGAAGGCCAGGGCGGTGACCAGAAGGGCCAGGGTCGAATCAAGGCCTCCCGAGATTCCCACGACGGCTTTCTTACATCCTATATGCTCCAGGCGGTTACATAGGCCGGTGACCTGGATTGAAAGTATCTCCCGGCAACGCTCTCCCAGTTCATCGCCGGAAGGCACGAAGGGATGGGCATCCACGGCCTTGTAAAGCTTCTTTCCGAAGTCCGTAGGGAAGGCCTCTCCCCCATCCTGCACGGTGAAGCTGCGTTCGCCGAGGGCATCGCGGAAATTAGGGTTCTTGGCGCGGACGGTATCCAGCCTCTCCACGTCTATGTCCGCATAGATAATGGAGGATTCGCGGGAGAAACGCTCGTTCTCGGCCTGCAGGGACCCGTTTTCGTAGATGAGCGAGGATCCGGCCCAAACCAGGTCGGAAGTGGACTCCCCATAGCCGCAGCTGGCGTAGATATAGCCGGCATTCAGCCTGGCGGAGGTGGAAGATACCAGCATCTTCCTGTATTCGTGTTTGAGTATGGATTCGTTGGATGCGGAGAGATTCGCGATGATGTTGGCTCCCGCGACGGCGGCGTAGCTGCTGGGGGGAACGGGGACCCAGAGGTCCTGGCATATCTCCACGCCCACGACGGCCTTGCCAACGCTGAAAAGCTGCCTGGCACATAGCCTGGCGGACTGGCCGGCATAGCCGATCTGCCTGTCCACGGCTGCACCGCTTTCGAACCAGCGGGCCTCATAGAACTCGGCCGCATTGGGCAGGTAGGTCTTGGGAACTATTCCCAGTATCTTTCCGCCCTTGATGGCCACGGCGCAGTTGTAGAGCCTTCCAGCGCAGCGCACAGGGGCGCCTACCAAAACCAGGACGCCGGAATGGATGGCGGCGGAGGCTATCTCCTCCACGGCCTTCTCGGCCCCTTCCAGAAGCTTTGTCTGGGAGAAAAGATCGGCGCAGCTGTAGCCCGTAGTGCATAATTCCGGGAAAACCACGACTGACGCTCCACCGTCTGCCGCCTCAGCTGCGAGACGGATAATCTCTGCTGCGTTCTTCCGTGTATCTGCGAGATAAACCCGAGGCGTGACTGCCGCAACCCGGATAAAACCGAAGTCCTTTTGGTCCATGGTTTGCATACGAAATGTTTTAAATCAAGCAAATTTAGTTATTTTTGCACACATTTACTAAAAACCTAAATCAATGAACAGAGAAGAAATTCAAACCATCATCCCCCACAGAGCACCGATGCTTCTGGTCGACGAAAGCTCCTTATTCGAGGACGGACACGTAGAATCCCAATACACTATCCCCCAGGATGCCTGGTTCGTACAGGGCCATTTCCCCGGATATCCGGTAGTGCCCGGCGTCGTGATGTGCGAGATAATGGCCCAGGGCAGCGTGCTCCTGATTCCCAGCGAAATGCTCAAGGACAACACTGCGATGTACGCGGGCCTGGATGATGTCAAATTCAAGAATTCGGCCTTCCCCGGCGACACCGTCTGCACCAGCGCCAAGCTTGTGGACCTGCGTCCCCCGCTCGTCGTAGTGGAAGCCACCGCCAAAGTCAACGGTAAACTCTGCACCAAGGGCACGCTCAAATTCTTCCTCGTGCCCAAAGCGAATCTGAAAGGAATCAAGTAGTAATGGATAAAGCCCCTATAGTTTCACGCAAGCTGGAAATCAACAGCTACGAAGCCGACCAGAACGCCAGGCTCAAGACGGTCAGCCTGCAGCATCTGCTTCAGGAAATCGCCTATAAAGGCTCTGACTTCTGCCAATGCGGCCCGGACGTAATGCGTTCCAGAAATCTTTTCTGGGCGCTGAACCGCATCCACTTCAGCATTCTGGACTGCCCTTCCTGGGGAGATGAAGTCATTCTCCAGACCTGGTCCCGCGGGCAGGTCGGGCCTCTTTGGCACCGTAATTTCCGTATGGTGCGCGAGTCCGCCCCCGACGTGCCTATAATGCTGGGGACATCCGCCTGGACCGTCGTGGATGCCGGCGAGCGCAGTCTCTTCAGGGGTGAACTTGGATTCGACGCATCCTTCCATTACAGCGAAGACACCCTCCCCTTCTGCTCCAAACTTATCATCCCCCGCGACCTGCCCCGGACAGAAGCCGGGACGCACAAGGTGGTGTGGTCCGACATCGACACCAACGGGCACGCAAACAACTGCGCCTACACCCAGTGGGTCCTGGACCTCATCCCCGTGGATTATGTGAAGAGCCATCTGGTGAAGGACGTCCAGGTGAACTATCAGCGCGAAGTACATTATGGAGAAGAAGTCGCCTTCGAGCTTGCGCAGGAAGGCGATGTCTGGTACGTCACCGGAAAAGCCGGCGACCTGGTGTGTTTCATCGAAAGGATAGAGTTCGCCTAACGGTCGAGCGCCTCCGCAATAATTTCTATAGGATTGAGCACCTTCATACCGGTGCTCATTTCTATTTGCCACTTGCAGGTCTCGCAGTCGGTGGAGACCACGGCATCGGGAGTGGCGGACCTGCGTATGTCCTCGAAAAGTTTGGATCCTATCTGCTGGGAGAAAGGATAGTTCTCTTTCTTGAATCCGAAGGTGCCGGCTATACCGCAGCAGTTCTGGTCGAGCACGGTCAGTTCCACACCCGGAATCAGGTTCAGCAAAGCTATGGAATAGACCTGCCAACCCATCTTCTGCATATGGCAGGCGGTATGATATATCACCTTCTTACTGAAGTTCTTGCGGAATTTCAGCTTAAGTTCTCCTGCAGATATCTTTTCGTAGAGCCACTTGGTGCTGAGCATCAGAGAATCGCGCACGTCGCCGTTGGTCAGGCCGAGCACGTCGGGGTACTCGTCCCTCATGGTGAAGGTACAGGTGGAAGAGGTGGTCAGCACTACCTCCCCTGCCGCCACGGCCTTGCGGATCGAGGCCAGGTTCACTTCTCCCTGGCGGCGGGCCTTGTCGGCGAATCCATTGCTCATCAGAGCCACACCGCAGCATTTTTCCTTTTCGAGAAGATGCACCCCGTAGCCGGCAGAGTTCATCACCTTTACGAAGGCCTGGCCCAGGGCGGGATAGTTATAGTTCACATAGCAGCCGTGGAAATATGAGACGAACTTGCTGAATGAAGACTGGTCCTGGCGGCGGAACCAATTCACGAATTTCTTGGCGGAATACTTGGGGAAGGTACGGTGCTTATCTACGGCCAACACACTGTCCATCACGGACTTGACCGGCTTCAGCTTGAGCGTTCCGTTCACTATGGGAGCAAAGGGCGAAGCAAGGCTTCCCACCAGGTCGGTGGAAGCCAGGGTCCAGTCCCTCAGGCCGCGCAGGCCCTTCCTCTTGGCCTGGGATCCGTAGAGGATGCGTGCGGTCTGTATCATATCGCCTATGTGGACGTCGGAGGGGCAGGCCACCTCGCAGCGCTTGCAATTAAGGCAGTATTTCAGTGCATAATCGAAGAAGGCGGGGTCCTTCAGGCGGTAACGCTCTCCGTCGGGGCCGGCTTTCTTGGGCCCGGGATAATCCGGATTAACCTCCATCATCGGGCATACCAGGGTGCAGAGGTTGCACTTGAGGCATTGTTCAAGATTGTTATTCCCTTCCAGCATAATCTTCGATCAGTTTAGTGACATTGGCCTCCTTGCATCCCTTGGCGACTATATCTCCCGTGGCAAAGAGATTCTCCAGAGCCTTCCCTCCCACATAGACGCGGGCCGAGGAATCCGTCTTGACACCGAAGCCCATGAAGGGCTGGGGCGCCGAGAAATCCTCGTCGAACCAGCTGGTACGGTCGGCGCCATACTCGACGTCGGCCCCGAACACGGGTTCCCAGATATGTTCTTTGTCGGAAAGAAGCCCGCGGGAGAAGAACTTTCCGGTGGCAAGTATGTAGAACGGGGCCTCCAGCATTGTTCCGGGGCCCAGGTTACGGGTCGTTATGCCGAGCACGCGGCCGTCTTCCACCTTGGCACCCACTGCACGGTCGCCACGCAGGATGGTGACTCCGCGTTTCTGCAGGGCAGATTGGGCGGCGTAAGGTGTCTTTGATCCGCTGACCGAAAGCGACAGGCCCTCGGACACGACGCAGACCTTCATTCCGGCATCCGAAAGGATTCCGGCGGCGGTGCAACCGGCATATCCGCCTCCTATTATAACAGCGTCAAATCTCATTGCCATTCACTTTTTGCATATACTCAGCTTCCCTGAGGGTATCTCCCCACAACACGGGGGTAATCCCCTTCCAGCGCTCCTGGCGGTACTGGCTGACGAATTCATCTGCAAGACGGGCGGCGCTTTCAGGGTCCGGCGCGAGGATTTCGGCCAGAGCGCCCGCCACGCTGCGTATGCAGAAGGATCCCTGGCAGGTACCCATTCCAATGCGGGTATGCCTGCGGAGATCGGAAATATTGCGTACCCCGAAATGCTCGACCGCATAGGCGATCTCGGCACGGGTGACGTGTTCACATTCGCAGAGAATCTCTCCGCCCTTTCCGAAGTCCATCCTGGACACTTCGGTGCCGTGTCTGCCTATTGCGGCCCTCTCCACGAACGGGTCCTCGAAACTGGGCTTGCGGCCCTCCGAGCCGGGCAGGGGCAGCTCCGCAGTGCGGCATACGGCAGACGAGCCCACTTTCTTGCAAACCAGGTCGGTAGCCATCTCCGCCATAAGCCTGGAGGTGGTGAGCTTGCCGCCCGTTATGGTTATCAGACCGGGCACGCCGTCACGCTCCTCGTGGTCGAGAAGCACGATTCCGCGGCTGACATTGCGTCCGTCCCCTGCGGGATCGGCGACTACCAGCGGCCGGACACCGGCGTAGGCACGTATGATACGGGTTTGTGCGAGGGATGGAACCAGCTGCTCGCCTTCGCGCAGCAGCAGATCCACTTCGGCCGGAGTGGCCCGCATATCATCGCAGCTTTCTATAGGCACTTTGTCCGAGGTGGTCCCGAGCACGCTGACCACGTCGCCGGGGACAAGGATGTCGGCATTGGCAGGCTTGCGGCAACGGTTGATGACCATATTCGCAATCCTGTGCCCGAATATCACCAGAGCGCCCTTGCTGGGCATCATTCCTATGTTGACGCCGGCTTCGCGGGCAAGGCCTGCGGTCCAGATGCCAGCGGCAAGCACTACCTCGCGGGAACGGATGACCTCGCCGGCCGCGGTCTTCACTCCGACTACCCTGCCGTTTTCCTTCACCAGACAGGCAACGGCCGTAAACTTCTTTATATCAGCCCCGTGACGCTGAGCGTCCAGGATGTGGGCATCGACCAGACGGAAGGGATCCACGGAGGCATCGGGCACCTTGACGGCGCCTATTATGCGGGGATTGATGGCAGGTTCCAGACGCAGGGCCTCGGCCGGATCGATAGCCTGGGCATCGATGCCCGCCTCGCGGCATTTCGCGATGAAGTTGGCCTGGTAATCCAGACCGTCCTCGGGAAGGGAGATGAAAAGCCCTTCGGTGGGTTCTACGCAGTTGGAAGCTATACGGCGGAGGATACGGTTCTCGCGTATGCACTCTTCGGCGCCTTCGCGGTCGGTGACGGCATAGCGGGCGCCGCTATGGAGAAGGCCGTGGTTACGGCCCGAAGCTCCGTCACAAATGTCTCCTCTTTCTATCAGCAGGGTGGACAGGCCGCGCAAAGCGCAGTCACGCGCCGTAGCGGCGCCGGTAATTCCTCCCCCCACTATAATGACATCATATTCTTTAGAAGTCATCGAGTTATTGTTTCTTATCCAGTTTCGTGTACACGGAATTGTTACTGATGAATTCGGGAACGATTTCCTTCATCTTGGCAACCGTGGACATAGGTTCATAGGTCTTGGCGATGGTGAAGAGCTCGTCGAGCTGCTGGGCCGCCACTTCATAATCGTACTTGCGGACCTGGGCGACGCGTATCTTGTCGTGGAAAGAAGGAAGAGTGTTCTCCTTGTCGCTGAGCACCTCTTCATACAGCTTTTCACCGTTACGCAGCCCTGTATATACGATTTCCACACCTTCCGCTCCGGAAAGCCTTATCATCCTCTTGGCGAGGTCGGCAATCTTCACGGGTTCTCCCATATCGAATACAAGTATCTCTCCTCCTTCCCCGTGGGCTCCTGCCTCGAGGACGAGTTTGCAGGCTTCGGGGATAAGCATGAAGTAACGCACTATGTCAGGGTCGGTGACGGTCACGGGGCCGCCGTGGCGTATCTGCTCCTCGAAGAGAGGAATCACCGAACCATTGGAGCCGAGCACGTTTCCGAAACGTGTGGTCACGAACTGGGTGTTACCTTTGACCTTGCCGGAATTCTCGGCCTCCTGGAGCGCCTGCACATAGATTTCGCAGATGCGCTTGGAGCAGCCCATCACGTTGGTGGGGTTCACGGCCTTGTCGGTGGAAACCATGACGAACTTGCGGGCGCCGTATTTCACGGAAAGGTCGGCCAGGACACGGGTGCCGTAGATATTGTTGAGCACAGCCTCCGGCGGGTTATCCTCCATCATAGGCACGTGCTTGTAGGCAGCGGCGTGGAAGACGTAGTCGGGACGGAAACCGTTGAATATCGCGTCCATCCTCGAAGAATGGCAGACGGAAGTGACTATGGCACTGGCTTCGATCTCGGGATAATCCCTCGCCATCATTATGCGTATGTCGTGCTGGGGCGTCTCCGCCTGGTCCAGCAGCATCATCTTGGCCGGGCCCAGCTTGGCCAGCTGGCGTACCAGCTCGCAGCCGATGGAACCAGCGGAACCGGTTACCAGGACCTTGGAACCCTTGATCATCGAACCTATGGAATCCATATCCACCTGTATCTGCTCGCGGGGAAGGAGATCCTCGATCTTTACGGGCTTGAGGTCCGGGACCTGGCCGGGAGACCACTCATCCGGCTTATGCATCATATAGATCTTGGCGCCCGTCGAGATGATCAGGTCCTGCAGATGCTGATTGCGGCGGAAGGTTTCGTGGCGAAGCGGCGAAATCAGCACGGCCTTCACCCCGTTCTTGCGTATGATGTCGGGCAGGTGCTCGTCGGCATCGTAAACCCTCTCTCCCAACAGATGGGCATAACCCAGGGAAGGGTCGTGGGAGATGAATCCCTTTATGCTGAAGCGCGCGGGCTTCTCGTTGCGTATGCTCTTGGCAAGGCCTATTCCCCCGCTCTGTATGCCGTACACGAAAGCAGGTTCCGCCTCGGAAGACTGGTATATCAGGTCGTAAAGAGTCTTCACCACGACCCTGATAAGGATCATCAGCACCGTGGAGATGGCGGATGACACCAGTATCTGCACGGTACGGGTCTCGGCGAAGAAACGCCCGGCGTACTCATTGAGGACATAGTGGATACCTATGGCCACGACGGCTCCGGAGACCATTGCATAACAGATCTGCAGAAGGTCCACGAAGGAGGAATAGCGCACCACCGCCCTGTAGGTATGGAACACCCTGAAAGCGATGATGTAAGGTATCAGCAGGACTATGAAAGTAAGGATGAGCTGAGGAAAAGCCTGCTTGGTTTCCACAACGCCCACGAACGACACATAAACTACCAGGGAAGTCGCCAGCAAAAGTATGGTATCCAGCAAGATCAAAGCCCAGAAAGGCGCTACTCTCTTGTTGAAATACCAGTTGACGATATTCCTGAAATTATCGGCTACTCTACGAGGAATCATAACGGGAGTTATCTGCCTTTATACATATCTTCATAATACCGCTGGTAATCGCCGGAAGTGACGTTGTCCATCCACTCCTGATTGTCAAGGTACCAGCGGACCGTCTTCTCTATGCCCTCCTCGAACTGAAGGCTGGGCTCCCAGCCGAGTTCTCTCTGGAGCTTGCGGGAATCTATGGCATAGCGCAGGTCGTGCCCGGCGCGGTCCGTCACATAGGTGATGAGATCGTCGTCGGCGCCTTCGGGACGCCCCAGAAGCCTGTCCACCGTGGAAATCAGCAGCTTCACGATATCGATGTTCTTCCATTCGTTGAAGCCTCCGATGTTGTAGGTCTCGGCGGTCTTCCCCTTATGGAAGATGATGTCGATGGCGCGTGCGTGGTCTTCCACGAACAGCCAGTCCCGCACGTTCTCGCCCTTTCCGTAAACGGGAAGAGGCTTGCGATGGCGGATATTGTTGATAAATAAAGGTATAAGTTTTTCGGGGAATTGATAGGGCCCGTAGTTGTTGCTGCAGTTGGTCACTATCGTAGGCATTCCGTAGGTATCGTGGAATGCACGGACGAAATGGTCCGAACTGGCCTTTGCGGCACTGTACGGGCTATGCGGTTGATATTTTGTTTCTTCGGTGAACAGGGAGCCGTCCATCTTCAGGGCCCCGTACACCTCGTCGGTGGAAATATGGTAGAAACGCTTTCCCTCATATTTCTCGGGAAGGCTCTCCCAATATACCTTGGCAGCCTGCAGAAGGCTGAGGGTACCCATAACGTTGGTGCGGGCGAATGTGAAAGGATCCTTGATGCTCCTGTCGACGTGGGATTCGGCGGCAAGGTGGATGATTCCGTCGACCTTCTCCTCCTGCATAAGGGACAGCATGGCCTCGAAATCGCATATGTCCGCTTTAACGAAACGGTAGTTGGGCTTTTGCTCTATATCCTTGAGATTCGCAAGGTTACCTGCATAGGTCAACTTGTCGACGTTGATTATCTTATATTCCGGATACTTGTTCACGAACAAGCGCACGACGTGGCTGCCGATGAATCCAGCTCCTCCGGTAATAATTATAGCCTTGTGGTTCATTATCAATCCTGTATAGTTCCACAAAGATATAAAAATCCCTTATAATAAACAACCCGATTTCAGTTTGTTTTGCGGTAACGATAAAGTTCCCAAGAGTTTACGAGATTATGCCACACCGCATAGAGCCCGCCGGCCACCGAAGTGACGGGGGTCATATAGTTGAGTCCGAGCCATATGATGAAGCCTGTATTCTTCTGGCCCAGGGCCTGCCCGGCGGTGACGGATTCGCTGTGGGAATAGCATCTTGCCACCCTCCTGCCCAGCCAGAACTGGAAGAGGCAGCAGAGCAGCGACACCACCGCGATGCCCAGGGCGGCCAGCCCTGCTATGCGGCTGGTGACCAGGGCTCCGGTAGCCAGAGATAGTGCCAGGGCCAATCCTATCCCCCACACATAAAAGGCCCATCCCACATACCTGGCGAGCCATTTTTGCACTCCGGGAAGAGCATAGCGTATGAACCACGCCAGCAGCAGCGGAAGCACCAGGATGGAGAAAACCTTCCTGATTATCACCCAGAATGCCGAGAAGAAACTGATGTCGGCGGAGGGGTGCACCAGAGGGATCATCAGAGGAATCAGCACCGATGCCAGCAGGTCGGAAAGGATCGTATAGGTCATTATCCCGGGGAGATTCCCCCCTATCTTGGCGGTTATCACTCCTGCGGCGGCTGCGGTGGGGCAGATGAAGCAGAGCATGGCGCACTCCAGCATCAGGCGGACGTTACCCTCGGGTACCTTGATGGAGATAAAAGCGGCGGCGGCGAAGAAAAGGGCCTGCACCGCAAGGAGGCGGAAGTGCCATCTGTGGAAACGCAGGTCGGTAGGAGCGACCACGTTCAGCTGCAGGAAAAGCATTATGCTCACCAGCAGCGGCTGCAGCTTGCGCGCTATATTAATATATGAAGTGTCGTCGAACGAAGGGACATAGTGCAGGACGAGGTACACGGCCACGCCGGTCGTCATGGCCAACGGCAGCATCCAATTCTTCAGGAATCTTTTCTCCCTATCCAGCATACGGGCTGCAAATTTAGAAAAAACTCAAAATTTTTGGATTAATATTTGCAGAATTAAAAATATTGCCTACCTTTGCGGTGTAATAGTAAACTAATACACTACGAAATATGAACACATCAGTTAGAAGTTTGTTGATTGGAGCCACCTTGATCCTCTCTTGCATCTCTGCCAGTGCGCAGCACATAGTAAAAGGCAAAGTGGCCGATTCTGTCACCAAGGAGCCCGAGCCCGGCGCCGTCGTGCAGGTTTTCGCAGGTGAAGCCAAGAACGAGAACCTCGCTGGCTACGCACTCAGCGACTCCCTGGGTTGTTTCTCCATCAAGCTCCGCACCATCACGGAAGCCGACTATTTCCTTAAGGTTATCAATATGGGGCGCATCACCGAGGAGCGCACCTTCGTCCCCGAAGGCGAGAGTACCGATTTCGGAACCATACTCCTCCAGGACGATGTCCAGGCCCTGCAAAGCGCCTCTGTCGCCGCTGCAAGGCCCCTCATCAAGATGGAAGCCGACAAGATTTCCTATGATGTAGAGAATGACGTGGATTCCAAGGCCAGCACCGTGCTGGATATGCTGCGCAAGGTCCCCATGGTCACCGTGGACGGGCAGGACAACATCACCGTGAACGGCAGTTCCAGCTTCGTGGTCTATGTGGACGGCAAGCCCAACCCCATGCTCAGCTCGAATCCCTCCCAGATTTTCAAGGCTATGCCCGCTTCCGCGGTGAAGGGTATCGAGGTCATCACCAACCCTGGTGCCAGGTATGATGCTGAAGGCACCGGCGGCGTGCTCAACCTCATCATCGCCAGGTCGGAGAACGGTGCCAGCGCCATTCCCGATGGCATCAGCGGATCCATCTACGCAGGAGCCGACACCCGCACCGGTGCGAACGGCGGCCTGTATGCCAATGCCAGGAAAGGCAAATTCAGCGTAGGAGTGAACGGCTATGCCGGCAACTCGAATATCAAAGGGCTCAGGCAGTTCAGCACATACAAGACCAGCGACGGAATGTTATTGAAGGAAACCGCCGACGGAGTCGACCAGAAGGGCTCATATACCTTCGGCAACCTTACCGCCAGCTATGAAATCGACACCCTCAACCTGATTTCCGCCAACGTGGCACTCCGCAAGTGGGGCGGCCGCCAGATAGGTCCCTGGGATGCCGAAGCCTCGATGGCAGGCGCACCCGTGTACAGCTACGATGGAAATATTAACGCAGAAAACAAGTCCAACGGCCTTAACGCCAGCATCGACTGGCAGCACAACTTCAAAGCGAACAAGGCAAGGATGACCACCCTTTCCTACCGCTTCGCTTCCACGCCTTTCTATAGCAACATGGAAGACAGACGCAGCAATCCGGTTGGCATTTCCGTCTTCGACCGCAAGGTGATAAGCGACAACTGCAACCAGGAGCACACTTTCCAGGGAGATTACACCACTCCCATCGCCCCCGGCCACACCGTCAGCACCGGCGTCAAGTACATCTTCCGCGACAACAACGCCACCAACAAGGAATACAACGACCTTGGCGCAGGATATGTGCTGGTCGATTCCCCCAACGGAAAATACACTCACTACAACCATATCGGCGCAGCCTATGTGGAGTATGCCGGAAGCTTCGGGATGTTCTCCCTCAAGGGAGGTCTCCGCTACGAGCACACCTTCGTGGATGTACGTTTCGACAATGGGAACAAGTACGACAGCAACTACGACAACCTGGTGCCTGACCTTAGCCTCCAGTACAACCTGGGCGCCACCTCGAACATCGGTCTTACCTACAATATGAGGATCTTCCGTCCGGGTATCAACTATCTGAACCCCTTCGTCAACAGGACCTTCCACAATTCCATCAGTTACGGTAACTCCGACATCGAGCCCGAGAAGAAGCACAACATCGCCCTGAAGTACAACTCCTTCTCTCCCAAGTTCATGGTCAGCGCAGGCTTAAACTATCGCTATGGCGAAGGCGGAATAGAGAGCTACCGCAAGTTCGGCCCCGACCCTGAGAACCCTGCAGTCAATGTGATCCAGACCACCTACGGCAACATAGTGGATTCCCATAGCTTCGGATTCAACGCCTTCTTCAACTGGAACCCTGTCAAGGATACCAGGATCTACGCCAACGCCGAACTCGATTACGACCACTTCAACAGCAAGGTCCTCGGGCAGGAGAATCACGGGTGGAGCCCCGACTTCGTAATCGGCGCACAGCAGACCCTCCCCTACGATATCAGGCTCAGTGCAAATGTATTCGTGAGTGGACGCAGCTACAACCTTCAGGGCTGGCAGTCAGGCTTCAACGGAGCCTCGCTCTCGGTATCCCGCAATTTCTTCAAAGAGAAACTCGGCGTAACCCTCCAGGGATTCAGCAACTTCTCGATGAAAGACATGAAAATCGAGGTATACACCAATGGTGACGGCGTAGAAGTCAATCAAAAAGTCTATATTCCGCTCAAATCATTATCTTTGCAGTTGACATACAATTTCGGAAAGGGCAACGTCCAGGTCAAAAAGACCCAGAGATCCATCACCAACGACGATGTCATAGACGCCCAGAAGGGCTCGGCTACAGCGGCCGGTGGCAGCGGGATGGATTCCCCGAAGAATATGTAGAGCATTGCTGATCAGATGAAAAAAACCACACTGACATTCCTTGCGGCTGCCACTCTCCTGGCAGCCGCTTGCAGCGCTCCAATGCCCAGGGGCAACTGGAGCGAAGCGCCCTACAAGGCCTTGTGCAAACTGATGAAAGATTGCAAGAAGGAAAGCGCCGGCGCAGAATACAATATGAATTACGCCGTGTTCGACTACGACAACACCACCGTGATGCAGGATGTCGAACTGGCCGTAATGGGCTGGCAGCTCGAGAATCTCCGCCTCCGCTTCACTCCGGAAGAGGTCTGGGGCCTCTTCGCCCCTCAGATTCCCGACCTTGACACCGTACTCACCGGTGCCGGTGCGGAAGGCATCACTGCAAGGATGCTCATCAAGGACATAGAGTCCGACTACAGGGCCATCACCGCCGCCGCAGGAGTCAGATGTGGGGAAGAAATCACCGAGGAGCAGCTCGCCGAAGCCAGGAAGACCCCGGAATACGAGGACTTCCGCGCCAAGCTTATGGCCCTATACGAGGGTACCTACGAGACCTTCGATTACCGGGAAGGCCTTATGATAATAGTGGCCCTTTTCCACAATATGACTACCACGGAAATGAGCGCCCTGGTCAAACAGGCCGTTGCCGACCAGGTGGCGAAGGAGTGTCTGCAGGAGCTTGTGTGGGAGAGTCCCGAAATGGGTGCCGCCGGCAAGGTCTCCATGCCCGTATCCGACGGCCTGGCCCTCAGCGACGAGATGCGCCGGCTCTACAAGGCCCTCGAAGCCAACGGCATAGACGTATATATCTTCTCGGCCTCGCTGGAAGCCGTGGTGGAAGCAATGGCCTGCGACCCCGAGTATCTTGGCCTGGACAGCACCAGGGTATTCGCAATACGCCTCAAGCACAACCCCGAGGACCTCGTGAAACAGGAGTACACTCCCTTCTTCATCAGGCCCTACAAGGAGGGCAAGACCGCGGCCATCAAGTCCTACGTCGCTCCCCTCTACGGCTGGCGCGATCCGGTCCTGGTAGCAGGCGACAGCAACGGTGACTACAATATGCTCACCGAATTCCCCGATATGCGACTGGGCCTGATCATCGACAAGAACCAGACCGGCCCCATAGGCGAACTCCGCCAGGAGGCCCTGGATGCCGAGAAAGAAGGCCGGAACGGCCTATACGTCCTTCAGAGACGGGCCGATCCCAAACCGGAATTCAGCAGAGAATAAAAAATGAGGGCGCTCAAGCGAGCGTCCTCATTGCATTCAAGACGGCGATTACCGTCACACCCACATCGGCGAACACAGCCAGCCACATCGGCGCCAATCCGAAGGCCGCCAGCAACAGTACGGCAAGCTTTATTCCTATGGCGAAGATTATATTCTGACGGGAGATCCCAACTGTCTTGCGGGCGATTTTCACGGCCTCGGCAATCTTCCTGGGGTCATCGTCCATCAGCACCACATCCGCTGCTTCTATGGCAGCATCCGAGCCCAGGGCGCCCATTGCTATGCCTATGTCGGCCCTGGCAAGCACGGGAGCGTCGTTAATTCCATCCCCGACGAATGCGACCGTAGTCTTGTCATTCGCCGATAGGATTAGATTCTCCAATTCGGAGAGTTTGTCGGCAGGCAGAAGTCCGGAGGCGAATCCGTCCAGCCCGACTTCCTTGGCGACGCTTTCCGCAACCGGGCGGGCGTCCCCCGTAAGCATCACGGTCCTTTCCACTCCCGCATCCTTCAGCATGGCGACGGCCTCGGCGGAACTGGCCTTAACCCTGTCGGATATCATTATATGGCCGGCGTATTCGCCGTCGATAGCAACGTGCACCACCGTTCCCTCTCCGTGGCACTTGTCGCAAGAATGGATCTTCGCTCCGGCCTCTTCCATCATCTTCTCGTTGCCGGCGCTGATCCTGCGGCCGTTCACTGTCGCCTGCACGCCCTTGCCGGCGAACTCGCGGACATCCTCCACCTTGCAATCATCTGCCTCATCGGCATAAGCCTCTCTCAGGGCCTCTGCCACGGGATGGGTGGAATGCCTCTCGACGTGGGCGGCAAGATGCAACAGTTCCTTCTCCCCTATCAGCTCGGGATGCACGGCCGTCACCTGGAAGACTCCCTCGGTAAGGGTACCCGTCTTATCGAACACGACCGTACGCATACGGGTAAGGGATTCGAGGAAGTTGGACCCTTTTACCAGGATTCCGCGGCGGGAAGCACCTCCTATTCCGCCGAAAAAGCTCAGCGGCACCGATATCACCAGCGCGCAAGGGCAGGATACGATGAGGAAGGTCAGGGCCCTGTAGAGCCAGGTTGCGAAGTTGCCACCGCCCGCCAGAGGAGGGATGATGGCCAGAAGCACTGCGGCTCCGACGACTATCGGGGTATAGATCTTTGCGAAGCGGGTGATGAAAGACTCGCTGCGGGATTTGTTGTCCGCGGCATTTTCCACCAGCTCCAGCACTTTGCTGGCGGTAGATTCCCCGAAGGGCTTGCCCACCTTTACGCGGAGGACGCCCGAGAGATTAATGCAGCCGGAGATGATGTCATCCCCCGCAGAGATGCTCCTGGGCACGCTTTCACCGGTAAGAGCCTTGGTATCGAGGGCGGAAGATCCCTCCAGCACAAGCCCGTCCATAGGCACCTTCTCCCCCGGTTTCACCACTACGACATCCCCCACCTTGACACTGCCGGGATCGACGGTTTTAAGCCCCTCGGCAGTCTCGAGGTTGGCAGTATCGGGCCTTATGTCCATCAGCGCCGATATGCTCCGGCGGCTCCGTCCCTCCGCTATTTCCTCGAAGAGTTCGCCCAGCTGGAAGAAAAGCATTACGAACACCGCTTCGGGGAACTGACTCTCCGCACCGGGCAGGAAACCTATCGCAAGAGCCCCCACGGTGGCGACTCCCATCAGGAAATCCTCGTCCAGGGCTTCTCCTTCCAACAGTTTCTCCGCCCCTTCCTTGAGGGTTTCCCAACCTACGATAAGATAAGGCACCAGATATATCAGAAGATACTGCCAAGTCTGCAGGTCGGTATTCTTTTCGATGATGATGGCCACTATCAGAAGTATGGCCGAAATAACTATTTTCATAAATGCATAATTTGTTTTCCGACGCGAATTTAGGCCAATTCCAAAAGCTTTTGGCAAGTCATCACAACAAATGATGATACGGCCCTTTTGGAATTCCGGAAAAAACTCTATATTTGCGCGAAATTCGAAAACCGCTACTACTATGTTTTGGACACTTGAACTCGCCAGCAGCCTGGATGACGCACCCTGGCCCGCTACCAAAGACGAACTGATCGATTACGCAAACCGCTCCGGCGCCCCCGAAGAAGTTATCGAGAACCTTCAGGAGCTCGAGGATGACGGTGAAATATACGAAACCATAGAAGATATCTGGCCGGACTACCCGACCAAAGACGACTTTTTCTTTAACGAAGAGGAATACTGATTTGAATATCAAATAGTTACCATCTTTAAAGAGCCCGTTTTTGAACGGGCTTTTATTGTTAAGAATAATTGCTTCTACGGTGCATTTTGGCTATATTTGTAGAAAACGATAAGGCTATGTCTGATATTGAAAAAATACAGTTGTTTGAGAACAAGAAGATCCGGACGGCTTGGGATGAGGAGAAACAGGAATGGTTCTTCTCAATAGTGGATGTTTGTAGGATCCTTACTGACCAGCCCAGCCATGATAGGGCAAGGAATTATTGGAAGGTGTTGAAAAACAGGCTGGTAAAGGAAGGAAGCGAAATGGTTACAAAATGTAACCGGTTGAAATTGATTGCTGAGGATGGTAAGCCAAGATTCACGGATGTGGCAGACATGGCCACGATGTTTCGTGTTATTGAATCCATTCCTTCTAAAAAGGCGGAGCCAATAAAAGTATGGATGGCCCAGGTTGCAGCGGAACGGGTCAATCAGGCCATAGATCCAGAACGCAGTATTGACCAGGCCATAGCTGATTATCGTCGTCTGGGGTATTCGGAGGCATGGATTAACCAACGAATCAAGACTATTGAGATTCGCAAAGGTCTCACAGATGAATGGAAGAGAGGTGGAGTAACACAAGAAGTGGATTTTGCCTTCCTGACCGACCTTATGTCTAAGACATGGAGTGGTTTGACCACACGTGAATATAAGAAATACAAGGGCCTGACTAAAGAGAACTTGCGGGACAACATGACCAATATGGAGCTGCTTCTGAATGCTCTTGCGGAAGAAACGGCGACAGAACTCAGCAAGCAGCGCAATCCGGAGGGTTTGTCAGAGAATGCAGGAGTTGCTAAGGAAGGAGCTGATGTTGCTAAAACAGCCCGAAAAGAAGTTGAAAAACGCCTGGGGCATAGTGTAATATCCCGTGATAAGGCCATAGACCACATCAAATCGCCGGAAGAGCTCCCATTCCCAGATGATCAAAAGCTGGGATAGACAATTCATATGAAAAGTTTTTATTTCTCGTTGATACTTCTATTGTTTATTTCTTGTGCGCCTGCCAAGGAAGTATGGGTTCATCGTTTGCCTAATTTCAGTGCAGAGCCTATCGAACTAAACAAGGATTCAAAAAAATGTCAGATTTGTGGACACAAGATTGTTCCAATATTATATGGTCTTCCTTCTGACATTGGATTAAAAAAGGCAAAAAATGGGAAGTTATTATTAGGGGGTTGCATGCCCGGTTGGATAGAAGTAAATGAGAATGGTGAAGAAACATACATTCCCAAGCCAAAGTTTGGGTGTTCTTATTGCGGTCAATTGTATTTCACAAAAGAGTAGTTTTTTCCAGGGATAGTAAAAATGGGATTCATCATGTCAGTTGATGACTATTACCCTGCCTCAGACTTTCCCAGTAACTATCCGAGATTTTGAACATTGTTGTAACTGCTTGATAATAAAACAATTATAGACAATACTCCATATATTTAATGAGGAAGAATATTGATTTGCTAATCAATAAGTTATAGATATAAGCCAAGGTTATTGCTCTGGCTTATTCTGTTTATTTCCGACACCTGGAACATGAGGAGGAATAAATACTACCAATAAGAATTGGTATTGGTTTTGCAACATTATTTGTTTAGTTATAATGTTTCATAAGTACTTTTGACTCATGAAGATACTGTGTTCTATATTAGCCTTATCTTGTATCTGTATGAGTACCCATGCCCAGATACCCTGGCATAATTCTCTTAAGGTCGAGTTAAACCAGACGGGCTTCTCATACACCACAGATTCAACCCGGAACGACTATTATCCAGAGTTTAACGTAAAACAAAATAATTATAAGTTTGTTCACGACGCCGACTCTTCCTATATGGTTGGTGAGATACCTATTGCGTTTTCATTAACACATCAAATGCCCTCATTCCAAGGTGGGGGGCCTTCCGAGTTCTGCAATTGGGTTGGAAAAAAGATACTATACTTACTTGATAACAGGACGAAGAATACCTTTAGGCTTTCCGTTGATTTTACTTTATCCAATAATGGAGAAGTGAAGGATATACATGTGGCCCCCTATCATTCTGACAAAGATCTTAAAACTTTGGATGAAAGCATATTGGCAATCATTAGAGAATCACCAAGATGGGTGCCAGAACGTCATTACTGGAAACGGTATTATACTCCGCTCAGATTGTATATCTCATCTGATCATTTTGTCAAAGGGGAAGGCATTGTCATCTTCGGGCAATACAGTACTTCTTATTTTAATAGTATGACCCATCAATTGTGGTCAGATAGTCCGGAAAAGGCACAAAGTGAAGTTATTCCTGATTACCAGATTGCTTCGGACAAAGATATTGACGAGAAGGCTCATCTGGAAGATGAATCTGTCAATCTAAATCAATGGATTAAGAGTAATATCCAGGATATCACGGAAATGGTTGGATTTGAAAATGGCGAATCAGAAATAGAACTTATCATCTCCGCCAATGGATGGGTGGCCAAAGCTAACGTCATTAACTCCTACGACCAGCTATTGGGTGAACACTTGGCAGATATGTTAATGAAAAGTTGTCCAAGATGGGTCCCGGCAAAGGTCAATGGCATCAGTGTCCCCTCAAAGGTAAGAATTTCTTATTCTTGGCAGTTTTAGCAAAAATAATACTGCGGCTCAAACTTTCCTGTGACTATCCCTGAAAGAAGAGGAATAGTAAAGAATGCTGTTGTAGAAAACCATTATCTTTGTAAGGAGAATATTCAGTTTGTATGAAATTGCTTGAAAGACTCTTCCATTCCAAGGCAACACCAGAGGAGACGGTGGTGCCGGACGAGTATATCAAGAAGTATCCTGAGCCTTCTGAAAAGGTACAGGAACTTTTGCAGAGGGTCCCAGATACTAGCAAGATGCTTTATCAGTATATCAGGCACACCAGCATTTCAAAAGAGTGGAAGTATTGGGCTGTCGATTTGTTGGAGAAAGGGATTGAGACCCCCGGCATTATTCAGTTAGCTGGTGAAGATTTGGATATGTATCCCTCTGAGTTTGCTGAACTCCTTGACACGATTCTCAAGGAACTTGATATAGAGATTAATCAGGAAACTGCATATTGTTCGTATGTAATGAGCGTTGCGCAGGAAGTGATTAGAGGAGAAAGGACAGCACGAAGCGGATTTGAAGTTCTGGGCAGAGCGGCATGGGATATTGATTACCAGGAGCCTTTCTACGACTTTTATATTTGGGAAGACTTTACCGATGAAGTTGATTTCCTGACGATCAAGGGAAGTGGACTCAGAAAGGATAATGTCGAAGAATGGATGCACCAGTTCTTTGAGAAACTGGTCAAAGCCAACCCAAAGTACTGCTCTGATTCAGTTATTGAAATTATGTTTAACGAGTAGGAATATTGATTTAATAATCAAATAGTTATAGATACCTTCGCGTAGGCACAATTGCACAATGGCGCGAGAAGGGACGGCCGTCGGCCGATATTCCCTCAATGCGCACGGTGTATGGTACTTCGGCAGAGGCGCCGCCGGGGAAGGAGATTTCGGCGCGGCCTCCGCTGATCCCGACGAGGGGGCTCCACCAAATTGTGTTGCGGGTGGTGGGCCGGCCATCGTCGGCAAGGGGCGGTTCAAAGTATCGGGGCTGCTGATATCCAAGGGGTATGAAATAAAGCAACGAGGGATTCCTTTCCGCGCTACGGCGCATTCCGCCGGGTTTCACTTTAATGTAAACCACGCCGCCCTCTCCCCCGTAAACAGGATCGGGGCGCGTGGAAATGCTCAAACTGCGAAGGTCGCCTAGCCGGAGCATGTCGAAACTCCACCACGAAGCTTCCTCGTCATCCACTATAAGCTTCACCTTTCCGGTCTTGGATTCATCCTCATCCATCGCGGGATCTTCTTCGCTTTCCGAAAAGATCGAAGACCTCATACGGCTACGGTTGTACATATATTCGCCGTCGTATTCGAACAGCGCCTGCCTGGTGCTCAGATACTCTACCAGAGTCTGGTCCTTGAAGAATTCCAAATCCTTGTCGTAGCTTCTTCCGAACATCAGGTCCTGATCCGGATAGTCCGCAACGACCACTACGGCCTGCAGGGTATCGCCCGAGGCCGGCACTTCCAGCACCTGAGGAACGGATCCGCCGTCCTTAGAATACCCCGGCGCAGCCTTGTACACGTGCGGATCCGCCACCTTGTCGCCGTCCCATCTGGGAAGATAGACCGCCCCAAGGCGCGAAGTGCCTATATTGATCAGGAACTCGGTGTTCTCCGGGAAATCCAGGCTGTCTATGACGAATCGCCTTCCGCGCTCGACTCTTTTGGACTGCAGCTCATTCAACTTCGGGATCATAAAGGTGAACGTGAACTTCTTGGGCATCCTGGAAGAGCCCCAGCGCGCAATGTATCCGCGTATCTCCTGCATCCTTTCCCTCACATAGCGGAACTGCAATTTACCTTTTTTCTTGTCGATTATCTTGTCGATATCGTAGTACCGCCAGCCCTGGATCATCATCAGCATATCCAGCGCGGCATCTCTTTCCTGTTCCGGGATATCCGGGTCAAAGTAGTAGAACGGATCGTTGATGCTTCCCTTGAGTTCGCTGCTCAGGGCCATGTAGGACGTAATGCCGTCGCTCTGCTGCCAGTCCTTCAGGGCCTCCCTCACTACGGAAACCGAGCAATTCCCGTCCAGCGGAGTTCCGTCCGGATTGCTCAGGGAGATGATTCCTTTCACCGGAGCGACTTTGCCGTCGGAGGACTGCGACATATCCATACTGCACACAGGCTCCGCCCCGTCGCGCACGAAAAACAGCCTCTCCGCCAGTATGGAACCGCTCTCGTTCACAAGAAGAATGTGGTTTATCCCGCTCTGGAAAAAATGCCTTTCCACGATCATCACCCCTTCTTCCCCGCTGAGTTCTATCTCTGCTATGGGCCTGATCCTGGAAGCGTCGCGCACCAGCAGAGAGGCGGTGCCACCGCCATATCCCATCGCCCCTATATAGTACTTTCCCGCATTGGACCACAAATGCAGCATAGCCCCTTCCGTCGCCGTTGATGGCAGCGGAAAAACGCGGCCCGAAGCATCCCGGATGACGTATTCAACGCCTGGCTCAGGAAGGAATTCAATGACGCCCATTCCATCGTGGGTGGTGGAAACGGGCCTTGGGACATCTCCGTTGCCACCCACCAGCACGCCGCTGAAATCCGCGCTTCGCCCGCGCGAATCCACGGCCTTGAATCCGATCACCGCCTTGTGGCCGGCGAAATAGCGCCCTCCTTCCGGCCAGAAACTAATCTCCACTCCGGCAGGGAGGGCTTCTTCGGCCCTGTTTTCTCCCGTACGATCTCCCACTATCCTGATCTTGTCGTGGAATAGATACTCGTCGTCGTTGTTCAGTTGCCAGAGGGTATATGCCCGTATGGTGTAATCCCCGGTGGACAGATTGTCCGGCAGCTGCAGATAACCCGGGAAGCCGCCGTCCGAGCGCTTTATCTTCACCCTCGCAAGAGCGTCCCCACCGGAATCCAGGACCTCCACGTACAAGAAATTGCTTGGTGGCAAAACTGACAGCGAGGAGGCCTCCTGCGCCCAGCCCTTGAACCAGACAGTTTCCCCGGCCTTATAGCAGGAACGGTCGAAGTGCAGATACACCTTTTCCGGTGAGAACCAGGTGGAAAAAGTGTTATAGCGGAAAAGAAGGGAGTCCGGCAGAGGAAAGCCCTCCGCCTTCACCGCCAGCGCGGAAAGCAGGAAAAGCACTGTGAGCAGTGTAATTCTACGGGCAGCTCTCATATCCTCTTTAAAAACTTACAAATATATTTTTTTCCTGCCAAAAATAGGTATATTTGGGAATGAATCAACAAATAAGGTGCATCATAATTGCATTGGCCGCTTTGATGCTGGCCTGTTTCCCCGTCAAAGCCATAGACCATCCTGGAATTAGCGGCTCCGGCCGTAGCAGCGCCAGTTTCCCGCTGATATCTGCAGGGCATCCTGCGGCGGTAGTCACCGATCCCGCCGATGCCAAGGGCATACAGATCGCGGCCGAAAGCCTCCGCGAGGATTTTGCGCGCGTGTGCGGGGTGAAGGCCGCGTCGGAAGGCAGCTGCTCCATTATCGCAGGCTCCGCCGGAAGCCCGCTGATCAAAAAACTTGCGGCCGGAGGCCTGATCGACCTTTCACCCCTCGAAGGGCAATACGAGACATACATACTCAAGACCGCGGATGTCCCCGGCTATGAGCACGCGCTGATAATAGCCGGCGCAGATATGCGCGGAACCATCTACGGCATATACGAAATCTCCGAACAGATAGGGGTTTCCCCCTGGTACGACTGGGCGGATGTCCCTGTCCGCAAAGCGCAGGAGCTTTACCTGGCTGCCGGCTGCTATACCGTAGCGCCGCCCGCGGTACGCTACAGAGGCATCTTCCTCAACGACGAAGCCCCCTGCCTCACCGGGTGGGTGAAGAACACCTACGGCAGCTCCTATGGCGACCACCGCTTCTATGCCCGCGTATTCGAGCTTCTGCTGCGCCTGAGGGCGAATTTCCTCTGGCCGGCGATGTGGGGCTGGGCCTTTTATGCGGATGATCCCCTGAACAGCGTCACTGCGGACGAAATGGGCATCATAATGGGAACCTCCCATCACGAGCCCATGGCCCGCAACCATCAGGAATGGGTACGCAGGAAGGGCTCCGACGGCCCCTGGGACTATACCCGCAACCGCAAAGTCCTGGACCGTTTCTTTGCCGAGGGCGTAAGGCGGGCCAAGGATACGGAAGACCTCATCACCATAGGTATGAGGGGAGACGGCGACGAAGCTATGGGGAAGGAAGGCGAAGAAGCCAGATACATCAAGCTGATGGAAAGCATAATCGCCAACCAGAGGAAGATAATCCGCAAGGAGACCGGCCGGCCGGCATCCGAACGGCCCCAGGTCTGGGCCCTGTACAAAGAGGTCCAGCAGTATTACGATCTGGGCCTGAGAGTGCCGGACGATGTCACGATACTGCTCAGCGACGACAACTGGGGGGATGTCCGCAAACTCCCCCGCCCCGAGGAGCGTCAGCGCAAAGGAGGCTGGGGGATGTACTACCACGTCGATTACGTAGGGGCTCCCAGGAATTCCAAATGGTTGAACGTAACCCCCATCCAGCATATGTGGGAGCAGCTCCAGCTCACCTATTCTTATGGCGTGGACAAACTTTGGGTGCTGAACGTGGGAGACCTCAAACCAATGGAGTATCCCATAGACCTGTTCCTGGCGATGGCCAGGAGGCCCGAGAGCTTCACGGTAGATAATCTCCTGGGGCATACCCGCGCTTTCTGCGCCGCAGCATTCGGGGATGACCAGGCGGATGAGGCCGCCCGCATACTCAACCTGTACTGCAAATACAGCGGGCGCACCACGGCGGAGATGATGGACAGGACCACCTACAATCTCCATTCCGGCGAGTTCAAGAGCGTGGCCGACGATTTCGTACGGCTGGAAGCCGAAGCCCTGCGCCAGTACCTGACCCTGGATCCGGAGGCCAAGGACGCTTATTTCCAGCTCATACTCTTCCCAATTCAGGCTCTTTCCAACCTCTATGAAATGTACTATGCCCAGGCTATGAACCACGAGCTCTTCCGGCAGGGAGACCCGGCCGCGAACCTCTGGGCAGACAAGGTTGAAAAGTGCTTTGCAAGGGACGCAGCGCTGATGGAACAGTACAATAAGGAACTTTCCGCTGGCAAGTGGGACGGGATGATGACCCAGAAACACATAGGCTATACCAACTGGAACGACGATTTCCCCGCCGACATACAGCCCGAAGTCTTCCGTGTGGCAGACAAGCCCGCCGGAGGCTTCTCCTTCCCTGCCGGAAAGGGAGTCACGGTAATCGAAGCGGAGCATTACTACCAGGCTTCCGCAACCCCCGGAACCGTCTGGACGGTAATCCCCTATCTCGGCCGCAGCCTAAGCGGACTGGCGTTGATGCCATATACCGAAGAAGCCCGGGGTGCATCCCTGCATTACAGGATTGAACTGCCCGAAGCCGTGGACAGCATACGGATACACGTGGTCACCAAATCCACCCTGGCCTTCAACGGAAGCGGCCACCATTACAGGGTGGAACTGGACGGGCACTCCCAGGTGCAGCATTTCAATGCATCGCTTAACGAAGACCCCGCCAACATCTACACCACCTACTACCCCACCGTGGCCCGCAGGGTGGTCGAAACCATATCCGTCCTTCCGGCCAAAGCGGGTTGGACGGAGCTGATCATAAGCCCTCTGGATCCGGGCATAGTATTCGAGAAAATCGTGGTGGATTACGGCGGATACGAGCCCGCCTTCCTCTTCGGGGAAGAAAGCCCTAAATCATAGTCACCAAGCAAAGAGATCTTGCTTGTTGATTGTCGGTGAGAAAGTAGCACATTACATTTTTTTTCATACCTTTGGGCCGGGAAACAATAAACCGTTTTCACGAACCCTTATATGGAAGAGCTAAATAAGTTATCGTATGTGTCTCCGGTAGCCAGAGCCCTGGAGCTGAATGTAGAAAGTATCCTCTGCGCCAGCGGAGAGGTCCCTGATATGGGCCACGGCTGGGATCTAGATTTTTAACTGATTAACAGTCCAAAAAGATGAAACGTATAGCAATAATTTTCATACTAGCGGCTTTTGGTGCCGTATTGATGAGCAGCTGCAAGGAATCCATGCCCGAGAAAAAAGCCGGCGTTCCGTTGACTATCCAGGCTTCCGTTATCACTCCTAAGAGCACGAAGACAATCTATGATTACACAGACGACAAGACGCTGGAAGGGTTCTGGGATTCTTATGAGGCCATTACGGTGGTCTCTTTCGGCGAGAACGGCATCACGGCTGTCGACGAGTTCGTTTCTACCGGTGAAGCTGGCCGCAAGAAAGCTGAATTCTCCGGGACCTGGAACGGAAACGAAGGAGACAAGATCATCTGCCTTTATCCGTCAGTGGACACGTACGCAGGTAATTCGATCTTCGATGGCGTGAGGGAGGGGTCTCCGACCATTTATATGAGAAACCTTTCGACAGCTTCCGGTGCCCTGCAGCACGATGATACTGCATCCATCTCCGACGTCGACCTTATGCTAGGCGAGGTGCACATCTCCGGCGATGTCGCCCACGTGTATCTGGAGCACCAGTTGGCCGTGTTCCGCATCGAGGTGACCCTCAGGAACTTCCCGTACGAAGCACCTCCCGGTTCTCCTTTCGACCAGGCGAGGGTCAATTCCATCCGAATCAAGTGCGTGGATCCCGATTCGGAAGAAGAGGAAGAGTGGGGCGTGAACGGTGATCCGGTCTTCGTCCGGTTCTCCGGCCTGGATGTGACCACCGAAAGCTATACGGGGAAACCTTTCACGATTGAGAGAGGGCCTCTGGACTATTACCTGCTCGATTCGGGCAATAACAGCGACCTCACTCTGATGGATGAGGATGTGGTCGAAAAGACCTTCTTCGTGCCCGTCCGCTTCGACAAAGACCTCGAGGAGGGATATGAACTGTGCTTACAGTTCGGCGGCAACTATTACGACGACGAAGAAGAGCGCCGTAATTCGGTCACCGTGTTCCCCGGCTGCGACATGCGGAAGACAATAACGTCCAAGCTCCCGCTCGAGAATGGCAAGGTTTACGGCTTCAGGGTAACAATTTAATTCACTTTACAAGCACGAGCTCATAGCTGCGGGTGCCAAGGCCTATCCTTTCGCCATGGATCAGCTGCGTTTCCCATTCCGACTCGGGGGTGGTGTTCTTGAAATGGTCGTGGTGATTGTGGAAACCTTCTTCGCGAAGATGATCGCCCAGGACAGAGTTAGGCATAGGTTCAGCGGCCAGGCATGCATCCGCACAGGCCTGATCGAGTGCGACGGGGTCTTTTGATGCGAACATTCCTATGTCCGGGAGTATGGGAGCATCGTTCTCGGCGTGGCAATCGCAGTAGGGAGACACATCCACGATGAGCGAGATGTGGAAACTCTCGCGGCCATCAACTACAGCTTTGGTATACTCGGCCATCTTGGCGTTAAGCACTGAAACGGCCTGGTCCTGTGCAAAATCTATAGCATCGAAATTGCAGGCCCCCAGGCAACGCCCGCATCCCACGCAATGATTTGTGTCGACGTGCATTTTCCGCGCGGCCGAATCATACACCAGGCCGCCATTGGCACATTCCCGTTCACAACGCCGGCATCCCCGGCATTTGGAATCGTCAATGATAGCCTTACCCGCGGAATGCTGATCCTTTTTACCGGCACGGGAACCGCATCCCATACCGATATTCTTTATAGCTCCTCCGAAACCTGTCGTTTCGTGTCCCTTGAAGTGGGTAAGGCTTATGAACACGTCCGCGTCCATAACGGCACGGCCGATCAGAGCCTCTTTCGTATATTCTCCACCTTCGACCGGAACCGCGATGTCGTCGGTACCCTTCAAGCCATCTGCTATTATTACCGGACAACCTGCGGACAAAGGCGTAAAACCGTTCTCCCATGCACACTCAAGATGCTCCAAAGCATTCTTGCGGTATCCGGGATACATGGTGTTGCAATCCGTGAGGAAAGGTTTTCCTCCTAGTTCCTTGACCAGATCCACTACGGCTTTGGCGTAGTTGGGGCGCAGATAACTCACGTTTCCAAGCTCCCCGAAGTGCATCTTGATTGCAACAAACTTGCCGTCCATGTCTATGTCGGCAATTCCTGCTTTGCGGACGAGGCGTTTAAGTTTGGCGGGCATGCTCTCGCCGAATGCAGTCGTCCTGAAATCTGTGAAGAAGACCTTTGAGCGTTCCATAGCGGTAAAGGTAAACAAAAAAATGAACTTACTTTTTTATAATCAGCAAAAAAACGGTACCTTTGCAGAAAATAATAATATCTCTTCAGGGCAGGGTGCAATTCCCTACTGGCGGTAAAGTCCGCGACTCCCGTAACAGGGACTGAACCGGTGAAACTCCGGTACCAACGGTTAAAGTCCGGATGGAAGACGGGATATGATGGAAAACGACAAACTCTATATGCAAGAGGCCATGGCCCTTGCGGAATTGGGACGTGGTCACACGGCCCCGAATCCTATGGTAGGATGCGTCCTGGTCAAGGACGGACGGATAATCAGCAAAGGATATCATCATCGTTATGGCGGCCTGCACGCGGAGCGGGATGCTTTGGCAGCCTGCACGGAGGATACGGCCGGAGCCACGGCCTACGTCACCCTCGAGCCCTGCTGCCACCACGGCAAGCAGCCCCCCTGCACCGACGCACTAATAGCCGCAGGCATCTCCCGGGTAGTCGTGGGGCTTACCGACCCGAATCCCCTTGTATGCGGGAAAGGCATAGAAATCCTACGGTCCCACGGCATCTCCGTGGAAGTGGGCCTGCTGGAAGATGAGCTCCGCGAACAGAACCGTATATTCCTTAAGTACATCACGGAAAAACGACCTTGGGTAAGCCTGAAGGTGGCTATGACTCTGGACGGAAAGATAGCCACGGCCGACGGGGATTCCCGCTGGGTCACCTCCGAGGAGGCGCGCACTTTCGTGCACCGGCTGCGCGGATACCATAGCGGAATCTGCGTCGGAGCAGGAACCGTCCGTGCCGACGATCCTATGCTGGACTGCCGCCTGGAAGGCTTCGACAACCCCGTACGCATACTTCCGGACAGCAGGGCATCCCTGTCGCCGGACAGCCGCATAGCAAGAAGCGCCGGCAGCATCCGCACCATACTGGCGCATACCGAAGCCGCCGGGGAAGACCGGCTTAGGATACTCCGCGACTGCGGAATAGAGACACTCCCCTGCAAAACCCGCGACGGCCACGTCGATCTGGCGGATATGCTGGACAAGCTCGGCGCAATGCGCATCGATTCCATACTGCTGGAAGGAGGCGGGGAGCTTAACGCCAGTTTCATCGAGCAGGGGCTGGTTGATGAATACTACTTCTTCATTGCCCCCAAAATACTGGGCGGGGCGTATGCAAAAACGGCCGTAGGAGGCCAAGGATTCCCCAGAATGGCAGATGCCCTGGGACTCAGGACCGAGTCGGTGAAGCAGTTCGGTCCGGACCTGCTTATCCACGCCTACCCGCAGAACAAATAGCTTATGTTTACAGGAATAATAGAAGAAACAGGCACCGTCCGTGCCATCACCGCCGGCAGCACCGGAGCGGCCCTGAGCATCACCGCAGATAAGGTGACGGAAGGCACCGCAGTCGGGGACAGCATTGCAGTGAACGGCGTCTGCCTTACGGTAACATCCATTTCCGGACGGATTTTCACTGCGGACGTGATGCCCGAAACCCTTAGGCGCAGCTCTTTGGGGAAGCTCTTCCGCGGGGCCAAAGTCAATCTGGAAAGGGCGATGAAAGCTGACGGGCGCCTGGGCGGGCACATAGTCTCCGGCCACGTGGACGGATGCGGCCAGGTTGCATCGATAGTCCGGGACGGAATCGCCAAGCGCATAAACATCACCACCGATCCTTCCCTGCTCAAATACATAGCCGTAAAAGGCTCGGTCACGCTGGACGGCGTCAGCCTTACCGTGGTATCGGCAGATGAGAGTTCGTTCGCGGTATCACTGATCCCGCAGACCTGCGCGGCGACCACCCTGGGAGACCTCCGGGAAGGCAGCATCATCAACGTCGAAGTCGATATCCTGGCACGTTATACAGAGCGCCTGCTCGATGCAGGAGCCAAGACAGCAAAAGAAAGCAGCCTGTCCCTGGAATGGCTGAAAGAAAACGGATTCTAATATGGAAAACAATACATTATCCACTATCGAAGAGGCCCTGGAAGAACTTAAGCAAGGGCACATCATAGTCGTCATCGACGACCCCGACCGCGAGAACGAAGGCGACCTTATCTGCGCCGCACGCTACGCCACGCCGGACAATATAAACTTTATGGCCAGCTACGGCAAAGGGCTGATCTGTATGCCGATGAGCGAGGAATACACCTCACGTCTGGACCTGAACCAGATGGTTTCGTACAACACCGACAATCATCATACGGCCTTCACGGTATCCATAGACCATATTTCAACCACCACGGGCATATCTGCCGTGGAGCGCTCGGTCACGGCGCTGAAGTGCATCAGCCCGGACGCGACGCCCTCGGACTTCCGCCGTCCCGGCCATATGTTCCCCCTGAAAGCCCGCAAAGGCGGAGTGCTGATACGCTCCGGCCACACCGAGGCGACGGTTGACCTGATGCGCCTCGCGGGGCTGGAAGAATGCGGCCTGTGCTGCGAGATAATGAGGGAAGACGGCACTATGATGCGCACGCCCGAGCTGATAGATTTCGCAGGGAAGCACGGCATGAAAGTAATCTCCATAGCCGACCTGATACGCTACCGCCGCCGTCACGAGAAGACCATAGAATGCGTAACGGTGGCCGACCTGCCCACGAAATTCGGGCATTTCAAGGCCTACGGCTATCAGAGCAAGATAACTGGCGAGCACCATATCGCCCTGGTAAAAGGAGATGTCAGCACCGATGCTCCGGTACTATGCAGGGTGCATTCCGAATGCCTTACCGGCGACACCTTCGGCTCGCTTCGCTGCGATTGCGGCGAGCAGCTGGAAGTAGCCCTTCGGCGCATCGAGAAGGCCGGCCGCGGAATCCTTCTATACCTCAGGCAGGAAGGGCGCGGGATAGGGCTTATCAACAAGTTGCGCGCATATCAGCTTCAGGAGCAGGGAATGGATACGGTAGAGGCCAACGTGGCCCTGGGCTTCGCTCCTGACCTGCGCGAATACGGCACCGGTGCCGCGATTCTGGCGGACCTGGGTGCAAAGCAACTGATACTGATGACCAACAATCCCGAGAAGATCAGCGGCCTGGACGGGTTCGGAATCGAGATTGTGGGCCGCGAAGCCATAGAAATCAAGAGCAATCCCATTAACGACCGTTACCTGCGCACCAAGTGCAGCAAGATGGGGCATCTGCTCCATTTGGATGAAACAGACAGATAATACAAACGATAAAAGATACGATCATGAAAACAATCGAAGGAAAACTTATTGCGACCGATCTCAAGATAGCCGTCGTCGCATCCCGATTCAATGAATTCATCACGGGCAAGCTGCTCGGTGGAGCGGAAGATTCATTCATCCGCCACGGCGGCAATGCCGAAGACCTCACGGTAGCCTGGGTACCCGGCGCTTTCGAGATTCCACTCGTGGCCGGGAAGATGGCAGCCTCCAAGAAGTACGATGCAGTCGTGTGCGTGGGCGCCGTAATCCGCGGCAGCACCCCTCATTTCGATATGGTCGCCAACGAATCCGTCAAAGGCATCGCCCACGTGGGGCTGGAGAGCGGCATTCCCGTCATCTACGGGGTACTTACCACCGACACCATAGAGCAGGCCATAGAACGCGCAGGCACCAAGGCCGGAAACAAGGGCTTCGATGCCATGACATCTGCTATCGAGATGGTCAATCTTTGCAGGCAAATCTAATCGATCCTTACGAAAACATTGCCGTAAGGAGGTATTTTCAGCGAATCCGTCGCTCCACCCTTGTCTTCGCCCAGGACATCAGAGGGGGTGAAAGACAAGCGCTTTCCATTACCGTCGGTCAGGGACAGAGATGTCTCCCGGCCGGCGGTTTCGCGTACGTTCACCAGCACGCCGCCATTGGTTGCGGGGGCCGTTCCCACAAGCAGGAGGCCATCCCCGCCTATCGACAGCAGGGAGCGTTCCCGAGCCTTGCCGCCCGTAGCGCCGGGCTGGCCGGGCTGCACCCTTGCATATACGGGCGTACGATTGCCCTGTCCGAACTGCCATGCATCCGGTTCGGAACATCCGGGCATGGAAGTTATTGTATAGCTCCAGCGGAATTCTCCCTCCTGCGAAGCACGGAAGTTGGTGTGCCAGTAGTTGTTCATCACCCACGAGAAGAAATGTGTCTTTTCGTGGACATGGACTTTACGGAAAGGATCGTCCATCAGTTCTCCCATCATGAACAGCGGCACTTCGTTGGTGCTCAGAAGCACCTGCATATCGCTATTCCGTGCGGACACAAAACTCTGCACCGTATTCCAGCCGGCGGTAGTTCCGGGGATTTGGTTCTCCCCCGCCACCAGCACGCCTCCGGGAACGTCGAATGCGAGCTTGCCGCCCTCGACGCCGAAGGGGAAGGCAACATAAATACCGGACGGATCGGTCTCGGGAAGGCGCTTAAGCCTGTAACAAAGGTCGATACGCTTCACGCTGTGATAGATTCTCACATCCGCCTTCACTCCGAACGAAGGATCGCAGCCCTCCAGCACGCCCTCGAATGAAACCGTGGTATAGAGGTCGCCCCGGGTGATTCCGCAGAACTTGACGCTGTCGAAACCCTTCCTTTCGTAATTCTCGAACTTAAGATGGACCATCTGCCTTCTATCCCCTTTCAGATCCTCGTAGATGAACTCGCCAAGCTTCCAGGGGGCTTCCCTGTCTATGAGTTCACGCCCGAGTTCCTTATCGTAGAGGGAACTGATTCCGCCCTTGGCGAAATCGAATTCCAGACGGTAAGCTTCGCTCTCAATGGTCTTTCCGTCCCAGGATGCGGGCTCTGCAACGTGCACGCTGCCACTTCCCAGGCGTATTTCATAAGTCTTGTAGCCAAGGGCCGGTATATCCTCCGCCCATACGGTGAAATAACGTCCTTCCCTGCGCACGGATTCCTGCTGCACGGCAAGCGCGTGCCCCTTTTCGTCCACCAGCTCGAAGGGTGTCCCGACGGGAGCCAGCGTCTTGTCGATGAAGATGGTGGCCAGGGTCGAGCGGGGCACTCCCAGGGTGTTGAAGAAGGTCACGGTCGGGCAAGAACTCCTGTAGAGCCTTCCCTGAAGCAGACCGGAAGCAGTCTCGTACATCATCTGCGTATTCTTCAAAGCCTCCCACACATAGGCGCTCTTTTCCGCCCACTGTACTTCGGAATTATCGCAATGAGGGTCGCGTATGCTTTCGGATGCGCCGAAAGTGTGCTCGTCGTAGAACAGGAGGTCCTTCCGTATCTCGCTTAATTCTGAAGCATAGCCGGCCGCCCCGGCTTCTCCTCCCAGGAGAGCCATCGACAGCAGCCCCTCCACCACCGAGGCATCCGCCTGAGTCTTGCGCGAAGCGGCAGTCTCACGGGCTGCGGAGCCGAATCCGTCCGTCCAGTAATCAGGAAATGCCGCCCTGTAAACCGGAAGCGAATCCCCGTATTCCTCGTCCACCAGACTAAGGAACTCGCTGATGGTGGCGCTGCGGAGTTTCGGCCATTCGTGAGTGGCGTTCCACTCTTTTATAAGGTCGCATTCGGCAAAGTTGGGCGGAGAATTGTCGGTCAGGAAACCGGAATACTGCACCGCCACCCAAGGGTAGGAATACCCCTTCTTTTCAAGATCTTCGAGATAGGCGTTGAGCTTTCCCTCGAACTTTTCCATATCTCCTTCGTGGATTCCCCAATGGTTTCCAGTGTGGTAATGGTCGCTGCGGTAGGATATGAGAGAAGATCCCGAAGGCGCCTCCCAGCGAAAAACCGTAGGCAGACCGAAAGGAACCACCGCACGGGTGGCATTGGAACCGATGGAAAAATACTTCACCCCCAGGCCGGGAAGCAGGTCCGCCAGGCACCAGGCCACGCCATTGACATCGTTCTGCATTGCAGTCTTGACAGGTATGCCAAGCTCCTTGAACCTCTTCAGCGGCTCCAGGTACCTTCTGTAATTGCCCTCCCCCGAAAGTTCGGACATATTGAAGAACATTGCGGTAACCTCTATACGGCCCTGCCTTACATATTCCAGGAAGCGTTCTACCTGCTCCTTGGGACGCACCCTGAGCCATTCGTCCACCGCCCACGAAGCCTCGCAGGTCCAGCGGAAACGGGCATCATCCGGATACGAAGCCGTGGCATCGCAATAATCCAGGGCATAGTCTATATAGCGGAGATGCTCGCTGAGTATTTCGGTCTGCGGTTTTGTGTAGCCTATATCCGTATGGACGTGCTGCACCAGATAGACTGTCATCTTCCGGGGCTGGGCCGATACCGAAAAGGCGGCGAAGACTAAGAAGGCGACTGCAAATAATATCTTATTTTTCATATCCATATCCATAACCATAGCCGTACCCGAGGGTGCCCGTCCCATAACCTTCACCATATCCATAGCGGTACTTCCTGGCATTCTTGTCGAAGCAGTTGATGATTATGTTCAGGTTCTTGATGGGATTCACCCTGCTATGTGCGGCGGCATCTATCTCCCTTAGCAATTTGAGCGTGGTATAGTCGCAGCGCACTACGAACAGCGTCGCATCCACGCTCTTGTTTATTATGGAAGCATCCGCCACAGGGAAATACGGGGTGCTGTCCAATATCACGTAAGAGTAGCGCTTCTTAAGTTCCGAAATCAGGTCCACGTGCCTCTCGCCGGAGAGCAGTTCATTAGGATTGGGGGCCACGGCTCCGGCCGGAATCAGGTCCAGATTGTCGCTGAGGGCGCAGGGGAAGATTATGTCATCGATGCAGGAGGTCTTTCCGTCCAGGTAGGCGAAGAGGGATTTATCCTTGTCCGCCTCGAACTTGAATATGCGCGAAAGGGCCGGCTTGCGCAGGTCCATTCCCACCAGCACTACCTTTTTCCCAACGTAGGCAAGGGACAGCGCCAGGTTGGCCGCCACGAAGGATTTTCCCTCGCCCAGCACGGAGGATGTGACCTGGAAGACCTTGGCATCGGGGAAAGATTGGACGGTGGACCTGAGCATCTGGAAAGACTCGCAGAGGGAATCGTGCCCGCTCCTGGGAATGAGCCTGTAATCTTTCTTCCTGCTTGCCGGCAGTACCGCCAGTATGGGGGCGTCCACTGCAGTCTCCACATCCAGCTTGGTCTCCACCTTGCTCCTGATGAATGCCCTCAGCCTTTCGACGCAGGGCCCTATGAATACCCCGAACATCAATGCCAGCAGATACACCATCATACCGTTGGGGCCTACCGGAGCATTGGGGCCGAAGGCTTTTTCTATCACGCGGAAGGTATCTTCTTCGCCGAACATTGTTATCTGGTACTCTTCCCTCTTCTGGCGGAGCAGCAGGTACAGAGGCTCTATGACTTCCAGCTTGCGCGAGAGCTGCTGCATCTCCAGCTGCTGCTGGGGAATGGCCTCTATCTGGCTGCGGCTGTCCTTCAGTATCCTCTCCAGCTCCCTCTCCCGCAGGGAATAAACCTTGATGAGATTCGCCAGCGACAGTTCTATGCTCTTGCGGCCTACTTCGAGTTCGGTATTCACGGTGACGACCTTCGGGTTGGCCTCGGAAGAGTTCGCCACCATTCGGTTGCGCTCGATTATCTTATCGTTGTAGTTGCCTATCATAGAGTTCAGGCCGCTGTCCACGACACCTATATTGGATGGCACTACCCTGTATTCCCCCTCCGGAGTCTCATCCATGAAGGATGTAATCATCCGCAGAATCTGCAGCTGGAGGCGGATTCCGGTCAGCTGGTCACGGTAAGACATATCGCTGGTGATGGCGAGGGTGGTCTGGGAGTCGCTGTTCACCAGGGCCCTGGAAGACTGGTAATCCTTGTATCCCGCCTCGGCATCGTTCAGCTGGTCGGATATCTCCCGGAGACGGCTGTCTATGAATTCTATTATGTTCAGGGAGGTCTGAGCCTTATATTTGCGGGCCTGCTGGTTGGAGATGGCCACAAGATTGTCGAGTATGTCCGCCGCGCGCACTGGGGAAGAATCGGTGATGGACACCAGCACTACGTCGGTGCGGTTGGAGCCCTTGCCCTGCACGGAGACGTTCAGTTTGCCGACGAAGTTCCTGGCAGTAGCATAGGGAGTGCTCCAGCTTGCCACATACCTGGCCCCGGGAGTCATTTCCCCGGGCCTGTCGTTTCCGATCACTATGCTGGCGCCCTCCAGGGCTATGGGAGTTCCGTAAGAATAGGGGGTATCGGCCACGGGGACACGGACCCCGTCCACCAGCAGCCTGATCAGCTTGAAGCCCCCGGCTTCATTGTGCCTGAATTCTATCTGCACGCTGGAAAGGCCGGAAGAATCCCTAGGCGCGGCATCCCAGCTGCAAGTCATCGAGAACGGGCTGTCCTTGTAGTATTCGTGACGTTTGATGCCGTAGCATATCTTGTAGTAGCGGGTGTTGAGTCCGAGGGCTTCCACCACCTGATTCATCAGCGAAGGGCTCTGGAGTATGAACACTTCGTTGTCCAGCCTCTTGTTGCCGGAAAGGTCGGAAAGCCCGGGCAGCAGGGACAGCTCAGCATTTATGCTGGTCTCGTTGCCGTTGAGCTTTATCCACGTGGTGCGGGAATAGACAGGCGGCTGTATCTTGAGATAGACGAAAGCAAGGAAAAGGGACACGACCACGGTAAAGAATATCCAGCCTCGCATACGCCAGAAATAATCTATCAGTTCCCGTATGGCTATGCTCCCGTCTTCCTGCAAGGTGGGGGTGCTTTGGTAACGTGTTTCCTTGGACTCCATGACGAACTACTTGACTATTAAACCAATCACTGCGATGACCGTAGATACGGAAGAGAGTATCGTACTCCAGAGGCCCGTCGCAGAATTGGCCGCCACCAGCCGGGTGGAACTTGGCGGCACGTACAGCACGTCGTTCTGCTGCAGGTAGTAATAAGGAGAATCCAGTATGGAGCTGTCGCGCAGGTCTATCTTTATGTGCCGGAGGACGCCGTCTTCCTCCCGGAGAAGGATGATTCCATCCCTCATCGCGGTCACGGTAAGGTCGCCGGCATAACCTATGGCCTGCAGCACCGTGATCTTCTCGGAATTGTAGGTATAGGTGCCGGGAGAACGCACCTCACCCAGGACGGTTATCTTGTAATTCTTGAAGGAGACATATACTATGGGGTCCTTGACGTCCTTGCCTATTTCGCGCGTGAGGTAATCTATGAGCTGGATACGGGTCAGTCCTTCTACGTGGATGCGGCCGAGTATGGGAAAATTGATGTTACCGTCTGCATCCACGAGATAGGACATCATAGGAGTTTCAGGGGCGTTGTTGGTGGTGAAACCGACGGAGACATCCGCAAGCGTCATGTTATATGGGTCGGTCACTGCCTTGTCAGGGCCGCTGATAATGATTTTAAGCTCGTCGTCCTTTTTTATTACCGCCTCATATTTGGCGGCAAGCAAAACAGGCTGCACCTCATCTATATCCTGGAAATAGAGGATATCCTTAGATGTGGCGCAGCCGACAAACGACAAAGAAATGGCTATTAAAGCCATTCTTAGCAGAAGTCTCATTTTAGCAAAAAGTTGTTTATTTGTTTCCCCAGGCGAAATAACAATTCCCTGTTTCCCACAAAAATAGAAATCTTTTTTATTTTCGGGCCAAAATAATCAACTTTTTGCACTTTTTATTCGGAGAGCTGTTCCAAAGTACCGCTGTAAGTGGTGGGAGTGCTGCCGAATTTGGTCGAGAAGCTGAAATTTCCGCCCTTGATCTCTCCCTGGAAATCTTTCACCGTATAATTGGTGAATTCACCGCCCAGAGCCAGAGGCACTACGTTGTCGCAGGAGAGGGTGATCTTGTCCGTTCCGCAGACCATATTCACGGAAGGTATGGTAACATCCACCTGGACAAGCATCCGGGGCGAAAAACGGGCCTGATAGAGAATCAAGGTGCAGGTGTTTCCACCTTCGTCGGGAGTAAAATTGACCCTTATGCCATCCTCGATTAAAGTGCCCGTACTGGCCTCCGCAGTGAATGTCCCCACGTAATTGCCGGCTTTGGCTTCCACAGGTTTTTCTTCGGTTTCGTTTTTGTTGCAGCCGACCAGTGCGGCGAATGCAAGTGCGATAAATAGATACTTGGTTTTCATTCTTTAAAATTTTATGGATAATCCTGTTATAAGTATGCGAGGTTTTACGCTCGCGAAGAATTCGTTGCCGACGGATTTGAAGTAGAAGCATCTCCCGCCGTTATCCGTAAGGTTCGTACCGCGCAGGTATAGTTCCCATCTCCCGCGGGCCAGGGCCAGGCGGCCATCCAGATAAAGCTGCAGGGGTTCCTTCCTGGTATTCGACTCATTCCACCAGAACGGACCGGCCCCCCGGAGCGAAGCATCCGCCACCAGCGAATATTCTCCCAGATGGAAGGTATAACCGCCGCCCACATAAAGGGTATGCGCAGGAGCATAGGGAATATGGTTGCCTGAATAATCGGCATTGCCGTCATCGTAGCTCACGAAGCGGGCATCGCACCAGGCCCAGCAGACCTCTCCGTGCATATCCTTTCCCCTCCATTGAAGGGCGCTTTCCGCCCCTATGCTACGGCTCCTGCCGGCATTGGTCATCATCCTTCCTATAGATTGCCCGGGAGGGAAGGTGGTGAGCTGCTGATTCCGCACGTCGATATAATAGACGGAGGATTCCAGCCCGAAACGGCCCTTCCTGATGCGGGCTCCGGCCTCATAGTTCCAGGCGGATTCGGGATCATATTCGGTCGCAGAGGCGTCAATCCCCTTGAATGGCTTGACCAGATAGACTCCCAGGTCCTTCATAAGACCGTTCATCGTGAGGTTCTGGAGTATGTCCGAGAATATCTGAGTATTGAATCCGCCGGCCCTGTAGCCCCTGGCTGCATTCAGATAGACAAACAGCCATTCGGCGGCTTCGTAGAGTACCGAAAACTTGGGGAGGGCTACCACGCGGGAATGGTCCAGGCTTCCGCGGTAGGGCAGCTTGTATTCCTTCTCTGCCTTCATATAGGGCATAAAGCGGTAGTGGAGAGTCGTCTTGCAGTCATAGTCCATATGCCCGCCTTCATAGTCCAGGCGTATCCCTGCGGTGAAAAGCCACCGCCCCTTACGCAGGGTGGACTCGTGGAATACCGCGGCATTCCAGTTCCCTATCAGGAAATCGGACAGCACGGGAATCTCCTGGTCCGCTATGGTCAGATAGCCTATTTCTTCGGGGATGTTGCGGTTGGCGTTATCCAGTATCAGGCTTTCTATTCCCTGCCTCCTGAACTCCACCGGCGCCAGAGAATGATTCAGTTTGAAGAAAGCGAAAACTCCGGTCACAGGCTGCCAGGCGGCCTTGAGGTCATTCCTGCGGAAGCTGAGTTCCAGGGTGCCCGCTCCGCTGTCCTGCTTCTGCCTCAAGGTAAAAATTGGCTTGGGAGTATAGTCCTGGTCCATATGCATATCGTCGCTCAGCCACTGCAGCGAGGCGGAAAGCTCGGTACTTATCTTCTCCGAACGGTGTCGCAGCCGGAATCCCTCCAGAACGGAAAGGCGCGCATAGCTGCCTTCGTCATTATAGGCCACGTCGTGCTGGACACCATCTTCGTACAAGCCGTAGGCAAAGCCTCCTTCCCGGGAGAGTCCCGCATAGAGCACATTGCTGAGATAGTCCCCCTCTCCGGAAGGTTTTTCCCATTTCCAGCGCAGCGAGAGTCCGTCGTAGGGGTCGCAGAGTTCATCTTTGAAAGTATTGGGGAAGAAGCCGTCGCCGTGTCGGAAGGTGGCTGAGAATGCATTTTCGCCGGACGTAGCCAGGAAACCCAGCCGCAGTGTATTTGCGGTTCCGTATTCCAGGCGGACGGACGGGCGGACGGCGTCGGACGGGGAAAGGGTGCGGAGCGAAAGCACGCCTCCCATCGAATTCCTCCCGTAGAGGGTTCCCTGCGGCCCGCGGAGCAAGGTGGCGTTCCGTATGCCCTCCCAATCAAAATCGTAGGCATTCTTGTCCAGGACCGGGAATCCATCGACATAGAGGCCCAGGACCGGATTCTCCATACGGGAGCCCAGGCCACGCAGGTAGATGGTAGAAGTCAGGGATGCTCCGTAATCCGGGATATGGAGGCCGGGGACCCTGGAAGACAGCATATTAGGACGATAGATGCCAGAAGATTCAAGGGCTTCCGAACGTAGTTGCGACACCGGCGAAGCTACCTTCCCAAGGGTTATGGGATCCTTCAGGGCCGTCACGGTAGAAGGGGCGATCAGCGTGTCGGGCACCTGCGCCAAGGCAATAAGTATGGTAAAAAGAAATGTGCTCATTTTGCGGCTGCAAAGATCCGCAATAATGGGCAATTAATTCATAACGCTTGATGCCAAAATTAGGATTATTCGTGCATCGTTTTCCTATAAGCAGAGGGGGTCATCCCGGTATGTTTCCGGAAAAAGCGTGCAAAATAGGCCTGGTCAAGGATTCCTACTGCCGAGGCTATGTCGATGACCGGCGCAGAACTCTCCGCAAGCAGCCTTTTGGCCCGGTTCAGGCGGGCAATATCTATCCAGGCACTCACCGGCCGGCCGGTGGATTTCTTGACCATCCTGTTAAGATAATTGAGCGACACGCTCCCCTCAGCGGCATAGTCGCTAGCAGACATTATGGTCTTATCCTTGGCAAAGAGCCCGTCCAGGAACGATGACACGACATCTGGCAGATGGGTCTCGGCGCTGGTTTTCACCCGCGTCAACAGCAGTTCCACCCCCTTCTCGACAAAGCCGAGGTCGTTGCGGGAGAAGGATACTGCCAGCATATTGAAGAGCTCCCCTACGAACACCGCCTCATCGAACCAGAAGGCCTGCTGCAAGGGTTCTCCCAGGAACTGCAGATAACGGAATCCGCCCTTATAGCCCTCTGCGTCGGAATAGTGCAGAATGGCAAAAGGACGGTTTTCGGGGATGAGCATCAGATGTCCGGGGCCGCATAGGAAGGTGCGTCCATCCACCTCCACGAGTATTTCTCCCGATGTGAGATAGATGAAACCCACCATCGGAAGAGACTCCCGTGCACCGTCGCCGGCCTTGACGGCTCCGCCGGAATCCATGCGACGTATGAAAAAGGGCCCTTTGATTGAACTGTCGATCATCGGGCCCAAATTTAAGGAATTTATTCCATATCGCTTGGCAGTTCCAATTGATAATCTACTACATCCCTGGATATCTCGAAATATTCCATCGCTATCGCGTCAGGGGTGAATGCCGGGGCAGCATATTCGGTACTGCGGGTCTGGGCGAACATCTTACTGCGGAAGGCTTCCCTGTTCCGGGATTGGTCCATCACCTTGGTCTTGAAGTGTTCCATCGCCCCTGTGATTGCATTCCTCCAGACAGGGATGTATTCTTCATAGAATTTGCAGAGCACCTCGAATTTCTGGTAATTTAGCTGGCAGAAGCGTTCGGCCGCAGCGGCGCAGCGGGCCTCGGTTCCGGGGGCCGGCAGTTCTTCGAACGCCCCATCCTGGATAGCTTGTTTCATTCCATTCTCGAGTTCCCTCACCCGGGCCCTGTACTTCCTCTCATAGATATCCAGTCCCTTGGCCCTGGCATCATCCTTCATTTTTTCCCCGGCTTTGAGGCCGTCCATTATGTTCCTGTCATAATTTGCCAGATTCATCAAGGCAGCCCCACGCTCCTTTTCCTTGGCGCTTTTTGCCTCGCTGGCAGCAAGCCTCCTTGCCGCTTCTCCCGTAGGATCTACAGACTGCATGTACGCTGCCCGCTGTTCGTCCGTCATACCCTGCATCTGCTGGATATTCTCAATACTAATGCCGCCCATCGACTTCATCACCTTGTTGGCCATTTCCTGCTGCTCGGCCTCACTGAGGTTGCCGGACTGCATCTTGGCCAGGTCGCCTGCGTCCAGGCCCATGCTGCCCAGGCGCCCCATCATTGTGGACTGCGCCAGCTTGCGGGCGTCCGCCTCGGTCATGCCGGCAGCCTGCTTCACGCTGACCCCCTGGGTCTGCGCGTTCATGATGTCGGACGGAATGCCGGTGCCTTTGGACGCCTCCCGCATATCGCTGATCTTGCTTCTGGCATCATCCCACGCTTCCAGGAAATCGGAAACATAATCCTTCTCGAGGGCGGTGTTGTGGGAAGGATCTTCCGCGGCCTTGTAGCAGTCAAGCAGTTGAGTGACGCTTGGAAGTCCCGGAGTCATCGAGATTATCTTTTCCGCAGGCACCTGCGAGAAGGCCGTAACTGAAAACAGCATCGAGGCTGCCATAATGGTAAATATCTTTTTCATCTATTTATTGTTTTACGAATTCTACACGACGGTTCTTCGCACGCCCTTCTTCGGTGCTGTTGCTGGCAATGGGAGAATGCGAACCCTTGCCTACCGGCTTGAGACGGGCTTCGGCGATATCCAGGTCCACCAGGGCGGAAACAATTGCTTCTGCGCGCCTCTGGGACAGGGGGTCGTTCACCTTATCGGAACCGGTGGCATCGCAATGCCCCTGAACCTCGAAGGAGAGGTTGGGATTCTCTTTCATTAGTTTGGCTATTCGGTTTATCTCCACCATGGACTCTGGCTTCAAGTCGGCCTTGCCGGTTTCGAAAGTGATAGCATAGGTTATTATCTTTCCATCCGACATCAAGCGGTCGTATAGAGGCACTGCACCCTTGGCCAAACGCACGTTGCTTATGCCGTTATAAGGATATTTCCCCGAACTGTTGAAGTATAATCGGACAGGGGCTGCCATGGAAGGAGCGTTTATGATCCGTATTCCGTTCAGATAACCCTTGAATGCGCGCTTGTTGAAGGACAAAGCGAAATGGTTCCATTCTCCCGGAATCAGAGGATTGTTCTCCCCTGCCGAGAGATCTTTCTGTCCGCCGCTTGTCCTGCCTTCCGGGGTGCATATCGCCCATTGCATCCAGCTGGAGCCATCTTCCCTGAAGTAGAAGTCCACTCCGCTGTCGTGTCCTCCTGCCTCGAAACGGATGGAGAAAAGCATGCTTTCGCCTGCATCAGGATTTATTTCGCATACATAAATATCGTATTCGACGGTGAACACGTCCGGCAACCAGGCCTGCCTGTCTTTCATCAGAGGCCCCACCGAACCGAGTCCGTCGTCGGTGAAAGCTATTACCTTGCGTCCGGCGAATGATGCCGCCTCGGCATAGCCGTCCAGCAATTCCCACCTGGAAGGGAATTCCCCGAGTTTCTCATTCTCGAAATTGTCTTCGAAAAAGACCTCGTCGCCGGGCACGAAATCGCTCTTGGCGAACGACGAAGCGACCTTCTTTGCCGGTTTAGTTTCCATTGCAGGTTCTTCGGCCTTCTGTTCGGTCGGCTGTACGCTTTGCTGGACCTCCGGCTGCTGAGGGGCATCGGCCTTCTTTTTACCTTTCAGTTTTTCTTCAGCCTTGTTGGCGGCCTTGTCGACCGTCTTGCTTACGACGTTTTCTACCTTTTCGGCAACTTTGTTTTCGACTACGCTCTTGGCCCTTTCGCCAAGATTGCGGAGAAGCCCCTGTCCGTTTGCGCTATGGCAGGCAAACAGCAGGGCCAATGCAAAGATCGATAATCTCTTCATGATATCATTGTTTTAGATAATGTTCTCTTCGATTGCCTTGCGCACCACTTCGGCGGATGTACTGGCGGAAAATTTCTGCATTATGCGCCTCCTGTACCATTTGATGGTTTCGGGACTTAGGCACATACGCGCCGCTATGAGAGGTGTGGTAAGCCCTTCGGCGACGAAAGTCAGGATACGTATTTCCTGTTTGGTAAGCTGAATTTTAGGATAGGTCGGCATAGTTTGTAGTTAATTATGTTACCCGCAAAGGTAGTGTGCCACAAGCACTTAAACACCACTCAAAAGGGTGGAAATATGCATAGCGGGAGTTTATCTTCCCTATTTTTTATATTTTTGCAATATGGAAAAACGAATCCGTATCCTGACGCTTGTCCTGCTGCTTGCAGCGGTCGCGCCGCGCTCTCAGGCCTACAACGACCAGAGGGTGGAGAGACTAGACTCCCTCGAGCGTGCCGTCGCCCCCTGGACTCCGGACAGGATCGACAAAGCATCCGACGACGAATTGGCCAAACTGAACAGGGCCTACCGCGATCTGATGAGAGGGTATTCCGTACTGAACGGCGAAAAAAGCAACTTCTACTCCAGGAAGGCCCTTTCCATCAGCGTGCCCAAGGGATGGGAAGAAGCCAGTTACGATGCCTACCGTTATCTGGGCCAGAACTTCTACGGTGCCGGTCAGCACGACAGCGCAAAGGTCTGCTATCTCAAGGCCCTGGACTGCATCAAGCGTATGGACGATACCGAAAAGGCTATCGATGACGCCCTCTCGGCAACTTACGGAGCCATAGGGAATCTTTACAATGAGATGGATTCCATCCCGCAAGCCATGGCCTGGTATTCCAAGGCAGGTGAGATCTTCGATAAATACGGCTGGAACGAAAGCAACACCATCCTTCACTATAACATCGGCGAGACCTGGCTGGACCTGAAAGAATACAAGAAAGCCAAAGAAGCCTACGAAAAGGCTCTGGACTATGCCGGGCAGTCGAAGGACTCGCTGTACATAGTAATGGCATGGAAGGGCCTGGGGCGCTACTATGCTGAAAGGCGGCAGAACGGTAAAGCACTTCCATACCTGCGGAACGCACAGGATTATTATGCGGGCCACCCGGATCTGAGCCCGGTATTCCGCACCGAGAACCTGGAATTCATCGAGGACGTGCTGTCGCGGCAGAAGAAGCAGTTCGCGGCATTCATAATACTGGCCATACTGCTCATAGCCGCCGCAACCGTGCTGATAATACGCATTCGCAAGCATCTCCGCGACCGTGTTCCCGCAGCATCCGGGGCACCCTCCGTAGCTCCGGAGGACATTCCCGTGCTCAACGACCGCGAGAGGGAGATACTCGACCTGCTTTCCAAGGGTTATACTGCGTTGGAGATAGCCGAGGCTGTGAATCTAAGTCACGAAACCATAAGGTGGTACCGCAAGAAAATCATTGCGAAATTCGATGTTTCCAATACTCCCGAACTGATTTCCAGGGCCAAGGAATGTGGTTTGCTTTAGTCCCTGGGCTCTTGGGTGCTTTTTTTTAGGCAGGAGTTGCGGAAGAATCAAAATTTATCGTATATTTGCATCCCCAAACGACAAGGGACCTTAGCTCAGTCGGTTCAGAGCGCTTGCTTCACACGCAAGAGGTCAGCAGTTCGAATCTGCTAGGTCCCACCAAAAAGCCGGCAGGATTAAATCCTGCCGGCTTTTTTCCTTCCGATATGCGGTATTGGGAATTTTTTGCTAAATTTGTGGTTCAGTAGTTTACCATACCTTATGGAAAAACAGAAGTACGTAGTATCTGAAACCGACCTGCAAAACTCCCTTGGACTCAAAGGAGCCTTTGGGCGTTTTATCGCCCGACGCATACTCCATTTCCTGGAAATAGACAAGATAAACAAGCTCCACGAAAAGTATATGGCCTACGACGGCCCCGCCTTCTCCGAGAAGATTCTCCAGGAAGTCGGAGTCACATACGAGATCCCAGAAGAGCAACTCAAGAGGATCCCCCTCGAAGGCGGATTCATCACCGTTTCCAACCACCATTTCGGAAGCATAGACGGGCTGATACTCAGCTCGGTAATAGGTAGCATCAGGCCCGATTACCGCATCCTCACCACCTTCCTTCTCGCACTGATCCCCAGCCTGAGAAGCAGCTTCATGCCCGTCGACAACCTCAGCAAAGGCGGCAGCGCCAAGAGCATCCAGGGGATACGTATGGCTCTCCAGCACATTCACGACGGAGGCGCCCTCGGCTTCTTCCCCGCAGGCGAAGTCGCAACCTATCAGAAGAAAGACAAGCGCACGGCCGTGGGTAACGCCAAGGTCATAGAAGACAAGCCCTGGGCCCAGAACATAATCAAGCTCATCAAGAACTCCGGATTCCCCGTCATTCCCATCTATTTCGAAGGCACGAACTCCAAGTTCTTCCATTTCCTCGGAAAGATACATCCCCGCCTCCGCACCATCAGGCTCATCCACGAGCTCCTGAACAAGAAGGGAACCAACGTCAAGGTGCGCATAGGCCAACCCATCTCCCCCGAAGAGATAAGCAGGTACGACGTTCCCGAACTCGGGCAGTATCTGCGCAACCGCACCTACGCCCTCGAAGCCGAATGCCTGCCCGAGAAGGTCAAGAAGGCAGTCCCGGAAATCAAGGCAGTGCCCATCGCCGAGCAGGTTCCGGACGAAATCATACGCAAGGAGATGGCCGCGATCGAAGACAGGGCCATTTTTGAAGTCGGAGATTACCGCTGCTATCTTTCCACCGTCGATGGCATCCCCCACGTGATGACCGAACTGGCCCGCCTGCGCGAGGAGACCTTCCGCGCCGTAGGTGAAGGTACCGGCAAGGCCCTGGATACCGACGAATTCGACCCCTATTACCATCATCTGATACTCTGGAACATACCCAACGGTGAAATAGTGGGAGCCTACAGGCTAGGAGTAGGGTCCGAACTCGTGAAGAACCATCAGGGAATAAGCGGATTCTACACCTCCACGATGTTTAATTTCGCCCCCGGCAACGAAGAGCTTCTCTCCCAGTGCATAGAGCTGGGCCGCACCTTCATACGCCAGAAGTATCAGAGGGAGGTGCTCGCGCTCAAGCTGCTGCTCACCGGCCTGTCCGCCTCCACGGCCAAGTTCCCCGAGTCCAGGTATTTCCTAGGTCCCGTCAGCATCAGCGACGATCTTCCCGACCTCTACAAGAGCCTCACGGTACACTTCCTGAAGAAGAAGCACTCCAGCCCCGAAGTCAGTGCGATAGCAACGCCCACCCACGCCTTCAAGCCCGATTTCCTGGCGGTCAATCCCGACCAGCTGCTCTGCGGCATCGAGACCGTGGACGACCTCGACAGGCTGATACTCGCAATCTCCGACGGCAAGCACAGGCTGCCCGTACTGGTGAAGAAATACTTCAACTACAACGCCCGCCTGATCTGCTTCAACGTGGATCCTCTGTTCTACTGTTCTTTGGACGGACTCATCCTCCTCAAGCTCGAAGAATTCCCCAAGAATTACCTTCGCTCGCTGGTGAAAGTCCTTCCTGAAGACCTGCAGGATACCATCCTCAACGACTCGCCGCTCAGCTAGCCCCAAAATTTACTTTCCACATATTGCGCAACTCTGCGTTTTTTCCTTATATTTGTGCGTTTTTTGAGAACGAATAAATATGTGTGGAATAGTAGCTTATCTCGGATGCCGCGAGGCATATCCGATACTTATACGGGGCCTGCACCGTCTGGAATATCGCGGATATGATTCCGCAGGTGTGGCGGTCCTTAACGACGAGGGGAAACTGAACATCTACAAAGCAGTTGGTAAAGTCTCCAACCTGGAACAGGCGGCCAAAGGGCACGATTGCTCCGGGACCATAGGAATAGCCCATACCAGATGGGCCACCCACGGAGCGCCCAACGAGGTGAACGCCCACCCTCACATTTCCCAGAGCGGAGACCTTACCATGGTTCACAACGGCATCATCGAGAATGCCAATTCGCTGCGCGACCAGCTCAAGGCCAAAGGCTTCAGCTTCCGCAGCGAAACCGACACCGAGGTTCTCCTCCAGCTCATAGAATACACCCAGAAAAAGCACGGAGCCGACCTGGCCAGCGCAGTGCGCTCTGCCCTGCAAAAGGTCATAGGCGCCTACGCCATTGCGGTTATCGACCGCAAAGAGCCCGACACCATAGTGGCCGCCCGCAAGAGCAGCCCTCTGGCAGTGGGCCTGGGCGAAGCCGAATCCGAATTCTTCATAGCGAGCGATGCCTCCCCCATCGCCGGATACACCAACAAGGTCATATATCTCAACGACGAGGAAGTAGTGGTCTGCAAGCGCGGCGAAGCCCCTTACATCACCACCCTGAACGCCGACAAGGTGGATTTCCGCATCAAGGAGATAGACTTGGACGTGTCGATGCTCGACAAGGGAGGATTCCCCCACTTCATGCTCAAGGAGATATTCGACCAGCCTGCGGTGCTGCGTGACTGTATGAGGGGCAGGCTTCTCCCCGCTCACCACCGCATCATACTCAGCGCCGTTACCGAGCATCGCGAAGAACTCATAGGTGCCAGGCGCTACCTGATGGTCAGCTGCGGCACCTCCTGGCACGCCGCCCTGATAGGCAAGCAGCTCATAGAGCAGTTCTGCCGCATCCCTGTGGAAGTGGCCTACGCCAGCGAATTCCGCTACAGCGATCCCGTGGTCGGCCCCGGCGACGTAGTCTTCGCCATATCCCAAAGCGGTGAGACCGCAGATACCCTTTCCGCAGTCCAGATGGCTTCCGAAAGAGGTGCGATGGTGTTCGGAATAGTGAACGCCGTAGGAAGCAGCATCGCCCGCGCGACCGACACCGGCACCTACATCCACGTAGGTCCGGAAATCGGCGTGGCCAGCACTAAGGCCTTCACCGGCCAGACTACCGTGCTCACGATGCTGGCCCTGGCCATCGCCCGCGAGAAAGGCAGCATCAGCGAGGCCGACTACAATGACGCCATCACCGAACTCGAGGCCATCCCGGAGAAAATAGAGCGCATACTCGCCAAGAACGACGAGATCAAGGCCCTCGCCCAGGAATACGCCCAGAAGAAGAACTTCCTCTACCTGGGCCGCGGGATGAACTACCCCGTAGCCCTCGAAGGCGCCCTCAAGCTCAAGGAAATCAGCTACATACACGCGGAGGGTTATCCCGCCGCCGAGATGAAGCACGGCCCCATCGCCCTCGTGGACGAGGATATGCCCGTGGTGTTCATCGCAACCCATCATAATTTGTACGAGAAGATTCTCAGCAACATGCAGGAGGTGGCCGCCCGCAAGGGCCGCGTGCTTGCCATCGTGAGCGAGGGGGATACGGTCGTAAAAGGCATAGCCGAGCATATCATCGAAGTGCCCCATACCGCCAACTTCCTCTCTCCCCTGGTATCCGTAGTACCTCTCCAGCTGCTGGCATATCATATCGCAGTCGCCAAGGGCCTCAACGTCGACCAGCCCAGGAACCTGGCGAAAAGTGTCACCGTAGAATAATTAAAGATGCAATACAGAAATCTTACCCAAGAAGAAATATCCGTCCTCAGCCAGAACGGCTGCACGGCGGAAGACTGGAACAACATAAAGGTAAGCCCCGCATTCAGCGCTGAAAACATTTTCCGCGTCTGCTTCAGCGGAGAGGTACGCCTGGGCAGTTTCAACAAGAGCTTCACCCTTGCGGGAGGCATACGGCGCCACAGCGGCATCTGGGACGCCACCCTGCACAACGTAAGCGTGGGAGATGACTGCTGCATCCGTTCGGTACGCGAATACATAGCCAACTACGACATAGCGGATGGCGTGCTCATCGACAACGTGGGCAAGATGTTCACCGAGGGCGAGAGCAGCTTCGGCAACGGAGTGAAGGTGTCCGTGCTCAACGAGACCGGCGGCCGCGAGGTCACCATCCACGATACCCTCTCCTCCCACGAGGCCTATATGATAGCTATGTACCGCCACCGTCCCGTCTTCGTGGAGAAGATGAACGCCATCGTGGACAGCTATGTCCGTTCCGTCCGTTCGTCCCGCGGCAGCGTCGGCAGGAACGCATCCATCTGCGGCACAGCCGAAATCCGAAACGTGCGCATAGGTGAAGCCGCCGAAATCGACGGTGCTTCCCTGCTGGTGAACGGTTCGGTGAACAGTTCGGCGGATGCCCCCGTCAAGATAGGCCAGAGCGTCATCTGCGAGGATTTCATCATATCCGGCAACAGCTCCGTCACCGAGGCCGCCAGCCTCACCCGTTGTTTCGTTGGCCAGGCCTGCCGCTTCGGGCACGGCTATTCCGCCAGCGATTCCCTCTTCTTCTGCAACTGTCAGGGAGAGAACGGAGAAGCCTGCGCCATCTTCGCGGGGCCCTACACAGTCACCCACCATAAGAGTACCCTGCTGATAGCAGGAATGTTCTCCTTTATGAACGCTGGGTCCGGCTCGAACCAGAGCAACCATATGTACAAACTGGGCCCCATACATCAGGGCACCCTGGAGCGCGGAGCCAAGACATCCTCCGACTCCTACATCCTCTGGCCTGCCCGCGTGGGAGCATTCTCCCTTGTGATGGGCCGCCACGTGACCCACTCCGACACCACCAATCTGCCCTTCTCCTATCTGATAGAAAAGGGTGAGACCTCCTACCTTGCCCCGGGCGTCAACCTGCGCAGCGTAGGCACCATCCGCGATGCCAAGAAATGGCCCAAGCGCGACGGGCGCAGCGGTGCGGAGAAATTCGACCTGATCAACTACAACCTCCTCTCCCCCTTCACCATCCAGAAGATGATAAAGGGCGTGCAGACCCTCGAGAACCTGAAGCACGCCAGCGGAGAGCTGTCGGACGTCTATTCCTTCCATAGCGTGAAGATCACCAACTCCGCCCTCAAGCGCGGGCTCGAGCTGTACCGCATAGCCATAGACAAGTTCATGGGCAACTCGCTCATCTCCCGCATACAGGAGGAAGACGGCAGCCTCAATCCCCTTAACGAAGCCCAGCTCCAGGCCAGGCTCCGTCCGGACACTCCCATAGGTTCCGGCGAATGGGTGGACATCAGCGGCCTGATAGCTCCCAAGAGCGAGATAGCAGCCCTGATGAACGGTATAGAGAGAGAGGAAATCACCAGCCTGGGCGAGATGCAGGCGGCTTTCCGCACTATGGCCGACAACTACTACAAATACGAGTGGACCTGGGCCTTCCAGCACATCCAGCAGATCTACGGCATCAATCCCTCCAAGATGACCAAGGAAGATGCCATACGCCTCATCGAGACCTGGAAGAAGGCCGTAGTGAGCCTGGACCAGATGGTTTACGAAGATGCCCGCAAGGAGTTCAACCTCGCTGCCAAGACCGGTTTCGGTGCGGATGGCGACAAGGAACAGAAAGAAAGCGACTTCGAACAGGTGCGCGGGGATTTCGAGAGCAACGACTTCGTGCGTTCGGTGCTCGACCACATCAAGAGCAAGACCGAACTGGGAGAGAAGGCCATCAACTCCTTACTCAGCTAGCCTCGTCTATAACCTGGGAGATATCTTTAACCGGCACATCGGAATACTTGCCGAATGTGCTCTGGCACAGAGGGCACGCGGTCACGATGGTATCCGGACCGGCGACTGTCATATTGCGCAAGGAATTCAGAGTAATGTCCTTGCGCTTTTCGTAACTGAGCGAGATGCTCCCCAGCGAGCCACCGCAGCATATGCTTTCCTCGCGGTTCTTCCCGGCTTCCACTAGCTTTCCTACGGCAGAAACGGCCGACCTTGGAGCATCGTATATGCCGCAGCCGCGCCCTAGTTCGCAAGGGTCGTGGTAGGCAAGTTTCAGGGACTCGTCCTTGCTGACGTGCAGCCTCTGGGAATGTATCAGTTCGTCGAAGAAAACGCTGTGATGCACCACGTAGATGCCTGAGAGCTTATATTTCTCCTTGAATATCTTATAGCAGATAGGGCAGCTGAGCAGCAGTATGTCGCAGCCGGAGGCCTTGATTATCTCCCTGTTGATACGCACCATCTCGCGGGCCTGCTCGCGCCGGCCTGCCAGCAGCATAGGACGGCCACAGCACAGGCCTCCTTCCGGATCCATCATCGTCCAGGATACCCCGGCCTTGTCCAGAAGGGCCGTGGTGGATTTGATGATCGAAGGAGTCAGATGTGTCATACATCCGGCGAAATAAAGCACCTTCCCGTTACCTATGCGGTTGATATGCTCTTCGGCAGATATCCTGGAATAATGCTGGTTGATGCCGTAGGAACGCATTGCACGCTGGGCGAGGCGCATCTGGGGCCCGTCCACCTGGACCTGGCACACCACCGAGCACTTGCCGCACATAAGACACTTGTCGCTGATTTCCTCTATGCGCTTCTCGTTGCCGCGGCGCAGCTGGCGGTTGAGATAGACCGTGCAATCCCGGAGATTCTCCTTGCGCACGCTCATAGGGCACGCATCTATGCACACGCCGCAGGCGGGGCAAGAATAGAACTGCACCCGGGCATAGCCCTTGCGGGGATGGAGTATCTTGAGACCCGCATTACGTAGGGGTATCAGTAGCATTTCCGCCGGGATATGCATATACCTGGTGAATGGCAGCACGCTCATAAAAATGCCCAGAGCTATCGAATATGCCCACCAGGTTGGCATATAGTTAAGGTCGTTCCCGAGGAACTGGCGGAAAATCCAGTTCATAGGTATGGTCAGGAAGCTTCCCCCGCTGATATGCGCGGTGAAACTCTCGCTGAGCAGGCGCAGAGGGAAGATGGCCCATAGGGAATAGAGGCCTACGCTGTCCAGGAGGCTTAGCCTCGTAGTACGGCGCATCCCGAAGATACGGGACCTCACTCGCTTGATGATGGCAAGGGTTATTCCGCTCAGTATCATCAGCAGGAAGAAGTCCATCAGGAAAAACAGCACCGCTCCCTGGATGGTATTCTCCCCTTCCGCGACAAAGAAGTTGAAGAAGATGGGATAATAGAAGAAATGTATGCGTTGCGGGATGAAGAGCATCACTTCTATATGTCCCAGCACTATGATCATGAACCATCCGAAAGCTATGCTGGAGTGCATATAGCCCAGCACCTTGTTGCGCTTCCATAGCTTCACGTGCAGCAGGCAGTTAAGGAAGATGTCCTTGATGTTCTTCCACGCAGTCCTGGGGGTAACCAGCGAGACAAGCACCTTGCGCCTGTCTTCACCGGGAAGCTGTATCATTATGCGTATGAAGCCGTAGAGGCAGTAAGCCAGCACGAACACCATTCCCACCACGAAAGGCAGCACGAAAGGATGGAATCCGGATGAGATGCGGTCTATCATAGCTGGCCCTCCACGTTATCGTAAAGACGGCAGACGGTGAGTATCACCCGGCGGGTATTGATTCCCCTGGGGCATACCATGGTGCATTTGCCGCAGAGCATACAATGCGAGAGCATCTGTTCCACTTCCTGCATCCTGCCGCGCTGCAGGTCCAGCAGCAGCTTGCGGACGCTCATACCCGAATAAGCGGAGGCGGAGCAGGTGGCGCTGCAGCTGCCGCAGGCAATGCAGGTGCGCGCACCGGGCTCTATCCTGCACAGTTTTCCGTACAAGGACAGATCCACTTTGTCGAGCTCAATGGCAGAGCTGGGTGTCAATCCGAAGCCAAAATCCATTACTTGCTCTTTTTCAGGTAGTTATACACGTTCAGTGCCGCACTGCGGGCCTCGGCCAAGGTTTCGGGGATGGTCTTGGGGCCGGTACAGGTGCCGGCGAAGAAGATGCCGTCCTTGTCGGATTCGGTTATGGCGGCGATATTGTCCCGGCTACGGAAGAATCCGTCGTCATCCACAGGCATCTGGACAGCGGATGCCAGGGCGTGGTTCTCCTTGTTGCAGACTATTCCGGCCATCAGCACCAGAAGGTCGAGGCGGACTTTGACCGGTTTGCCGGCAAGGGTATCTTCCGCCTTCACCATCACACGCCCATCTATGGTTTCGGAAACCTCAGAGACACGGCCGCGGATGAAATGTATGCCGAAGTCGCGCTGGGCGTTGATGTAGAAGTCCTCGTATTTCTTCCCGAACAGCCTCAGATCCATATAGAAGCAATATATCTCGGCATTCGGGAACTTTTCCTTCATCTCGATGGCCTGCTTGATGGCCGTTATGCAGCAGACCTTGGAGCACTGGGTATTGCCGGCCTTGATGTCGCGGGATCCGACGCAGTGCACGAATCCTATCGCGGCAGGCTTTTCGGGGACCCTCTCGTCGCTCCCGGTTTCGAACCAGGCTTCCAGGTCGGCGTTAGTTATGACGTGGTCATAAATCCCGTAGCCGTATTCCTCTTTCTTTTCCGCTTCGAAAAGCTTGAAGCCGGTGGCGAAAACCACGGACTTGCAAGGGTGTACCGTTCCATTGCTCAAAACTATGGAATAGCCTTTCTGAAGCCTGTTGATCGATACGATTTCAGTATCCGTATAAACCAGCACATCCTTGAGTTCCTCCTCGTACTGGGCCAGCAGTTTGCGGGTGGGGGTCATATCCGGGAACAGGCAGTTCCAATTGGCGACGTGGCCCCCTAGCGAAGAGCTCTTCTCCACTATCACGGGACTCAGGCCAAGTGCCTTGAGCTGGCGGGCGGTCTCCATACCGGCTATTCCGCCGCCTACTATCAGTATATCGTTGTTAGACTTCATCTTAGCAGCATTTCAGGACCGTGGGAAGTCCGGGTTTGAGTATGTCCTTCTCGTCGAGGCCGAGATACTTCCTGGAAGGGTCGTATTCCACGCCCATCTTGTCAAGAAGAGGCTCGGGGCTTACCTGATGCATCTGAAGGCCGAGGTCCCATGGATCCACGCCCAGCACTATGCCGGCGAGTTCCTCATAGGTCAGGACCGGGATCCCCCGGCCTCCCTCGCCGTAGGTCTTGCCCTCCTGCTCCGCGATGACGTACTGCCAACGGTCCAGGAAATAAGGGCATCCGGGGCAGTTGGTGATTATCACATCAGGATGGTAAGGCTCCATCGATTCGAACTTCTTGTGGGTGTTGGAAACGGAGTATCCGCGGTTGGCTTTCACGAAGTACTGACGGAAACCGAATCCGCAGCAATGACGGCGCTCGGGATAGTCTATGACCTTTCCTCCCCAGGCTTCAGCCATTCCGCTCAGCACGCAGGGGTACTCGGCCCCGCCGACGCCCTTGTGGGGGAACATCTTGGAATAGTGGCAGCCTATGTGCTCCACCACCCTCAGAGGCTCGCCGCTTGCGGCATCGACCAGACGGTATTTCGCACGGGCGGCGATTTCATCGCGGAGCTTGTACACCAGGTCGCTGGCGTGGGCGATGTACTCCGGTTTTTCGAACTCGCGGCGACAGGCTTTCCACAGCTTTTCGCGTATGCGAGCCTCCAGTTCAGGGAATTCCCGCCAGGTTTCAAGTATCTCGCAATAATTGCCGAACGAAGTGATGCAGGAAGTCACGAGATTCTTGTATCCGGCCTCGGTCATCAGCGCGAACTGCCGGGCGACCACGGTCATCGCAGTCTCCTGGGGGATGGTATCGCAGTGGTAGGCTATGCCGGCACAGGTGGTATGGTGCGCGGATTCATAGATGTCGCGGCCCAGCATATCCCGGCAAATCTTCAGGAAATAATATTCCGACGCGGGGAAGAAACTCTGGCGTATGCAACTGCGCACGTAGAACCAGTGGTCGTCCGGGATTTCCTTCTGATAATCCGACCAAATCTTCTGTTTGCCTTGATATATCATATTCCAGCCTCCTCGTTGTTGAAATGCCCTCTGGAGCAGTGCTCGAAGGTATATTTCCTGTATTCTTCCATAGTCATCCCCATCTCGGCCGCCTTCTTTTCGGAGTACTTTTCCACCAACTCAATGCGTTCGGTGCCTCCGGTTTCATCGAATATGGCTTTCAGCTCATCCAGATCCTCCTGGGGGATGATGCGCAGAGCACCTTCGCCCTGGCGCCCGTATGCGGCGCCCATACGATTGTAAACATCTTGCTTGTGCTCCAGCACCCATTCGAATACGGGTCCGGACTCGGGATGGTCCCGGAAAACGAATGTATCGGGATGCACGCAATAGCCCAGGTTCAGGATATTGCCGGTGAGAGCTTTGGTAAGCGGATATAGCTGGCGGCCCTTTTCGGACTCCGTAAAGTAGCCGAGCTTGGTGGAGAGATTGCGCAGGGCCATCACCACCAGACCGGGGCCGTTGCCGCGGGGGCAGCGGGTGACGCAGGACATACACTCGCCGCAATACCAGATTGTCTCGCTCTTGAGCAGTTCCAGTATCCCCTCCTCATCCTTGCGCTGCACGGTGTCCACGATTTTGCGCGGGTCATATTTATAGAATTCCGCCGCAGGGCAGATGGCCGTGCAAGTCCCGCAGTTGATGCAGGTCTTCAGCCCTTCCTTGAAGCGGTAATCCTCCTTAAGTTCGTCGTATAGTTTACCCATAGTACACGTATATCAGTCAAAGGTAGTGTTTTTTTTGCTATTTTTGTATAGCCAATAACACTGCACCATGCTATCGTTCCTACTTTGTATCGTGGCCCTGATACTGGGCTATGCCCTCTACGGAGCATTTGTGGACAGGGTTTTCTCCCCGGATCCCAATCGCGTCACCCCCGCCATCAGCAAGACCGACGGAGTGGATTTCATCCCCCTTCCCACCTGGAAGGTGTTTATGATACAGTTCCTTAACATAGCAGGAACGGGGCCCATATTCGGTGCTATAATGGGAGCCAAGTTCGGCCCTGCATCCTACCTCTGGATAGTGCTGGGATGCATATTCGCGGGTGCCGTGCACGATTATTTCGTGGGTATGCTCTCGCTGCGCCACGGCGGAGCAGGGCTTCCGGAACTGGTAGGCAGCTATCTGGGAAACGGCACCAGGAAGGTGATGCTGGTATTCTCGGTAGTGCTCCTTCTTCTTGTGGGTACGGTATTCGTCTATAGCCCCGCCCTGATACTCGGCGATATGGCAGGCGACGGCTCCCGTGCGGCCATAATGCTCTGGGTGGGCATCATCTTCATCTATTACATAGTCGCCACCCTGCTTCCCATCGACAAGATAATAGGCAAGATATATCCGGTATTCGCCATCGCCCTGCTGTTCATGGCGGCCGCCCTGATGGTCTGCCTCTTCATAAAATGGCCCAGCCTTCCCGAAATATGGGACGGACTACAGAACCGCGGGCCTTCCATTGGCCTGAAAGGGCAGCCCATATTCCCCTGCCTCTTCATTACCATCGCCTGCGGGGCCATAAGCGGATTCCACGCTACCCAGAGCCCGCTGATGGCACGTTGCCTTAAGAACGAGAAACTAGGCCGGCCGGTATTCTACGGATCGATGATTACCGAAGGACTGGTGGCCCTGATATGGGCGGCGGTATCATCCTATTTCTTCTTCGACGGAGGAGCCGCCGAAGTGGGGTCCGACCTCGGCGCTGCCGCTCCGACTGTGGTCACCAAGGTATCCCAGAGCTGGCTGGGAATTCTGGGAGGCATACTCGCTGTGCTGGGGGTAGTCGCTGCGCCCATCACCAGCGGAGATACCGCCTTCCGCAGCGCCAGGCTCATCATCGCCGACTTCGTGAAAGTGGACCAGAAGCCTGTGCACAACCGTCTTATGGTGGGGATTCCCCTGTTCGTCGCCGCCTCCGCCCTGCTTTGGTTCAATGTAGCCAACGCCGACGGTTTCAACATTATCTGGCGTTACTTCGGCTGGGCCAACCAGACGCTGGCGACATTCGCCCTCTGGACGGCCACCGTGTATCTGGTCAAGAACAAGAAGGGGTCCTGGTATCTTCTTACGCTGCTGCCCGCCGCCTTTATGTCGGCGGTGTGCCTGACATTCATCTGCATCGACAAGACAGGCTTCCATCTGCCCGCTTCCATCAACTTGTCTCTGGGCTTCGGAACCTTCCTGGCCGCGCTTGCGCTGTTCTTCTGCTGGCACCGAAAAGTTTGCAAATAAGAATTATTCTACCTATATTTGCATCCAACATGTCCGCATTCTCACTTCATAACAGCAGACGAGCCCGAAGATAGGAGGCGTAGAACCCTCCCAAATATCTTCGGAAATTCTACATATTTTTCCTCGGAATTTCCGCCTAATAATTGCAATTGACAATCTCGGTTTGTCTTGCCATTAGGGATATTACGTATCCGGCCCGACAACCGACGCCAGATAAATAATAAATGGAAATAGAAGTAGTGGTGGCTAATGAAAGCCACGTTGGTTTCGCAGAAGACATCTGCAACGAGATTTACCTTTCATCACTTGAACGCAAGACCGGTATCGCCAAACGTTCTCCGGAGTACATCCAGGAGAAAATGCTCGCAGGCAAAGCGGTGATAGCCGTCGCCGAAAACGGCGAATTCGCAGGCTTTTCCTACATCGAAAGCTGGGGCGGCAAATCCTTCGTCGCCAATTCCGGCCTCATCGTAGCCCACAAATTCCGCGGGCTGGGCCTTGCCAAACGCATCAAAGAGCAGACCTTCATCCTCTCCCGCACCCTTTTCCCCGATGCCAAGATCTTTTCGATCACCACGGGCGCAGCGGTCATGAAGATGAACTATGAATTCGGATTCCGTCCGGTTCCCTTCGCCGAACTGACCGACGATCCCGAATTCTGGAAAGGTTGCCAGGGCTGCCGCAACTTCGACATACTCACACGCAACGAATACAGGCTCTGCCTCTGCACCGGCCTGCTGTTCGACCCCAAGGAGCATTTGGAAATCCATCATCCCGGAGAATAATGAAAAAGGTAGTAGTAGCATATAGCGGAGGGCTCGACACCTCCTATACGGTAATGTATCTCGCCAAGGAAAAGGGATACGAAGTTTATGCGGCCTGCGCCAACACGGGCGGTTTTTCCGCAGCGCAGCTCAAGCAGAACGAAGAGAACGCCTACAAGCTAGGCGCGAAGGCTTACGTCACCCTGGACGTCACCAAGGAGTACTATGAGAAGAGTCTCAAATATATGGTCTATGGCAACGTGCTGCGTAACGGCACCTATCCCATATCGGTGTCGTCGGAGCGCATCTTCCAGGGTATGGCGATTGCCAAGTATGCCAAGGAGATAGGCGCCGACGCCATCGCCCACGGTTCCACCGGCGCAGGCAACGACCAGGTCCGTTTCGATATGACCTTCCTGGTGATGTGCCCCGGGATGGAGATAATCACCCTCACCCGCGACGGCAACATCTCCCGCAAGGAAGAGATCGACTACCTCAACGCCCACGGCTTCCCGGCCGATTTCGCCAAGTTGAAATACTCCTACAACGTGGGTATCTGGGGCACCTCCATCTGCGGAGGAGAGATTCTCGATTCCAAGCAGGGCCTGCCCGAGAGCGCATACCTCAAGCAGATTTCCAAGAAGGGCAGCGAGATTCTCACCCTGGGATTCGAAAAGGGAGAACTCTGCAGCGTGAACGGCAAGAAGTACGCTGACAAGATAGAGGCCATCAACGCCGTCGAAAAGATAGGCGCCGCCTACGGCATAGGCCGCGACATGCACGTCGGAGATACCATCATCGGCATCAAAGGCCGTGTCGGATTCGAGGCTGCGGCTCCAATGCTTATCATCGGAGCCCACAAGTTCCTGGAGAAGTTCACCCTCAGCAAATGGCAGCAGTACTGGAAAGACCAGGTTGCCAACTGGTACGGGATGTTCCTGCACGAGAGCCAGTATCTCGAACCCGTAATGAGGGATATCGAGGCTATGCTCGAAAGCAGCCAGCGCAACGTCAACGGCACCGTCAGCCTGGAACTCAGGCCCTGGTCCTTCTCCACCGTAGGCGTCGATTCCCCCGACGACCTGGTGGCATCCAAGCTTGGAGAATACGGCGAGAGCCAGAAGGGCTGGACCGCAGAAGAAGCCAAGGGCTTCATAAAGCTGCTCTCCACCCCTCTGAGGGTATATTACGGCGCGCATCAGGAGGAATTCGGCAATGATTAAGGCAGGCATCATAGGCGGCGCCGGATACACGGCCGGAGAGCTCATCCGCATCCTGGTCAACCACCCGGAAGTGGAACTGAGCTTCGTGCATTCCGAAAGCAGCGCCGGCAAGCACCTTTACGAGGTGCACGAGGGCCTGTTCGGAGACACCGACAAGTGCTTCACCGACACAGTCGACCTTTCCGGCATCAACGTACTCTTCCTCTGCTCGGCGCACGGCAAGAGCGGAGAATTCTGGGCCGCCCACCCCTGCCCCGAAGGGCTCAAGGTGGTGGATCTGGCACAGGATTACAGGGATGAGAGCAATGGCTATGTGTACGGCCTACCCGAATGGCAGCGGGACAAGATCCAAGGGGCCTCCAAGGTCGCCAATCCCGGATGTTTCGCCACCGCGATACAGCTCGGCCTGCTTCCTATGGCAGCCGCCGGCCTGCTTGAGGGGGATGTCAACATCACCGCCATCACGGGTTCCACCGGCGCGGGTGTCAAGCCCGGCGCGACCACCCATTTCAGCTGGAGGAACAACAATCTGTCCTCATACAAAGTATTCACTCACCAGCACCTCATCGAAATCAACAGGAACATAGGCCTGCTGCAGCCCGGCTGCGAGGCTTCGCTGAATTTCGTGCCTATGCGCGGCGATTTCGCAAGAGGAATCTTTGCAAGCATCACCCTGGACTGCAAGCTCGACGCGGAAGAAGCCGTCGCCCTGTATAAGGAATACTATGCAGATGCGGCCTTTACCTTCGTCAGCGACTCCCCCATCGACCTCAAGCAGGTCGTCAACACCAACAAATGCATCATCGCCCTCGAAAAACACGGAGAAAAGTTAGTAGTGAGTTCCGTTATCGACAATCTGCTCAAAGGAGCATCGGGGCAGGCGGTGCAGAACATGAATCTTATTTTCGGTATCCCGGAGAAAACCGGCCTGAAGCTGAAGGCATCAGCATTCTGACCCATGGAACTATTCGATGTTTATTCCCTTTTCGACGTCATCCCCACCACGGCATCCGGCTGCAGGATCTGGGATGACAAAGGTACCGGGTACCTTGACCTCTACGGTGGCCACGCCGTCATCTCCATAGGTCATTCTCATCCGACCTATATCAAGGCGCTGACCGACCAGGTGAACAAGATAGGATTCTATTCCAACAGCGTGGTGAATCCCCTCCAGCAGGAGCTTTCCCACAAACTGGGGGAAGTGTCGGGCTATGAAGATTACTTCCTTTTCCTTGACAACAGCGGAGCCGAATCCAACGAGAACGCGGTGAAGCTGGCTTCCTTCCACACGGGCAAGGACAGGGTGATTGCTTTCCACAGGAGCTTCCACGGCCGTACTTCCGGTGCGGTGGCCCTCACTGACAACCCCGCGATAGTATCTCCCTTCAACTCGCATCACAAGGTCACTTTCTGCGACCTGGGAGACCTGGCGGGCGTCGAGAAAGAACTGTCAGAGGGTGACGTGGCAGCGGTCATAATCGAAGGCATACAGGGCTGCGGAGGCATACACCTGCCTTCCGAGAGCTTCTTCAAGGGTCTTTCCGAGCTCTGCCACAAGTACGGCGCGGTGCTGATTCTCGACGAGGTTCAGAGCGGATATGGCCGTACCGGCAAGTTCTTCGCCCACCAGTGGGCGGGAATCAGGCCCGACATCATAACGATGGGCAAGGGCATAGCCAACGGTTTCCCCTGCGGAGGCATACTCATTTCCCCCGCCTTCAAGGCAGTCAAGGGAATGCTGGGAACCACTTTCGGAGGCAATTATCTGGCAATGGCTGCCGCCCTGGCGGTGCTGGAAGTCATCAGCAGCGAAAAGCTAGTGCAGAACGCCGCCGAAGTGGGAGAGTACATAATGAAGAACATACCCTCCGATCCCAGGATCAAGGAAGTCCGTGGGCGCGGCCTGATGATAGGCCTCGATTTCAACGTGGAGATAGCCTCCATACGCAAGAGCCTGCTCTTCGACAAGCACATCTTCACCGGCGTCGCCGGCAAGAATATGATAAGGCTGCTGCCTCCCCTCTGCCTGAGCAAGAAAGAGGCCGGCACTTTCATCAGCGCTTTCAAGGAGGTGCTGGCATGAAAGCACTTACAGTTAGCAAGATAGGCGGCAACATAGCCGAATCCCCCGAAAAGCTGGATGCTTTCTGCAAGCAGTTCGCCGCATCCCCCTCCCCCAAGATACTGGTCCACGGAGGCGGCGTGCTCGCCAGCGAAATCCAGAAGAAGTTCGGTATGGTCCCGAATATGATAGACGGGCGCCGCGTCACCGACGCAGAGACCCTCAGGATTACGGTGATGGCCTATGCCGGATGGTGCAACAAGAACATCGTGGCCACCCTGCGCAAGTACGGCTGCAACGCCATTGGCCTTGCGGGCTGCGATGCATCCATAATCAAGGCGGGGAAAAGGGCTCCCCTGAACGGTATAGACTACGGATTCGTGGGGGATGTCACTCCCGGCTGCGTGAATACCGAAGTGCTGGAAACCCTTCTTTCGGCAGGTCTTGTGCCCGTGCTCTGCTCCATAGTGCACGACGGCAACGGGCAGCTACTCAACACCAATGCCGACACGGTGGCATCCAGCGTCGCTGCTGCAATGGGAGCAGGGCTGGACTGCGTCTTCGAGCACGCCGGCGTATTGCTCGACCAGAACGACCCTGAAAGCCTTGTGAACGAGCTCAGCTACTCCGAATTCAAGGCCCTGCAGGCCGCCGGGACCATCTCCGGAGGCATGATTCCCAAACTGGAGAATGGCTTCAAGGCCCTGGAACTGGGTGCATCTTCTGTAAATATTGGAAAAACTATTCTGAAGATATGAACTGTGACTTTTATGTAGATCTGCTCCGCAAGATGGTGGCCATCCCCTCCCAGTCCGGGAACGAGGCCGAGGTTGCCACGCTGATAGGCGACGCCCTGCACTGCCTGGGCATCAGTTTCGCCCGTCTGCGCAACAACATAGTGGCCGTGAATCTCGCTTTCGACAAGAGCAAGCCCACCCTTGCGCTGGATGCGCACATAGATACCGTGGCCCCCAACAACGGCTACACCCGCAATCCCTATGACTCCGGCACAGACCCGGATGTCATCTACGGCCTGGGTTCCAACGACGACGGCGGCTCCGTGGTAAGTATGATAGCGGCATTCAAGCACTTCTACGACAAGATCATGCCCATAAACATAATGCTGGTGCTGACAGCGGAAGAAGAGACCTCAGGCCCCGACGGAGCCGACTGGCTCTACTCTCCTTCAGGTCCCTTTGCAAAAGGCGGCGACTTCGTGATGCCCAGCTGGGTGATAGTGGGAGAGCCCACCAAGATGTGCGCGGCCACGAGCGAAAGAGGCCTCCTGGTGCTGGACGGCCTGGCCGAAGGAGTCAGCGCCCACGCTGCCCGCGGAGGCGGCGAAAACGCCCTCTACAAGGCCCTGGACGACATTTCCGCCCTGCGCGCCCACAAATTCGGACGCATCTCCCCCAAGATGGGAGAAGTCCATCTGAACGTAACGCAGATCCAGGCCGGATCCGCCCACAATGTTATCCCCGACCGCTGTTCCTTCGTGGTGGACATACGCCCTACCGAGCAGTACGGCTGCGAAGAGATACTCGACGAACTGCAGGCCCTGTGCAAAAGCAAGCTCAGCGCCCGCAACCTCTCACACAAATCCTCGGCCACCCGCGACGACTCTCCACTGATGAAAACCGCGGAGGCCCTGGGTATCCCTACATTCACATCTCCCACCACTTCCAACTGGATGGTAATAGGCTGCGATGCCCTGAAGATGGGCCCGGGCGATTCGGAGCGCTCCCACAGAGCCGACGAATACCTGCTGCGCAGCGAGCTGGAAGGGGCCGTGGAAAAATACATCGACTTTATCGGCACTCTCTATGGCAACACTCTGGAATAAAGGCACATCCGCTACATCCGCGGTAGATGCATTCACCGTCGGGAACGACAGGATACTGGATCTGCGTCTGGCACGCTACGACGTGCAGGGCTCGCTCGCGCATATCAAGATGCTGGAAAGCATAGGGCTGCTCTCTTCCGACGAACTGGCGAAACTAAGCTCCGCCCTCGAAGGCATACTCGCAAGCATAGAATCCGGGTCCTTCAAGCTCGAAGACGACGTGGAAGACATACACTCCCAGGTGGAGCTGCTGCTTACCAGGGAACTCGGGGAGATTGGCAAGAAGATCCATTCGGGGCGTTCCCGCAACGACCAGATACTGCTGGACCTGCGCCTCTTCCTGAGGGACGAGCTGGATGCCGTCCGCAGCGAAGTCAAGGCCCTCTTCGCCATCCTCCAGGAACTCAGCGAAAAGCATAAGGAAGTACTGTTGCCGGGCTACACCCACGCCCAGCTGGCCATGCCCTCGTCCTTCGGACTGTGGTTCGGCGCATATGCCGAGGCCCTGGTGGACGACCTCACGATGCTGAACGCCGCCCGCAAGCTGATCAACCGCAACCCCCTGGGTTCGGCGGCCGGTTACGGCAATTCCTTCCCCCTCGACAGGGAAATGACCACACGCTTGCTGGGCTTCGACTCCCCCGTCTACAACAGCGTCGCCGCCCAGATGGGCCGCGGCAAGAGCGAGAAATGCGTGGCGTCCGCCCTGGGGAACATAGCGCTCACCCTCAACAAGCTCGCCTCCGACTGCTGTATGTATATGAGCCCCAACTTCGGCTTCATACACTTCCCCGACAATCTGACCACCGGTTCCAGCATAATGCCCCACAAGAAGAACCCCGACGTTTGGGAGCTGGTGAGGGCCCGCTGCAACCGCATAATGGCCTGCGAGAACGAGATTTCCCTGCTCTGCAGCAATATGGCCCACGGTTACCACAGGGACTACCAGATACTCAAGGACATACTCTTCCCCGTGCTGGAAATGAGCCACGACTGCCTGCGTATGGCGAAGTACATGCTGGAGCAGGTGGAGGTGAACACCCACATACTCGACAATCCCCTCTACGAGCAGATTTTCACGGTAGAGGAAGTCAACCGCCGCACCTTGGCCGGCACGCCCTTCAGGGATGCCTACAAGCAGGTAGGCCTGGAAGTCAACGAAGGCCGTTTCCACTATGATACCAAGGGTCTGAAGGCCTCCGACCTGGGGCACAGCCACATAGGCAGCCTGGGCAATCTCTGCAATGACAAGATAGCTGAACTGATGGACAATGAATAAGGCGGTACTTAAATTGGAAAACGGACTCTGCCTGGAGGGTATGAGTTTCGGCTACGACGGGCCCTGCAGCGGCGAGCTTGTGTTCTCGACCGCGATGGTGGGTTATCCCGAGAGCCTGACGGACCCTTCGTACGAGGGGCAGATACTGTGCGTCAGCTATCCTATCGTGGGCAATTACGGTATTCCCGCGATGACCAAGGACGAGTGGGGGGTGTGCCTGGGTTTCGAGTCCGAGAAGATTCACGTCAGGGGTCTGGTTATTTCCGATTATAGCGGGAAGTTCAGTCATTACGATGCCGTGAAGAGTCTGGGGCAGTGGCTTCGCGAAGAGAAGATTCCTGCAATCTGCGGCATCGACACCCGCCATCTCACCCAGCTTCTGCGCGACAACGGCACTCTTTCAGCCAGCATAACCCCTTCTGAGGAGGGTATCCCCCCTGAAACACATGCCACCCTCGGCAATGTAAGAGGGAGGGGCCCAGCTCCGCTGGGAGGGGTCGAGCGAAGCGAGACTGTTTCAGGGGGGATACCCTCCTCAGAAGGGGGGAATCTAGCGGCCGTCGTGAGCTGTAAGGAGCAGATTCTGTATGGCAAGGGCGGTAAGCGTGTCGTGCTGGTGGATTGCGGAGTCAAGCATCAGATACTCCACTGCCTGCTGCAGCGCGGAATCGAAGTGCTGCGCGTTCCTTGGGATACGGACGTCAACGCCATCGACGCCGACGGAATAATGATCTCCAACGGCCCCGGCGACCCTGCCGCCTGCATCCCCGCCATAGAACACATACGCAAAGCGATGGAAGGCAGCCGCCCCATCTTCGGCATCTGCCTCGGAAACCAGATAATGAGCCTGGCGGCGGGAGCCTCCACATACAAGATGAAATACGGCCACCGCAGCCACAACCAGCCGGTGCGCATGTGCGGCACCGACCGCTGCTTCATAACCTCCCAGAACCACGGATACGCCGTCGATACGAGCACCCTCGGAAGCGACTGGGAGCCTTATTTCGTAAACCTCAACGACGGCACCTCCGAAGGCATACGCCACCGCAGCAAGCCCTTCTTCTCGGCTCAGTTCCACCCCGAGGCATCCAGCGGCCCCACCGACACCGAGTTCCTCTTCGACGAATTCATCTCTGCATTATGAAAGACGAAAAACTGAAAAAAGTCCTCATCCTCGGTTCCGGCGCCCTCAAGATAGGAGAAGCCGGGGAGTTCGATTACAGCGGCACGCAGGCCCTGAAGGCCCTGCGCGAGGAGGGACTGTCCACGGTCCTCATCAACCCCAACATAGCCACGGTCCAGACCTCGGAAGGCGTTGCCGACAAGATATACTTCCTGCCGGTCACCCCCTCCTTCGTCGAAAAAGTCATAGAGAAAGAACGCCCGCAGGGCATACTCCTTTCGTTCGGCGGCCAGACCGCCCTCAACTGCGGAGTCGAGCTCTACCGCAGCGGAGTGCTGGAGCGCTATGGCGTCAAGGTGCTGGGGACGCCGGTGCAGACCATCATCGACACCGAGGACCGCGAGCTCTTCGTCCAGCGCCTCGACGAAATCGACGTACGCACCATACGCTCCCACGCAGCATCCAGCAGGGAAGAAGCCAAAGCCGCCGCGAACGAGCTCGGATATCCCGTTATCGTGCGCGCCGCATACGCCCTGGGCGGCCTGGGATCCGGTTTCTGCGACAATGAGGCCGAGCTGGACGCTGTCACGGCCAAGGCCTTCACCTTCTCCTCCCAGGTGCTGGTGGAGAAGTCGCTGAAGGGCTGGAAAGAGATAGAATACGAAATAGTCCGCGACTGCTACGACAACTGCATAGCCGTGTGCAATATGGAGAATTTCGATCCCCTCGGAATCCACACCGGCGAGAGCATAGTGGTAGCCCCCTCGCAGACACTTACCAACGCCGAATATCACTTCCTGCGCAAGACTTCCATAGACATAGTGCGCCATCTGGGAATAGTTGGCGAATGCAATGTGCAATACGCCTTCAGCCCCGACGGAGAGGACTACCGCGTAATCGAGGTGAATGCCAGGCTCAGCCGGTCCTCGGCCCTGGCATCCAAGGCCACAGGCTATCCCCTGGCCTTCATCGCCGCCAAACTCAGCCTGGGCTACGGGCTGTTCGAGCTAAAGAACGCCGTCACCCGCGACACGCCCGCCTTCTTCGAGCCGGCCCTGGACTATGTAGTCTGCAAGATTCCCCGCTGGGATCTCGCCAAATTCAAGGAGGTCTCCCGCGAGCTGGGTTCCAGTATGAAAAGCGTGGGAGAGGTTATGGCCATAGGACGCTGCTTCGAAGAGGCCATACAGAAGGGCCTGAGGATGATCGGGCAGGGGGCCAACGGATTCGTGTGCAACAAGCCCTACAAGGTGGAAGACCTGGATTACGCCCTGCGCAACCCGGACGACACCCGTATCTTCGCCATCGCGGCCGCCTTCGAATCAGGCTACGATGTAGACAGGATACACAAGCTCACGAACATAGACCGCTGGTTCATCGACAGGCTGGAGAACATAGAAAAGACCTACCGGGCCCTGGAGGCCTGCAAGGGCCTGCAGGATGTGGGCCCAGAACTTATGCTGAAGGCCAAGAGGGAGGGTTTCTCCGACGTGCAGATAGGCCGCGTGTTCCATATCTCCGAGGGCGAAGTATGCAGTTTACGCCATTCGATGGGCCTGCATCCCTGCATCAAGCAGATAGACACCCTCGCAGCGGAGTTCCCTTCGCTTACCAACTACCTGTATCTTACCTACAACGGCGACTGCAGCGACATCTCTCCCAAGGAGGGCGCGGTGATAGTGCTGGGTTCCGGGGCCTACCGCATAGGCAGCAGCGTGGAATTCGACTGGTGCGGCGTGAATGCTGCCAAGACCGTGAGGGAGAGCGGCAGGCAGGCCGTCATCATCAACTACAATCCCGAGACCGTATCTACCGACTATGATTCCTGCGACAGGCTCTACTTCGACGAACTCAGTTTCGAGTCCGTGTCCGAGATATGCGCGGTGGAAAAGCCTCTGGGCGTGATAGTCAGCGTCGGAGGGCAGATACCCAACAACCTGGCCCTGCCCCTCTCGAACGCCGGAATACCCATTCTCGGTACCTGTGCCGACAGCATCGACAAGGCCGAGGACAGGGAAAAATTCTCTTCGATCGTGGACAAGTGCGGCATCGACCAGCCCCGCTGGAGCAGGCTGCGCAACTACGAGGAGGTGGAGAAGTTCGTGGACGAGGTGGGATTCCCCGTACTGGTACGGCCGTCCTACGTGCTTTCCGGCGCCGCGATGAACGTCTGCTATAGCAAGAAGCATCTCCGGGAATTCCTCGAAAGGGCCGTGGAGGTGTCGGAAGAGCATCCCGTGGTAATCAGCTCCTTTATGCAGCGTTGCAAGGAGCTGGAGTGCGATGCGGTGGCGGACGGCGGAAAGATACTCGCCTGCGCCATCTCAGAACACATTGAATTCGCCGGCGTGCATTCCGGCGACGCCACCATACAGTTCCCGGCCCAGAGCACCTACGGAGTAACCGCCGCCAGGATACGGCGCACCGCCGCAGCAATCGCGGCCGAACTGGACATCACCGGTCCCTTCAACATACAGTTCCTTGCCGGGGACGACAGCCTGAAGGTCATAGAATGCAATCTGCGCGCTTCCAGAAGCTTCCCCTTCGTGTCCAAGGTACTCAAGCTGAATTTCATCGAACTTGCCACGAAGGCAATGCTGGGAGAGCATCCCAAGGGCGGGCATATAGATCCTTTCGAACTGGAATACGTGGGCGTGAAGAGCTCCCAGTTCTCGTTCGCAAGGCTCGGGAAGGCCGACCCGGTGCTCGGCGTGGATATGACCTCTACCGGAGAAGTGGCCTGCCTTGGCGACAGCCTGGAAGAGGCTCTTCTGAAATCCATGCTGTCCGTAGGCCACCGCATTCCCAAGAATACCGTGCTGATATCTTCCGGCGACGCCCTGCAGAAGGCCGACCTTCTGCCTGCCTGCAAGCGGCTTTCGGACAACGGGTTCACGATTTACGCCACCGGAGGCTCCTGGCGCTATATGCAGGATAACGGAGTGCCCGCCGTACGGGCCGCCTGGCCGGACGAAGACATCCCCGATGCCCCCGCCGCCCTGGACCTGATACGCAAGCACAAGGTGGAGCTGGTGATAAACATCCCCAAGGATTTCTCGGAGGGAGAGCTGGGCAACGGCTACAAGCTACGCCGCGCCGCAGTCGACTACAACGTGCCGCTGATTACCAACAGCCGCCTTGCCGACGCCTTCATAAGGGCATTCTGTAAACTAAGCGAGGACGATCTCGAAATCAAGCCTTGGGACGCATACCGCTAAGGGTATTCCGCACCATTCCGCTTACGAGCAACCATTCTGCCAGCAGATAGGTTGCCATCACTACCGCACCCCTGAAGGGGAAATTGAGTCCGGCGAAGGCATTCACAGCGATAAGGCCGTCGGAGATGATGAAGAAGATTCCTCCGAAGATGATGCGGCATCCGAATTCCCTGCCGCGGATTCTCCAGAGGCAGCCTGTTCCGGTGACCACCAGAAGGGTGAAGGCATATGCCACCACAGCTACGGAAAAAGGCCATTCGACGCCGAAGCATGCTACGATCGCAGGGGCCAGGATGATGGGCAATACCGTTACATAGAAGAGTTCCTTGAATCCCTTCAGGCCGCCCAGTCCGTCAAACAGTATGGTCAGGTAGAAGAAGTGGCCTATCAGGAAGGAGCCTAATCCCAGGGCGAAGTAGATGAAATCCTTGTCGTCGAACATAAGGAAAATGTCGCCCATAGTATGGAAATAAAGGCCTGCCGCCAGCAGCCAGATACGGGATCCCTTGACCTCGGGCGACAGCTGCAAAAGCGCAGCTACGGCAAGCGAGGGCATAAGGAATGGCTTGATGAACATAGGTGCGCTTTCATTTCCGCACGCCAGAAAAACCACATCCAATATGGATAAGGCCAGGAAAACCATCCCGGCTATTTTCGCAGATAGTTTCATAGAATCTTATATCGTTTACCTTTGATGGTTTCGAACTCGCGGCTTTCACTGCAAAAAATATACCTGCAGACACCCCCTGCCTTGGACAGGATTTCCAGCGATGTCAGCTGTCCATCCTTCCAGGCGATATCCACTTCGAACCCGCCTCGGGCACAAAGGCCCTTGGCATAGCCCTCCTTCCAGGAAGGAGGAAGGGCTGGGAGGATTTCCAGCACTCCGTCCTGGCTCTGCAGCAGCAGTTCGGCCATTCCGGCCGTTCCGCCGAAATTACCATCGATCTGGAAGGGCGGATGATTGTCCCAGAGATTGTCCAGAGTGCCGTATTTCAGCAGGTTGGAGAGCAGCAGATGAGCATGGTCGCCGTCCTTCAGGCGGGCCCACAGGTTGAGTTTCCAACCCATGCTCCAGCCGGTTCCGGCATCTCCACGGTGCTCGAGCACCACCCTTGCAGCCTCGGCAAGCCCGGGAGTACGCGAGGGGCTGATGCTGTGCCCGGGATGCAGGCCGAATAGCTGGTTGACGTGCCTGTGCTTGTCCTCGGGATTGTCTATATCTTTGCTCCATTCCATCAGCTGGCCATAGCGGCCTATCCTGTAAGGAGCCAGGCTGTCCAGGACCTCCTGCCAGCGCGAACGGCGTTCCGTATCGCAGCCGAGCAATTCCGCCGCCGCGACGGCATCGGAAAGTATCTCCCTCACCACTCCGTGCACGAAGGTGGCTCCGGCATCCACGGGCCCGTGTTCGGGGGATGTGGACGGGGCGGCGGTGTAGTAGCCATCGGGGTGTTTCCATAGGAAGTCGCAGGAGAAGTCGGCCGATCCGGCTATCAGCGGATAGACCTCTTGCAGGTAGCTCCTGTCGCGGGAGAAATCATAGCGTTCCCAAAGGTGGGTGGCAAGCCAGGGGCCGTTGGCGGGCGCAAGGTTCCATATCATCGATTCCGAATCCCCGGGAGATGCATATCCGTAGATGTTGGAGGATATCTCCGCGGTCCAGCCGCGGGCGCCGTAGTAGGCCTGCGCCACCTTGCGTCCGGGTTTTTCCAGGCTGCGTATGTAATCCACCAGGGGCGGCAGGCATTCGTCCAGATTCACGGGATTGGCGGGCCAGTAGTTCATCTGGATGTTGATGTTGTTGTGATAATCGGTGTTCCAGGGGCCCTTGAGTTTGTTGCACCATATGCCCTGCAGGTTGGCGGGCAAGTCGCCGTCGCGGCTCGAGGCTATCAGCAGATATCGTCCGTACTGGAAATACAGTGCCTCCAGCGCCGCATCCTCGCCCCCATTCCTGTACCTGTCCAACCTGTACGGCGTCGGCCTTTCTTCGGGGGGTACCGTCCCTGAAGAAGTCTCGCTCCGCTCGACCCCTCCCAGCCTTGCGGCTGGGCCCCTCCCTCTTACATTGCCGAGGGTGGCATGTCCTTCAGGGACGGTACCCCCCGA
>JAEEXQ010000094.1 GCA_016287875.1 Bacteroidales bacterium | reverse complement strand
TGGTTTCTGAAGGCCGAAACATCTCGAAGGAATATGTAGATTCCATCGCCCAGGGAAGGGTCTGGACCGGCAAGGATGCCATAGACATCAAGCTGGCCGACGAGACCGGAACCATACTCGAAGCTGTGGAGTATGCTGCCAAGATCAGCAATCTGAAGAAATACAGCATAGTCTCTTACCCCAGGAAAAAGAGTTTCAAGGAGCAGCTCCTTGACAAGGATGATAAAGATGAAACTAAACCTCTCGTAAAAAGCATCATCAAGCCCGGGTTCAGCGTAGTTGCCAGAATGCCCTATTTTACCTTCGAATCAGAAACACTCCTGTTAAAATGAAAAAAACCATAATAATAATTGCTGCCCTGCTATCCATAAGCAGCGCGGCAGCATACGCCCAAGAAGACAACAAAGACACCAAAGAACTCCTGAAACGCATAGAAGAGATGGAGGTCAAGGTCAAGAAGCACAAGTCCCTTTCCTTCGGTCAGAAGCCATTTTCCGAGTTCAGCATGCTCAGCTATTCCGGATACGGATTCAATTTCGTGAAGGGCAGCGAGACCTTCAACCCCTGGCTATCCAGGGAGATAGTGCAGAATGTTTTCGAAGTGAATCTCCATCCCACGGGCTGGCTTTCGTTCAATGCCGGATTCGACCTCAAATGGAACAAATTCACCAGCAAGGAGAAGATTTTCGATATCGACGGCGGAAAGTTCGTTCCTTCTGTGATGCCCAAGCTTGAAAAGTCCACGATAAGGACATTCTCGCTCGCCGTTCCCGCCAGCATGGGCTTCAGCATCGGCAAGTTCGAGCTCAGGCTCGGCGTCGAAGGTGTCAAGAACATCAACAAATACACCAGCGTCAGAAGCAAGTACTCGGCAGGCAATAGCGATTACACCCGCAAGACCAAAGGAGGCGAAGTTGAAAGATATCAGCTGAACTACCAGGGAAGCCTGTTATTCAACAAAGAAATCGGGATCTATTACAAATATTGCCCGAAACAGCTAGTCCCGGGCAACGATATGATAAAACAATATCAGACGATAGGAATTATCGCATTTTTATAAGCCCCATCTCAAGTCCCCAGCATCCGTCAGTGATGATGGGGATTTTCTTTCCCCGTGCATCCTTGACATATATGAAGTCATCGACGAAAGTATGGGTATGGCCTCCGATAATGATATCCAGGCCTTTGGTCTGAGGGACAATGGCCTGATCCACATCGTAGCCGAGATGGCTGAGAAGAATGACAAGCTTGCATTTTTCCTCCTTGCGGAGATGGGCGGCCCACTTGTTCACCACTTCCACATTGTCCAGCTGCTTGATGCGCTGGGCAGTGGGAGCGGCCACCATGGTGGCGATATCCGACTCCATCCCGATAATGCCAATACGTATCCCGCCTCTTTCTATGACGGCAGTCGGAGTAACGTACTGCTGAAGTATGTCGGGGAATTCGCAGTTGGCGCACACTATTGGACATTTTATCTGGCTCAGGCGCTGGGCAAGGCTCTCTATTCCTTCATCGAGCTCGTGGTTACCGAGGGTGATGCAGTCGTATCCGAGAGCATTTATCATCTTGGGCTCCAGCGAGCCACCCAGTTCGCTGTGGTAGGATGTCCCCTGATTGAAGTCGCCGGCGTGAAGAAGCAGCACCTTGTCGGAAGAATACTCGGCGCGGACGCTGTCGATGAACGCGGCCCTCTCGATAATGCCGCCCAGCCCGTCAGATTCTCCCCCGCGTACGGGATCGAAATGGCTGTGCGTATCATTGGTATGGACGATTACCAGGCGGGGCTGGCAAGCTATGGCCGCAAGGCATACAAGCACGGAAACAATTATCTTCTTCATAGGCTTTCCTCCACTATTGAAACGCGTCCGTCGGTCTTATAAGCAAGAGGCTTACCCTCGGCGGTCAACGAGCGAATGTCCGCGAGTATGGCATCCCCGATCTTAATCTCGGAGATATAATAGTCCTGGGCACCGCGGGCAAGCTTGAATCCGTCTCCTCCGTCCAAGAGGAAGTCGATGGTAGCCACGCCGTAGAGACGCTCGTCATCCAGAGGGGCTCCATCCACCTCGGCACTCACCAGCTGACGGTCCTTGACCGACATACGGGCGTGGGAAATGCACTGTACGCCGTTCTCGGCCATATGCTCGAAAGCCTTCCTAAGCTCGGAACCGGGAATCTGCACATAGCAGAGATAGTTCCTGAAAGGGAGCATAGATACGATGTCGTCGAGAAGCACGTCCCCGGCGGCGATATCCACGCGTATGCCTCCCATATTGGTAATAGCGATATCGACCTTGCGCCCATCGGGGGCTACCAGCGCGGAAACATCCTCATAGACGCGGTCAACGATGAAATTGCCGAGCGGGCTTTCCGGCCGGCCCTTGGGCATTGCCTCGGGGGCGAAGGCGACCACCTCCTTGAGTCGGGCCATCGCCGGCTGGACATCTATCAGCAGAGCGGCCACGGCGGCGGTAGCACCACCTTTGAACTCTTTCCCGACAGGGGCCTTGTAAACCCCGTCCTCGACAACGCCCAAAGCCTCCTTGACATTCACCGCATTAGGCACGGTGACACCGGTGCGGTGGCCGTCGATGCTGAATTTCTCCCACTTGAAAGAATAGGAGCAGGAACTCAGGACAAGGGCTGCCGAAAGCAGAAGTATTACTTTTGTTTTAACCATCTGAACAGATCTCCCCAATTGGATTTCTTGCCGAACATAAGGATTCCGGCCTTGTATATCTTGGCAGAGGCCCAGGCCAGCACCAGGAAGGTGCCGAAAAGCAGGGCGATGGAAAGCACGAGCTCCCATACAGGCACTCCGTAAGGGATACGCGAAAGCATCACTATAGGAGAAGTGAAAGGAATCATCGAGCCCCAAAACACAGCCTGGCTGTCAGGATTCTTGAAGGCGAACATAACCATGAAGAAGCCTATCATAAGAGGAATGGTGATGGGCAGCTGCAGCTGCTGGGAATCGGCTTCGTTCTCGACGGCGGAGCCTACTGCGGCATACATGGACGCATAGAGCAGATATCCCAGCACGAAGTAGATGAAGAAGCTTATGATCAAGGTCCCCCAAGGAACGTGCGCGAGCGTCGTGAAGATTACAGACATCTCGCTGTTCTGGGCCATGGCAGCCACATCCACTCCGCCCATTCCCTTGGCCATATCCGCCACCTGTGCGGTAGAAGCCAGATCGCCGCCGAAACCGAAGATGGCGCCCGCGGCAGCCAGCAGCACGACAGTAAGTATGATCCAGAGCAGGAACTGGGTAAGGGCCACGAGGGCTATGCCTATGATCTTGCCGAACATCAGCTCGGTAGCCTTGACGCTGGAGACCAGGACCTCTACCACGCGGGAGCTCTTCTCCTCTATGACCGAAGACATCACCATTGCTCCGAAGAGGGCAATGAACATATAGATGGCCATTCCCAGCACCATCGAAATCACCATATAGATTCCGGATTCCGACACCTGTGCGTTGCCGCTTTCATCGAGGGTGAACTCGTTGAGCTTGACGTTGGCCTTTACATCCTTCATTATCTGGTCGAGACCGGCGATATTATAGGTGCCTATCCTGTAAGCTTCGACGGCTTTGTTGGCCCTGTTGCGCAGGCCTTCTTTGAAATCGATTCCGGTAGGTTTCTTGCTGTAGGTCTGCAGGCTTACGCTCTTGGCGGAGTCGAGTTGCGAGACGACGAGCAGCACGTCGAAACCGCGCGATGCAAGTTCGTCCTTCAGGACTGCGGGATCCTCGGAGCTGCAGTCGGTGAACTCGGCGGTCGAGCCGTTCTCGAAATAAGGCATCACTATGCCGGAATAATCCACCACGGCCACCTTCTGGCACTTCTCCTTGGAATTCAGCATCAACAGGGAAGGCAGTATGCAGAGCGCAGCGAACAATATGGGAACCACGAAAGTGGTGATAAGGAAACTCTTTTTCTTGACTCTAAGAAGATATTCGTGGGAAAGAACTATCCCTGTCCTTTTGAAACTCATTTCTCTCCGGCCTCCTCTCCGGTAACAAGCTTGATGAAAATATCGTTCATCCTGGGCATCAGCTCCTTGTAGGAATTGATGGTGACGCCCTTGTCGATGAATGTCTTGAGTACGTCATTGCCGGCCTTGTCGCGGGAGATGACCTCGGTGTGGCGGCCGTCGGCATCGGTGTACTCTATTTCGATGTTATTGTTGCCATATTCGCGGCGAATGCTGTCGACGGCACCCGTGATCACCAGCTTGCTCTTGTTGATGAGGGCTATCTCGTCGCAGAGTTCCTCCACGCTTTCCATATTGTGGGTGGAAAGAATTATGGTGGCCCCTTCATCCTTGAGGCGGAGTATCTCCTTGCGGATGATGTCGGCGTTCACGGGGTCGAAACCACTGAAAGGCTCGTCGAGAATCATCAGCGAGGGCTTGTGCACGACGGTGGTTATGAACTGGAGCTTCTGGGCCATACCCTTGGAAAGTTCCTCCACCTTCTTGCCCCACCAGTCCTCGATGCCGAAGCGGACGAACCACTCCTTGAGCGCGGCCTTGGCAGCGCCGGCGCTCATACCCTTGAGCTGGGCCAGGTACATTGCCTGCTCGCCGACCTT
>JAEEXQ010000093.1 GCA_016287875.1 Bacteroidales bacterium | reverse complement strand
CGAGCGGACCGCGTCCGGCCTCGTCGCATCCGGCTTCCAGCCGGCCTGCTTCGAGATACGGAAGAAGTTGGGGTTCGTGCATATTCCGCAAAGATACACAATTTTCCCGTCCCCGCCATCCTTGCGCCCTTTCTCCGTCCGGTCCGGGCGGGGCTATTGCTCTTTGCGGAGCTGCTCGATCAGGTACTGGTTGGAGCGGGTGAGGGAGTCGATGTTGCCCTGGAGGGCTTCGTTGAGGCGGTTCGCGGCGTCGAGTTTCTCCTGGAGGAGGGTGATGCGGTTCTCGTAGTCGGTCTTGATGGCGTTTTCACGCTCGGCGCGCGCGGGCTCGTCCATCAGCAGGACGTCGGCGGGCGCTCCGCAGAGCAGTTCTTCGACCGAGAGGTGCAGACGGTTTGCGATGAGCCGCAGATTCTTGTTGAACAGCCGCGTCTTGCCGCTCTCGAGCGAAACGACGGTCGTCCGCCCGATTCCGATCTCCTCGGCCAGCTCCGCCTGGGAGAGGCCGGCGCGTTCGCGGGCGTGACGCAGATTGCTATGGAAGAAATCTTGCTGCATAGTCCAAAATTACTGCTTGCGCGCGTGACTTGATGGCCGGAAATGGCGGACGATGTCCGCAAAAAGCGGACAAATGTGTAAAATTCGTATTTTTTTGTAGCCTGACCCCCGCCGTACCCCGCTGCGGCTGTTGCGTTTTTCGTGACAGTGTTCCATTTTTGCCGAAAACGAAAAACGATAAGCTATGGCATACTCCGACTCTCCCTTCGACCGGCTGGTCCGTCTGCTGGCGGCCGAACCCGACCTCCCCGATTTCCCTTCCGCCTGCCGCAAACTGCGCGTCACGCCCGGCGTTTTCAACGAAATGCTGCTCCGCCAGACCGGCTTCTGCGGCGAAGAAATATTCTTTCAAATCCGTATGGAATTGCTTGCCGAATGATTTGCGATTGGCTGCAAAATTTGTTAGCTTTGCGTGCTTTGTAATCGAAACCAAGTAATAATTAATACTCTATACTAGAAATGAAAGATTATTCTACCAAAGACATCCGCAACGTGGCCCTGCTTGGAGCCACCAAGTCCGGCAAGACCACGCTTGCAGAAGCCATGCTCTTTGAGGGCAAGGTGATTGACCGCAGGGGTACCATCGAAGACAAGAACACGGTCTCCGACAACGACGAACTCGAAAAGCTCAACCAGCGTTCCATCTATGCGACTCCGCTGTACGCCGAGTTCATGAATGCCAAGATCAACATCATCGATACCCCGGGTTCCGACGACTTCATCGGCGGCGCCTACGCTGCCTTCAAGGTGTGCGAGAGCGGCGTGCTCGTGATCAACGCCCAGCAGGGCGTCGAGGTCGGCACGGAGAACTTCCTGCGCCTGGCTGACAGCAAGAAGCTGCCTTTGGTGATCGCCATCAACCAGCTCGACGGCGAGAAGGCCGACTGGGACAACATCCAGAACTCCATCAAGGAGTCCTTCGGCAACAAGGGCGTCTATGTCCAGTTCCCGGTCAACGTCGGCCCGAACTTCGACGGTTTCGTGGATGTCCTCAAGATGAAATACTACCACTTCAAGGATGCCAACGGCACCCGCGAAGACCTCGAAATCCCCGCCAACCTGGCGGACATGGCCGAGGAATACCGCGGCGCCCTCATCGAGAAGGCCGCCGAGTTCGACGACACCCTGATGGAGAAGTTCTTCGAGGAGGGCGTCCTCACCGAGGACGAGATCCGCAAGGGCCTCAACCTGGGCATCGCCGCCGGCGAGGCCTATCCGATCTTCTGCGTCAGCGCCAAGAAGGACATCGGCGTGAAGCGCCTGCTCGAGTTCACCAAGAACGTCGCCCCCGCCCCGGACGTCAAGGAAGGCGGCGCCCCGTCCCTGTTCATCTACAAGAACGACGTGGAGCAGCACCTCGGCGAGGTTTCCTACTTCAAGGTGATGAGCGGTTCCATCACCGCCGGCCTGGATCTCGAGGATCCCGCCACCGGCAACAAGGAGCGTCTCTCCGCCATCTACGCCGTCGCAGGCGTCAAGAAGGAGCCCGTCAACACCCTGCACGCCGGCGACTTCGGCTGCGCCGTCAAGCTCAAGAGCGGCCGCAGCAACACGACCCTGTCCCTGCCCGGCTCCAACATCAACTACGACAAGATCCAGTATCCGGCTCCCAAGTACCGCTGCGCCATCAAGGCCAAGGTCCAGCAGGACGAGCAGAAGCTCGGCGACGCCCTCAAGCGCATCGCCTCCACGGACCCGACCGTCATCGTCGAGTACTCCAAGGAGCTCCGCCAGACCATCCTCAGCGGCAACGGTGAGCAGCATATCAACATCGTCAAGTGGATGCTGAACAACGAATACAAGCTCGACGTCGAGCTCTTCGCCCCGAAGGTGCCGTACCGCGAGACCATCACCAAGGTGGCCTGCGCCCAGTACCGCCACAAGAAGCAGTCCGGCGGCGCCGGCCAGTTCGGCGAGGTGCACCTCCTGGTCTGCCCGGCCGAGGGTGAGCTCAACACCAAGTTCATGATCAACGGCAAGGAGACCCAGCTCAACATCAAGACCCAGGACATCACCGACCTGGAGTGGGGCGGCAAGCTCGAGTTCTACAACTGCGTCGTCGGTGGCGCCATCGACCTCAGCTTCATGCCCGCCATCCTCAAGGGTATCAAGGAGCGCATGGTCGAGGGACCTCTCACCGGTTCTTATGCCCGTGACATCCGCGTCTTCGTCTATGACGGTAAGATGCACCCGGTGGACTCCAAGGAAATCGCCTTCATCATCGCTGGCCGTAACGCCTTCCGTGAGGCTTTCCGCAATGCCGGTCCTAAGATCCTCGAGCCTATCTACAACGTCGAGGTCATGACTCCTGCCGAGTATCAGGGTGCCTGTATGTCCGACCTCCAGAACCGCCGCGGTATCCTCGGCGACATGGGTTCCGACAAGGGCTTCGCCATCCTCAAGGCCCGCGTGCCTCTCGCAGAGCTCTACCGCTACTCCACCACTCTGAGCTCCATCACTTCCGGCTCCGCCACCTTCACGATGGAGTTCGCCGACTACCAGCCCGTCCCGGGAGACGTCCAGACCAAGCTTCTGGCCGACTACGCCGCCCAGGAAGAGGAGGACTAGTCCTTTATTCATGCATCCAATCTCCCCAACGGAGATTTATATCAGAATCCAACAAGTGCCGGAGGTTCACCCCCGGCACTTGTAGTTTTTTTCCCCTCTCTCTTTCCCTTCTGTTTTCCCATCCACCCTTTTTCCCTCCTCCCAGTTTCCTTTTCCTCTCCTCCTTCCTTCTCCTCTTTTCCCTTTTCCTTCTTCCCTCGTCCCTTCCTTCTCCTTCCACCTGTTTTCCCCATATCCCTTTTCCCCTCCCTCCCTTTTTACGCATATTGAATGACGTCGAGGGTCCAAAAACTGGACCCTCGAAAGCATTTTAGGCCATTTTTGCTGATGAGGGTCCAAGTTCTGGACCCTCAACAGCATTCGTGGAAGGGAAAAAAGATGGGAGTAAAGATGACGTGATTATACCGTGGAAGACAGAAAACTTTAAAATAGATAATAGAATTACGCATCTTTTTTTATAAACCATTGTAACGACTGGACCGGGCACTATCTTCGGCACTTCAATACTAAACTGATAAGATTATGGAACAATACTTCTTGGTCACGACGGACCATTTGGAAGACCGTCTTTGGTTCCGGGATGATGAAGACTTCCGGGTTGGGATGAACTATGTTGCAATCGCATCATTCATTACGGGGGTTGTGGTCCTGGCATTCATTCTTATGTCCAATCATGTACATTTTGTCCTCAGTTGCAGCCGTGAAAGGGCGGAGCTGTTCATCAACAGATTCAAACGACTCTATGCTGCATACTATCAAAGGAAATACGGAGTATGCGAACTCTTGCGTCGCAATGGGGTGGATATCCGGAATGTAAGCCAAAGTGACGAGTCTCTTGAGAGGGCTATTGCTTATGTCTTGATGAACAGCGTGGCTGCAAACATAAGTTTGGAGCCTTCCGGTTATCCCTGGGGTACGGGAAACGTTCTATTTAACAAGAACACCTCCCCCGGGAGGTTCCTGAGAGAGTTTTCTGGGAGGTCTCTTATCCGTATTTTGAAGAGCAATGCCCAATTGCCGGACAGTTTTAAGATAGGTTCCGGAGGGTACATACTCCCTGAATCCTATGTAAAGGTCAAAGTTGTAGAATCCTTGTTCAGAACTCCGAAACGGTTGGGATATTTCCTAAGGACTTCATCCAAAGCCAGGCAAAAACTTGAAGGTGTCGCGGCGCCTTCTTTCAGGGATCAGAACATACTTTCTGCCAGCGAGGATTTATGTCGTTCATTGTTCCGAGTAAACTTGATAGCAGATTTGAGTGTCGGACAAAAAGCTGAACTGCTCAGGCAGCTCAGCCGCCGTTTCAGTGCAGATCTCAACCAGATATGCCGAGTGACTGGTATCCCATATGAAGAGGCGGCACGCATACTTGACAGTTAGTAATTCTGGCAATATCGTCAAGTGATAGAAGTATTCCGTTAGAACTTGCAACGTGCTTTCGAGGGTCCAAAGTTTGGACCCTCGAAAGCATTTTGGGCCATTTTTGCTGTTGAGGGTCCATTTTGTGGACCCTCAACAGCACTTGATGCGCAGAGCAGGTGACGAGGGAGAAGGGA
>JAEEXQ010000032.1 GCA_016287875.1 Bacteroidales bacterium | reverse complement strand
TCGGTGACCGTCTTGTTGTCTATGACCACCTTCTTCTTGCCTGCCTGGGAATCCACCACCAGTTCGAGTACGTTCAGCAGTTTGCGTCCGTCACCCCCGCTCTGACGGAAAAGGGCGTCGGTCTGGGAGATGACTATTTTCCTTTCCTTAAGTATTTCGTCCTCTGCCAGGGCGCGGTCGAGAAGCTGCTGCAGGTCACTGATTTCCAGGCTTTTGAGCACATACACCTGACAGCGGGACAAAAGGGGAGTGATGACCTCGAAGGACGGGTTCTCGGTGGTAGCACCTATGAGGATCACTATACCTGCTTCGACGGCCCCCAGCAAGGCATCCTGCTGGGCTTTGTTGAAGCGGTGGATTTCGTCGATGAAGAGCACGGGGGCGGCGCTCTGGTTGAAGATTCCGCCGGAACGGGCGGCATCTATCACCTCACGGACCTCTTTCACGCCCGCGCTAACCGCGCTCAGGGTGAAGAACTCCCTCTTGCAGCTGTCGGCGATTATCTTGGCGAGGGTGGTCTTTCCCACGCCGGGAGGGCCCCAGAGGATGAATGAACTGAGGTTCCCGCTTTCAATCATATTACGGAGTATGCACCCTTTACCCACGAGATGCTTCTGGCCCACATAGTCGTCGAGACTGTGCGGCCTGAGGCGTTCGGGGAGGGGAGGGAGCAATCCGTTCATCAGTCGATGGGTTTCTTGTAGGAACGGCGGCGCTTGTGCTGAATGCGCTCGAAATCTTCGAAATGGTTGCGTATGCTGTAGTTGTCCTCCAGCTCCGCATTGGTCTCGGCCCACTTTACGCCCAGCTTGTGGTACTTCTCGAACATATCGCAGACCACCAGGGCGGTCACGCCGGTGTTGCGTACGTCGGAACGGGCACCCATCAGCAGCAGCTCGGCGCCCTCGCTGTGCTTGATGAAGAGGGCCTTGAGCAGATGCCACCATCCGAAGGGGAAGATGCGTCCGCGGGACTTGATGAGTGCGTCGGCCAGCGAAGGCATGGTGATGCCGAAGGCCACTATATTGCCGTTTTCATCCTCCACCGAGGTGATATAGCGCAGGTCGAGCACCTTGAGGTAGAAACCTATGTATTTGTCCGCCAGGTTGTCAGGCAGCATAGTGTATTCGTAGAGATCCTTGTAGGTGTCGGTAATCAGCGAGAACAGCTTGGTGGCATAGCCCTCGCGAATCCTCTTGCGGGTCACAGGGCGCACGGTAAAGTTGTTCCTGGCCGCCACTATGGCCGCCACCCTCTGGAACTTGGCGGGAATCTCTTCAGGAATGAAGATGCGGTATTCCAGCCAGTCCACGTCCTTCTTGAAACCGAGGGACTCGATATGGTCCACGTAATAAGGATGGTTGTATATCAGGGGCATCGTGCCCTGCTGGTCGAAACCTTCGATGAGCATACCTTCGGGGTCGAAGTCCGTGAAACCCAGGGGGCCGACTATATGCGTCATTCCGTGAGCCTTGCCGAACTCTTCCACCTTGGCAATCAGGGCGGCAGATACTTCCTTGTCGTCTATGGTATCGAACCAGCCGAAACGCACTTCGTCGTGCTTCCAATGCTCGTTCGCCCGGTAGTTGATTATACCTGCTATGCGGCCTACGGCTTCACCGTCCTTATATGCCATATAAAGGACCTGCTTGCAGAATTCCGCAGCGGGGTTCCTGGACGGATCCAGGGTGTCCATCTCATCGAAAACCAATGCCGGGACATAGTACTTATTGTGCCTGTAGAGCTTCTCGGGGAAGAGTATGAACTTCCTGAGAGCCCTCCTGTCGGCCGGATCGATGGTTCTGATTTCTATACTCATAAGTACGTTAGGTTATTTGCACACTATTCTGCGAATTTATTGATTTTTGGTCAAAATAACAAAGATTATTCTTAACTTCGTAGGAAAGCTCAAGACGTGAAACCGAGACTTATCATCCTGAACCTGGTCGCTTTCCTGGCGGTGCAGTCGTATGCATCGGCCGGGGGCGTTTCTGCTGGGCTTTTCAATTCTCCCAAAGGTTTCGGCATCTGCGTCGATTACGTGGCCTCCGATATCATCTACAATTCCTATAGCGTATATGCGGATTGCTACGGAATGCTTTCCGGTACATACCGCAATCCTGGCGTGAAAGCCTGCTACCTGCACTACAACCGTCTTGCATCCTTCGACTACGACGGAGCCCGCGGAGGCCTCTTCCTGGGCCCCGGGGCCAGCAGCGGACTGGTGCGGGACAGCGGTTCCGACAAGTTCGGAGTGCTTCTCACCGCCGACATAGCCCTTGCCGTCAGGCTCAGTTTTCCCAGGCACATCGACATTGAGATGGGGATGGTGGCCGAACTGGGATTCATCGCCCGCAACACCCCCAAGGGCGTGCAGATGAACATCTACAATAACGGCCTTACCCAGGCCCTGATACCTACTCTCAAGATAATGGCCAGATTCTGATGAAAAAGTCCCTTGCATACCTTTGCGCCCTGCTGCTGTGCGCACAAAGCCTTTCCGCCGGGGACAAGGACTTCTTCGGCCGTTTCCATCCCGGCCTGGAGTGGGGATACACCGGCACTATGATGTCCTACCATCATTTCAATTACCTGGATGAATCCATCGGCTTCAGGATCAATGACGAGGAATGGGTAAACCGCTACAACACCAACGCCTTCGTGTACGCCTCGCTCGCTTTCGACCTCTTCCCGACTATCAGGGCCAGCCTGATTTCCGGCTACGAGGGGATACAGAGGGGGAGGCGGGTGTTCCCCCTGCTCGCCAGGGCTGCCTACCATCCCGAGGGCCTGGACAGCGACGGCATCTTCATCTTCCTTGACGGAGGAATCACCCTCGGGCAGAAGCACACCAACCAGGCTCAGCTGGGTACAGGTTATTCCATGGTGCTGAGCGAGAGTTCCAGCCTTTCTTTCCTGCTGGGATTCAGGTTGGCATACGACCGCCCCCGGGTATGGGATCCCATCGAGGAAGAATACGTCTCACCCTGCAATATCAGACGCAACGATGCCTGGTACTGCGGGGTCAAGCTGGGAGTCAGCCTGTATTTCTAGAAAAGGGAATCTACCTTCGAAATGATCTCGTCCGCGCTGAGTTCGGGGCTGAGCACCAGTTCCGGCTCGAGCAGATGATATCCCTTGCCCATAGCCTGCAGCGAACCTCCTCCGGTAATGTTCAGCATCACCACGTCCTCTTTCCCGACCTTTCCTTCGCTGACCGCCGTTGAAAGGGCCTTCACGGCACAGGCAGGTGCGGGGAAGATATCGTATCCCTCGAGATTGCGGAACTGCAGTATCCAGTAGATTATGTCGTCATTGGATGCGAGGTATGCGTCGCCGCCGCTATCTTTCATTGCATCGAAAAGGCCGCCGGCAAGGCTGTACGGGGGTTTACGGTTGCTAAGGACCTTGGCCAGTATGCTCTCGGCCTGATGCCTTCCCTTGTCGGGATCGAGCGCTGCGAGCTCCCTGCTGCCAGCCTTCCAGGAATCATAGAGAAGGGTGAAAGGGGAGTTCTGGGCGACGAATATCTTCATCTTGTTGCTGCCGAAGCGGCCGTCCTCGATCAGGCGGAGATTGTTCTCCCAGGCGGCGATGGCGCCGGTGCCCGACCCCACGGCCTGGAAATAAGCGTCAGGGATGCGCCCTATGGCCTCCACGGCCGAGAGAAGGGTGGTTCCCATACCGTCGCGCCTGGCGACGTTCTTGGCGCCTCCTTCCGCGAAATAGCGGCTGTCCTGGCATATCTTGTCGCCGAGGGCGATGGCATCGTAGTAATCGGAGCCGTGAGGGGTGGCGACCAACTTGACGCAGGGATTGAGCTTATGCTGGAACCAAAGGTCGTGGCGGTTGTCGAGAGGCACGCAGATCACTATGGGGATCATATTGTCGGAGCATACCTGCGCGAAGGCGCGGGCGGTATTTCCGGCGGACTGCACCACGATGGTGCGCTTCTCCTTCTTTCCCATCCTGGCGCATACGCTGAAGGCCTCGGTCTCCTTGAAAGAGCAGGTCTGGAACTCGGCCCCTATGGCGGGATTGTAGCCGGAGAAGGTGATGTAGAGATTATCCAGGCCCAAGAACTTGCCCAAACCCTTGCTGTGATATGTCACAGGAGCGCAGGAACGGCGCAGGGTACGCTGAATGGGCATCCACTCCGCATAGCGGTAAAGACCGTCAAGATCGTCCCTGGGAGTGAATTTCTTATTCTCATAGACGGCCCTCACAAGGGAGGGAGTCTCTCCTTCGGGATCTGCCAAAGTCCATCCGCGGTCTTCGAAAACGCGGCCGGTGGCGACATTCATCAGTTTATACTTGGTGCCTTGGAATTTCATATTGGTCAAGTTTACAGAGTTATGAACAATTTAGTCATATAAGCGGCGAAGAGCAGCAGCATAATGGAGGCGTCGAAACGGTCCAGGATATTCTTCTTTCCCGTATAGATGGCCGTCCAGACCAATATTATGCTGAGCAGCAGGGCGCTGTAGTCGTAGATGTCGATACGTGCGAAATTGGTAGGGGAGATGATGGCCGACACTCCCAGGATAAGAAGCAGGTTGAACACGTTGGAACCCAGGATGTTGCCCAGGGCGAGCTGGCTGCGCTTCTTGGCGAGGGCCACTATGCTGGTGACAAATTCCGGCAGGGAAGTGCCTATAGCCAGCACCGTGATAGCTATGAACTTGTCGCTTACGCCTATCATACGGGCAATGTGTTCGGCGGAGTTCACGAAAAGCCGGCCGCCGAAAACAAGGCAGGCAAGGCCGCCTAGTATGAAAACGACTGAAGTAAAAGTCTTGTAGGTCCTGGCCTCCTCGTCGGGGGAGACGTCCTCAGGATCGGACTTGAAGCTGTAGATGATGTATGCGACGAAAAGCACCACCATAATGATGCCTTCGACCCTGCTCAGGCCGTTCTGCCAGCCCAGCGCCACCACCAGGAATGTCACCAGTATGGTGAGAGGGATGTCCCGGAACTTGTTGGTGCGGGTAATGGCAACGGGAGCTATCATAGCCGAAACGGCAAGTATCAGCGAAGTGTTGAAGATATTGGAACCCAGGACGTTTCCTATCGCAATGTCGGAATTCCTGGCAAGGGCGCCTGTGACGCTAACCACCAGCTCGGGAAGGGAGGTCCCGAAACCTACTATCACGAGGCCGATGACGAATTCGCTGATGCCTGTGCGGCGGGCGACGCTGGAGGCTCCGTCAACCAGTGCGTTGGCACCGCCGATGACCATGGCGAGCCCCAGAAGCAAGAAAAGGATTTCTAGTAACATCACGTAAAGTTACGCTTTTAATCGCAATTTACAAACATTCTCCACGTGCTGGGTGTGGGGAAACATATCTACGGGCTGTACTGCGAGTATCTCGTATTTTTCGGACATGGCCGCCAGGTCGCGTGCCTGGGAAGCAGGGTTGCAGCTGACATAGACTATGCGCTCCGGGGCAGCTTCCATTATCACCTTGACCACGTCGGGATGCATTCCCGCGCGGGGAGGATCCACTATCATCACGTCCGGCACTCCGTTCCTGGCTATGAAGGAGGGAGTCAGCACGTCCTTCATATCCCCGGCGTAGAAGGTGCAGTTGTCGATGCCATTGCACTTGGCGTTCAGGCGGGCATCCTCTATGGCCTCGGGCACATATTCTATCCCCACCACTTTCCTGGCCTTGCGGCTTACGAACTGGGCGATGGTGCCGGTGCCGGTATAAAGGTCATATACTACCTCATCCCCCTTGAGATCGGCGAATTCCCTGGCGACCTTGTACAGATTGTAGGCCTGCAGGGTATTGGTCTGATAGAAGGACTTGGGACCTATCTTGAAGCGCAGGCCCTCCATTTCTTCGTATATGGCCTCATCCCCTTTGTAGAGCACGCAGGTCTGGTCGGAGATGCTGTCGTTCTTCTTGGAATTGATGATGTAGTAGAGCGAGCTGATCTGGGGAAATGCCTCCGCCAGGGCATCCAGGAAGGCCTCGCGGCCCTTGAATTCCTCGGCGAAGCAGACTATCACCATAGTGGCTCCGGACTCGGTCGTACGCACGAAAATGGTGCGGAAGATGCCCTTGTTCTCCCTTATGTCGTAGAAGGGGATGGAGTGCTCGATGGCGTATTTCTTGGCGAAGAGACGGATGGCGTTGGAGGGCTCGGGCTGAAGGTAGCAGCGGTCCAGGTCCAGCACTTTGTCGAAGAACTTGCCCACGTGGAAACCGAGCCCGCAGCGCTGGGCGTCGCTGAGCCCTTCAGGATCCTCCTCGGGGAGAATCCATCGCTTGTCGGAGGCGGTGAATTCCAGCTTGTTACGGTAGAAAACGGTACGCTCGGAGGGCAGGGTAGGGAGTATCTCCGGAACTTCGAGATGGCCTATACGGACCAGCTGGTCATACACCTGACGGCGCTTGGCCTCCAGCTGGAGCGGGTAGGGGAGAGGCTGCCATTTGCAACCCCCGCAAATGCCGAAATGGCTGCAGAAGGGTTCCAGCCTGTCTGGAGAGGGCTTTTTAAGGGCCGCGATCACGCCTTCGAGGTAGTTCTTCTTTTTCTTGTAAACCCTTATGTCCACCACGTCACCGGGGACTGCGAAGGGCACGAAAACCACCTGCGAATCAGGGGTATGGGCAATCGCTTTTCCCTCTGCCGCAACCGCTTCTATCGTTATGTCTTCCAAAAGGATATCTGTCTTCTTCCTGGCCATTTTCCAATCTTCTATATAATGGACGCGAATATAATCAATTTTTGCTACATTTGTGTTTAATGATTGCCAACATAATACTCTACATACTCTTCGGCCTGCTTTTCTTGGGAGTGGCCGCCGTCATCATCTTCGACAACGGCGATTCCGGCACCAAGATGGCCTGGCTGCTCACCATAACCCTGCTCCCGCTGGTAGGGATTCTGCTGTACCTTATGTGCGGCATCAACTACAGGAACCACTATTTCTTCCAGCGCAGGCACAAGGCCGCCATCGATAAGTTCCGCGCAGAATACGACCCGGTGATACATTCCCTGCTGGGCTCCGACCCTCCTTTCGATGCCGTCCGGGAGGATTTCCGCCCTCTGGCGAAGCTGCTCGCGAACATTGAGACCGGTACAAATCTCAGCACGGGCAACTCTTTCGAAATCATCACCAGCGGCTCCCGGAAGCAGGAATTGCTGATGAAAGACATAGCCGATGCCAAGGAGTCCATCCATCTGGAATACTTCCATTTCGGGAATGACCGAGGGGGGAGGGAAGTGCTGGAACTACTTGAAAAAAAGGCCAGGGAAGGGGTCGAGATACGTTTTCTGAACGAAAACATAGCCAATTTCCCCATTCCTTCGTCGTACTATAACAAGATGCGGAAATCCGGCATCGAGGTCGAACGCTTTACGAACAGCAAGCAGGGCATATTGAGCCTGCCTATGAAGCTGAACTACCGCAACCACCGCAAAGTGGTGGTAATCGACGGGAAAATAGGTTATACGGGAGGAATGAACATCAACAACCATTACTTCTTCCAGTGGAGGGACACGCACCTGCGCATAGAAGGCAATGCCGTCGCAGCCCTGCAAGCCTCCTTCCTGGACTCCTGGATGACCTCCGGAGGCACTCTCAAGCAGCCTCTGAGCCACTATTTCAAGGTATTCAAGGAGCCCGTGGACGGGCCCTTCCGCGACAAGACCATGCAGATAGTGCCGGATGAGTCCGATTCCGTATGGCCGCTCATCCATATGGGCTATGAATGGATGCTGCAGAACGCCAAGGACTACATCTATATGCAGACTCCTTATTTCGTGCCTCCGGAGAGCTTCCTGGTGGCCCTGAAATCCGCCGCACTGCGCGGCGTGGACGTGCGTATTATGTTCCCGGAGAAGGTAGATACGCCCTTGATGGCTGCCGCCAACAAAGCTTATTACCTGGAATGCATGGAGGCCGGCGTAAAACTCTACGAACGCGGCGGGGAATTCATACACTCCAAAACCGCGGTCTGCGACGATTATCTGTCGCTGATCGGCACAGCCAACATAGACATACGCAGTTTGAACCTTAACCACGAGATCAACGCATACATCTACGACACCCAGACGGCCGTTGCCAACAAGGAGATATTCTTGAAGGATATGGAGATTTCGACCTTGCTGGAACCGCAGAGCTGGCGTGCGCGCAGAAAATGGTACCAGATGCTGGTATCGAGGATTCTGAGGCTCTTCGCCGGAATTCTGTAGTTTGTTACACAATTTATATTATGTTAAGTTGTAGATATAATAACCAATCCCCCTGCCTATGTTAATGACACTATTGCAAGCTGAGGCGGCCGTAGAAAAGTTCACGGCCGACTCCATCCAGGCCCGCACTTCCGAGACCCTGGCCGCACTCAAGGACACCGAGCCCAACGTGCTTCTTCAGAATCTCGGCCAGCAGGCCCTGCATTTCGGGCTCAAGGTGCTGGCGGCGCTCGCCATTTACATCATCGGTGCCTGGATCATCAAGAAAATCGTGAAGATCGTTGCCAAGGGCTTCGAAAAGAAACGCTCCGACGCCGCCCTGGCATCCTTCGTAAAAAGCCTGGTATCCATCACCCTCTGGGTACTTCTCATCATCATCACAGTCGGTGCACTGGGCATAAATACCACCTCCCTGGCCGCCCTGCTGGCAGCCGGTGGAATGGCAATAGGTATGGCTCTGAGCGGCACGGTGCAGAATTTCGCCGGTGGCATCATGTTGCTGGTTTTCAAGCCCATACGGGCCGGCGATTTCATTGAGGCTCAAGGATTTACGGGCACCGTAAGCGAGATCAACATCACTTCCACCAAGCTCGTAACCCTCGATAACAGAGTGGTTTTCATCCCCAACGGAGCCCTCGCCAGCGGCAATATCAACAATTTCTCGGTCAAGGACCTGCGCCGCGTGGACATCAATGTCAGCATCGCCTACGGCAACGACATCGAAAAGGCCAAGAAAACCGTCCTGGAGATCATCAAATCCAATCCCAAGGCCCTGGATGCCAAAACCAAGGGCGCCGCAGACCCCTTCGTGGCCCTGCTCAGCCTGGGAGAAAGCACCATCACCCTTGTCACCCGTACCTGGGTCAAGGCTGCCGACTACTGGGATGTATATTTCTGGATTACGGAAAACCTATATTCACAGCTGCCTGCGAAGGGCGTGGACTTCAGTTTCCCTCATTTGAACGTGAATATCAGCAAGAACTAGTCTTTCCTGATCAGGCTAAGGAACTCGCTCCGCGTACGTGCGGAAGCAAGGAATACTCCGGAGAAAGCCGACGTCGTGGTAACGGCGTTGGTTTTCTGTACTCCCCTCATACTCATACAGGTATGCATAGCCTCGATCACTACGGCCACGCCCAGCGGATGCAGGGCATCCTGTATGCAATCACGGATCTGCTCGGTAAGGCGTTCCTGCACCTGAAGCCGGCGTGCATAGCACTCCACTACCCTGGCAATCTTGCTCAGGCCGGTAATCTTGCCGTCAGGAATATAAGCCACGTGGGCCTTGCCGATAAAAGGCATCATATGATGCTCGCACAACGAGAAAAGCTCGATGTCCTTGACCAGCACCATATGCTTGTATTCTTCTTCGAAAACGGCGGAACGTATGATATCCGCCCCATTGTCTCCATAGCCCTTGGTGAGGAACTGAAGGGCCTTGGCGACCCTTTCCGGAGTCTTGACCAGGCCTTCCCTGCCGGAGTCCTCCCCTATCAGGGCCAGAATCTCCTTGACGTGTGACGCGATTTTCCCGGTCACATCCTGATCGTACTGCTCGATTAGTTTATAAGCCATAGCGCAAAGTTACAAAAAAAAATGAAGGCCGACCGCAGGGCCGACCTTCATAACTTGTATCAAGCGGGCGAATTATTTGGCTTTGAGGGAAAGAACGACCTCGGTGGTGTAGCTGTCATTGCCGTTCTGGAAAGCACCCTTCACGGTAAAGATGCAATAATCTACGCCATTCCTCTTCTCGAAAGCGATCTTGCCGTCGGCAGTACCGTTGAAGATGTAGTTGCCACCGGTGGTGAGGTCATAATGGAAGCCTCTTGCGGTCACGTCCCAGACACCTACGAAAGGCGCGGCATTGGCGAAGTTGATGAAGAAGGTATTCTGGTTGGTGAAGTTCACATCTACGATGTCATAATCCTCGAGCACGACATCCTGAGGGATGTTGACTTTATTGTCCACGAGGAAGGTCTTCACTGCAGCCATGCTGGGATTGGTGAAGAGCTTGCCTACACCATTGGAACCGAGGGCGCCGCCCTTGACGACGATCTTGAAATCAGCGACGGTCCAGGCGCGGCAGAGATTCCATTCCTGGCTGCCCTGGGCGGGGGTTGCAGTCTCGGTAACGCTGACGTTTACCGTAACGGTCCCTTTGGAAGTAGTGACGGTTATCTTGCCGTTTTCGATCTTTACCGTGCCGAAACCGGGAATGACATACTCGCCGTTTTCATAGGTGTAAGGAGCGACGATAATCTCGTCACCCTCCGCCTTGACGGCGGTGGTGCCTATGACAGCGTAACCGGACTCGGTGAATTCGATGTCGGAAACAGCCTTGCCGTTCAGATCGACGCTGGCGTTACTGTCATTGATGGTGACCTTCACTGCCTTGTTCGCATACTTGGGTGCATCGAACTTAGCTTCCTGTTTGTCGTTGTCCTTGTTGCAAGAGACCAGTGCAAGAGCAGCACATACTGCTACGAGCAGAAATTTTGCATTAAACTTCATATTAGAATTATTAAAGGGTTAGCTATTTAGAAAAGACGGATCTGGATACCGAGGCGGATCACAGGCATAAATCCTTTTATGTAAGGGAGTTCGCCTGCTGCGGCCTTGTCGATGAGGTCTTCGAAACCGCCGACGGAATCCTTATGGTTGAACATTCCGCTGGTGAAATGCTGCTCCTTGCCATAGGAATCGTATCCCACGAGGGAAATACCGTCGACTTTCTGTACGCCCAGGTCGAGATTCATGCTGAGCCAGTTGCGTATGTTGCACACACGGCCCCAGCCAATTCCGAAATAAGGACGGAGGGCAGATTTCGTCTTCATATCGAGATGCAGGATACCTGCATGGTCAGTAGCCACTTCTGCGCTGGCCCCGGTCTCGTCGTCATTGAACTGGATGAAGAGGGTCTCGAGGTTCTGCTCCTCGGGGAAGGCCTGCTTGAGGGGTTTGCTTATATCGGCGGTAGCCTGGATATAATCGTTCTTCGCCAGGAATCCATTAAGGCCTACTGTGATATGGAAATTGCCCTTTTTGGAGATAAAGAAGTCCAGGCAGGCGCTGAGGTCGGTGGGGATGGACCCTTTAACGACGATGTCCTTGAGATCCACGGTACGGCCCTGGACCTGGTGGGTGCCCATATCGGGTACCGTATAGGAAAGGTTATAGACCTGATCAGGCACTCCTACGGAATAATTGGCGCGCAGCTGGAAATGACCTCCAAGAGGAACGGCCACCGTGGCTCCCAGGCCATCCATCACTCCGCCGGTGACACCGACTCCCAGATGGTTGAAAAACCCATAGCTTTTCTCTTTCTTTTCTTTCACCTTGGGTTCCTTGACCTTTTTGGCCTTAACTTTCTTTTCGGGAGCGGCCTGGGCCTCGGGGACCTCCTGCACTGCAGGCTCGGCCACCGGTTCGACCACAGGCTCAGCCGCGGGCACGACTACGGGCTCGGCTACGACGGCGGGTTCTGCGGGTTCCGGAGAAACTACCGTTTGAGGAGGAGTCTGGGTATTGGGAATGTCATATTCCTGAGCTTCGAGCGCTGCGGGAACAAGCAGCAAGGAAGCGGCCAATAAGGCAGATGAAAGTTTCTTCATAATAGAAATGCTAAATTGTCTACATTTTATTAGATGCAAAAATAGCAAAAAAACGCGGACAAAAAAGCATAACTAACTAACATTACGCATAATACCGACTCGCAATATGAGGAAATCAGACGTTTCCCGGCCCTTCTTTCGCCAAAACCGGATTTCCATATATGTGCCAGAAGATTCTTCTGAGCTCATCCTTGTCCAGTTTCCTTTCGGCCCTTGCTAGTTTGTGTTCGGTATATTCCTTGAATGCCTTCAAATCCTCCTCGGTGTACATATCGGCGTACTTGGTACCTCCGGTCATCAGGTCGTAGCCCATATAGTTCGTCTTCCACAGCTTGTACCCGGAGATGATGCGCTCGTCCAATATCCTGCGGATGGCCTGGTAACGGTCGTTCTTCTCGTACCAGGATGCGCGGGTGATTTCCGCCTCTGTGAGAGGGACTCCGACATTGAGGTGTATGCCGCCCTTCCACTGCCGTATGCCGGTGAGGATGGAACGCATATCCTCATCCTTCTTCTTATGATACTCCCCGGTCATCTGCTTGATGAGGATTTCCCTCGCCTTGCGGAAGGCACAGGGCTCATATTCGTAGGAGATGGACATAGGGATGATGTTCAGTTCCTGGAAATTGGTCTTGAAATCGGCGGTACCGCTCATATCGAACATCTTGAGCAGGCCCTGCTCGGTGATGTCCAGGCCGTTCTTGGTGCGGCCTTCCCTCTGGGCGATCCAAACCGAACTCTTGCCGGAAACCACCTCCGAACGTATGAACTTGGAAAGTATCTGCGAAGAGAGGTAGGCCTCCCTGGCGGAGATGCCGCGGATGACGGTGATCATCCTGTTCGAACGGAGAAGGGCCTCGACCACGCTGTTGGCCAGCAGGTTGCTGCCAACGCAGATTTCGGTGAGAGGGACGTCGTTGAGCATCAGCATCCACTGGGTAAGGGCGGGGTCGAGGACTATGTCCCTGTGGTTGGAAACGGCCAGGAACTTCCCGCTGCCGCCGAGATTGCGCAGATTGTCGGCTCCCTCGTAGGTAAAACCGGAAGAAGAACGGGCGAGCACGGTGCTCACGGCCTTGGAAACTATGGAATACTGGAAATCATCGACCCCCTTGATATTCATCAGAAGGTTCTTCATAGTGCCCATAGGCAGTTCAGGGAAAATATACTTGCTGATCACGGACATTGCCGGATGACGGGCAAGCTTCTGGAGGGCCGCTACGGCCTCTTCGTCATTATAAGGCTGGATGTTCTCTAAATCTTCCATAATGTCAATCGCATCTTCTGAAAAGTAAGGAACTGTCCCCATAGCTCAGGAACCTGAAGGCGTGGGACAGGGCAAAGTTATAAATAGTTTTCCAATCTCCGCCCACGAAAGCGGAAATCAGCAGTATCAGAGTACTCTCCGGCTGATGGAAATTGGTGACCATCATATCCACGATGCGGAACTTGAATCCGGGGACGATTATGATGCGGGTTCCCAGGCGGAATTCCTCCAGGGAACGTTCTTTCATATAATTGATGATGGCACCGAGGGCCTCCTTGGTGGAGAAGCCGTACTCCCTCTCATACGGAGCCCACTGGGCGACATCCTCCGGTTCCCCCTTTTCCAATATGGATACGCCCGCGTAGTAGAGCGATTCGAGGGTACGGACGGATGTGGTGCCGACGGCGATGCATTTGCGGCCGGAATCCCTGAGCTCTTCCAGAAGGGAAAGACTTATGGAGAAGGGCTCGCGATGCATAGGGTGTTCGGACACGTGAGATGTCTTGACCGGCAGGAATGTGCCGGCGCCTACGTGCAGACAAACATTTTGAGTATCAATAGACTTAGCCCTGATAGCCTCAAGCACTGCTTCAGTAAAATGAAGGCCGGCCGTAGGGGCTGCGACCGACCCGCGCACATGCGCATAGAGGGTCTGATAGCGCTCCAGGTCTATGGCCTCGGTATCGCGGTTGAGGTACGGAGGTATGGGCACCTGTCCACACTCTTCAAGTACGCGGGAGAAGGCTTCCCCTCCCTTCCAGCTGAATTCCACGACACCTGTCTGACCCTCACGGGAGATCAGGGCGGCGCTCAGCTCCATCTTTGCCAGAGATGAGTCCTCGGGGCAATCATAATGCAGGATATCGTCCTTCCAGCGCTTTGAATTGCCTATTACGCATTTCCAACGGCAGGAGGCGGTACTTGCGAAATTGGTATTGTATTCCACGGGAAATACCGGCTCAAGGCAGAAAATCTCGATATGGGCACCGCTGTCCCTCCTGAAATGCATGCGCGCAGGTACGACCTTGGTATCGTTGAATACCATAAGCGCACCTTCCGGGAGAAATCCGGGGAGTTCGCGGAACACGGATTCGCTGGGAATTCCGTCCTTATAGACGAGAAGTTTCGATGCATCCCTCTGAGGCAGAGGGTATTTGGCTATTCTGTCCTCTGTAAGAGGATAATTGTAATCTTCAATTCTGATATCAGGTATCATGGTGCAAATATAGTCAATAATTCCGTCTTTGTCCGGAGTGCAAAAAATGCAGCAAAATACTGTATAAAATTGTAAACAAAACTAAATTCATAGTTTACAATTTATTAATTTACAATTGTATTTCACAAAAATTTACAGGATTGACATAATAAAACATAAGAAAAATTTATGAGGGAAATAATATTTTCTAATTATCGGAATATCAGTTATTTAGCCAATTTTATCTAATGTATCGGAATAGATTTGGATTATTCGGTTGGCGATTTAGGGCGCACAGGGCTTATTTTTAGCCATGATTTTGAGTTTATTCTACTATAAATGAGGTGGTTTTAAATGGAAATCTAATGTAATACTTCATAGTCTTATACTCCCCTCCTCCGCCACTTCGTCACGATGTTTACATAAATTAACACTTGGAATTTAAAATTTTATTCTTACATTTGTAAAAATTACGTTTGCAAAATGAACACAAGGCTTCAACAGTTTCTAAGTGCGGAGAACATCACCCAGTCGCAGTTCGCCGACAACATCGGCGTCGCCCGTGCCAGCATCTCCCATATACTGGCAGGAAGGAACAAGCCAGGCTTCGATTTCATAGAGAGCCTTGCCAGGCGCTACCCCACCCTGAACATCGATTGGTTCATCACCGGCAACGGAAAGATGTACAAAACAGCCTCAGAGCCCGCTCCAGCCCAGATTGAACCTGCTCCGGATCCCTTCGACAGCGAGGACCTGCTCTTCCCTACATCCGAAAGACCTGCCGAAAGGATTACTTCAAGGAAGCCAATGCAAAGTACTGCAAATAAGAAAGTTATATCCAAGATAACCGTCTTTTTCACCGACGGCACCTTCGAGGACTATACCAATATTTGATATTAATTGGTAACTTTGGCCCCTATGAATACGGTCAAAGCTTCCATCTGTACGATCGGCGACGAGATCCTCATAGGCCAGATCGTCGACACCAACTCTTCCCTTATCTCCCGTGCATTAGGCGAAATCGGCGTCAGGACCACACGTATGGTCTCTCTTGCCGACGACAGGAATGAAATCATAGGCATACTGTCCAAGCAATTGAAAGACAATGACATAGTCATTTCCACAGGAGGCCTGGGACCAACCAAGGATGATATTACGAAGGATGCCCTGGCCGAACTCTCCGGCAGCGTTTCCTATGTCAAAAACGAAGCTCAGGAGCTTATAATCCACGAAATACTGCACGCGCGCGGGCTGGATGTGCTGGATGTCAACATACGCCAGGCCCTGGTCCCCGACAACTGCGAGGTAATAGTCAACAAGAGAGGCACGGCCCCCATTATGATATTCCGCTTCCCCGCCTCAAGATTCGGCCATCCGGCAGTGCTGTATGCGATGCCGGGAGTACCTTTCGAGACCGAAGCGGCCCTGGGCGACGTGGTCGAGGATATAAAGAATCACTTCAAGCTGGAAAGCATATATCACAAAACCATAATGACATACGGACTTGCAGAGTCGGCACTTTCTGAGCTGATCGCCCCCTGGGAAGATGCCCTGCCTGCCAATGTCCATCTGGCATACCTCCCCAATCCCCTCACGGGCGTACGCCTGCGCCTTTCGGTATATGATGCGGACGAGACCACGGAAAGCCTCGTAAACGGGCTTGTCGAGGCCGTTAAACCGCTTCTTGGGGAGAATCTCTACTCCGATGCCGATGATTCCCTGGAGGCCGTCGTAGGCCGCCTGCTCAAAGCCAAGGGAGAAAGCCTCAGCGTTGCCGAATCCTGCACCGGCGGAGAGATAGCCCACCTCATCACGACAGTTCCCGGATCCTCGGAATACTTCCTTGGATCCGTCACTTCCTACTCCCCGGAAGTCAAGAAAAAAGTGCTCGGAGTAAAGGCCGCGACCATCGACGGATGCGGCATAGTGAGCAGTGCTGTCGCGGCCGAAATGGCGGAGGGTGTAAGGCGTCTGACGGGCAGCACATACTCCCTCTCCACCACCGGTTGGGCGGACTCTTACGGCGACGAGCGCGAGCCTGCCGGAACGGTCTGGGTCGGAGTGTCCGGACCCCGCGGAACACAGACCCGGCGCTTCCGCTACAAGGGGGACAGAAAGCGCAATATCGAGCGTTTTGCAGCCTCCGCAATCGACTTCCTACGCCGTTACATTATTAAATAGCTAATTCATTGATAATCAAATAAAGTAACAAATTTGTTAATTAGTAAAACAAAGTTGTTACTTTTACAATATTTAATTATAATGGATTCTTATTTCTGCGCAGAAATCACGCGTAGAAGGTTCTCAGAGGCCATTTTTGCTATTTCAGAAGCACTGAAGCCACGGGACTTTAGTCCATCCACCAAAAGGCCGAAGTTTTCTATGCTTTCCAGCCCTTTTGCGGTGTGATTTATACCCTCGTAATCGGTTCCGAAACCTACACCTTCCACCCCCGCGACGGCCACTGCATGCTCTATGTGATCGAGCACTTTTGCCAGCTCCGGCATAGCTCTTCCGTCAGGATTGTCATCGTCGAAACCGGCATAATCATCCGACAGGAAACAGGGGTAAATGCTCATGCATACCACCCCTCCCCGGGAGCTTATCCCGCGTATCAGATCGTCGGGAAGATTGCGCTTGTGGGAGCAGAGCGAGGAGCAGCATCCGTGGGTATAGGCGATGGGCTTGACCGACAGTCCGAGCACGTCCCGGACCGTGTCGTTGGAAGTATGCGCGACATCGATCACCATACCAAGCTCATTCATCTCCCCTACCAGTTTCCGGCCGAGAGGGCTGAGACCTCCCCATCTTCCGGAGCCGGTGCAGGAGTCGCATATGTCGTTGTCCTCGCTGTGGCAGAGGGTGACATAACGTACGCCTTCAGCGTAGAGTTCTTCCAACACTCCCCTGCGCCCCAGCAGGGCGGATCCGTTCTCAAGGCCTATGAATATCGATACGAGCCCCTTGGAAGCGTTCTCAAGCATTGATTCCCTGTCGGTGGCGAAAGCGACCTTGTCGGAATTGGCCGCCACCTGCCTTTTGAGTTCCTCCAGCTGGGCGAAAGCGTAGGCCGTAGCTTCTTCGTTGCTCAGCCTGGCAGGAATGTACAAGGCGAAGAAGGAACCTGTGATGCCGCTGCGGAGCATCTTGGGAAAATCTACCTGAACCCCGGGATTATCTATCCCGAAGTCCCGCCCGCGTATCATTTGCGTGGGAGCGTCACAGTGAGCATCAAGAATATTCATACCATTCCTCAGTCTTGGCATCCAGGTCGCGCTTGCATTCAAGATACTCGCGCGTAAGTTCCATTATATCGTCTCCCTCCTTGGGAGATGAAAGTACGGCCTCTATTTCCTTCATCCTCGCCTCCAGCTTCTCGATCTCTTTCTCCAGGAAAGACGCGCGGTTCCGGCGCTTCTTCTCTTCCTTGCTACGCGCCTTCATCTCTTCATAGGAGACCGGGGCCGTAGCAGAAATCTGGGCAGTGGCAGTAGTCGCTTCTTCCGCCCGTCCGCTTGCGCGGACCCCTCCCGTCTCCGACGGGCCCCTCCCGTTACAGCCACGGGGGGCTATGGCTGCAGAATCGACTCTGCCACTGCTCTGCTTCGTGCGTTCCAATTCCTGGAGGGACTCCAGACGGCGCTTGGCAAGGAAGTCGGAGACACCGCCCAGAAACTCGCGGACGTGCCCGTCCCTGAACTCATAGACCTTGTCCACCAGCCCGTCCAGGAAATCACGGTCGTGCGAAACGATCAACAAGGTGCCGTCGAAGGCCTTGAGAGCCTGTTTGAGAATGTCCTTGGACTTGATGTCCATATGGTTGGTGGGCTCGTCGAGGCAGAGCAGGTTGTGGCTCTGGAGCATCAGTTTGGCCATTCCCAGGCGCGCTCTCTCGCCTCCGCTCAGCACGGAAACCCTCTTGTCTATGTCTTCCCCACGGAAAAGGAACTGGGCCAGCAGGTCCCGCAGCTTGGAACGTATGTCCCCCACCGCAATGCGGTCAAGGGTGCTGAACACGGTCTGGGACTTGTCCAGGACATCTTCCTGATTCTGGGCGAAATAGCCGCAATCGACATTGTGGCCGAGCTTCGACTCTCCGGAAATCGGGTCGAGTTCCCTCACGATAACTCTCATCATAGTGGTCTTACCCTCGCCGTTGCGCCCCACGAAAGCCACCTTCTCCCCTCTCTTGATTTCGATGTTGGCATCGCGGAATACCACCTTCTGAGGGTATCCTACGGTAAGATCCGTGCACTTATAGACCACATCCCCCGAACGGGCGGCCGGAGGGAATTTCACCGTGAGGGTGGCATTGTCGGTCTCGTCGATCTCTATGCGGTCCAGCTTCTCCAGGGCCTTGATCCGGCTCTGTACCTGGTTGGACTTGGTAGGTTTGTATCGGAAGGCCCGGATGAACTCCTCGGTCTTCTCTATCATCCTCTGCTGATTCTCGTAGGCCGCCGTCTGCTGGGCTATGCGTTCGGCCCTCAGCTGGGTATATTGGGTATAAGGGACCTTGTAGTCGTAGATGCTGCCCAACATCAGCTCTACGGTACGATGTGTCACCGTATCCAGGAACTTTCGGTCGTGGGATACCAGCATCACGGCCCCGTTATAATCTTTCAGATAGGATTCCAGCCATTCTATGGACTCTATGTCCAAATGGTTGGTAGGTTCGTCGAGTAGCAGCAGGTCAGGGTGCTGGAGGAGGATCTTGGCAAGCTCTATGCGCATGTTCCAGCCCTGGCTGAAGGTCTCCGCCGGCCTGTCGAGCTCTTCGGGGAGGAATCCCAGGCCCAGCAGGGTCCTTTCCGCCTGCACCTTGGGAGGCTCGGAATGGAAAACGGAAAGACGGTCGTTAAGTTCGTTAAGGCGCTCTATCAGGGCGCTGTAAGCCGCTGATTCATAGTCTGTCCTGTTTCCCAGTTCCCTGGTAATCTCCTCCACTTCCCTTTCGGCCTCGTTGCTCTGGGCAAAGGCCGTCATTGTCTCGTCTATCACGCTGCGGCCTTTGTGATGCTCCATTATCTGGGGCAGATAGCCGATTGTGACGTGCTGGGGTTTGTCAACGCTGCCGGAGGTGGGATTCATCTCCCCGCATAGAATCTTCATCAGGGTACTCTTGCCCGCTCCGTTCTTCCCCACCAGCCCTATCTTGTCGGACTCGGTGATGTGGAAATTGATGCGCGAGAAGAGTTCCCAGCTGCCGAAACTAACGGTGAGATTGTTGATGGAAATCATTTGTCATACTTTTCCATCAACTGCCGGAAATGATCCGGGCAGGCCATTATGCGGCCCGTATTGCCATTCATGAACCCGAGGGTCACGGTGCCGTCGGCACAGAGGACACCGTCCTGATTATAGACGGCCTGCTTGACTATGAGTTTGGCAAGGGGAAGGCTCTCGATGGTAGCGGTGACTTTGAGCACATCCCCTATCTTGGCGGATGCGTGATACTTCACCTGTATGCCCACGACCGGAAATACGATTCCGTCTTCCTGGCATTTCTCGATGCCATAGCCCCAGGAGGCGATCATTTCGTCTCTGGCGCACTCGAAATAACGGATGTAATTGCTATGGTGCACGATGCCCATGGGATCGGCCTCATAGTAGCGGACGGGGATACGGGTTTCGAAGTAAATCATAATCTAAAGTGTTTTCAATGAGTTCTCAAGGGCCTCTATACGCTGGAGGGCATCGGCCTCTTTCTTACGCTCGGCGGCTATGACGGCCTCGGGGGCGTGGGCCACGAATCCCTCGTTGGAGAGCTTCCTGCGCACGGATTCGAGGAATTTCTTCTGGTGCTCCAGGTCGGCGAGCAGCTTCTCGCGCTCCTCCTCCACGTTCACGAATCCGGAGAGAGGCACGCTCATCTTCACGGTACCGACTATAAACGACACCGCGGAGCCCTCGGCAGCACCTTCCTTGATGCTGACGTTGGCAAGCTTGGAGAGCACGGGATAGAGTTCGCTAAGGCTACCATCGGCGATAAAGAGCTCCAGGCTCTGCTTGGGAGCTATGTTCTTTTGGGCGCGGATGGAACGCACGTTCACGACCGCATCCTGCATAAGGGCGAACTTGGCAAGGAAATCGGCGCTGAAAGGCCCTGCGGAGGGGGTGCGCTGGTACATAATGGTCTCGCCGGGGTTGCGTTCCTCCATAGCCTGCCAAAGCTCCTCGGTAATGAAAGGCATTACAGGATGTATGAGCTTGATGAGCTTGTCGAAGAAGCCCACGGTAGCTTCGTAGGTAATACCATCCACAGCGGCGCCGAAGGCAGGCTTCACCATCTCCAGGTACCAGCTGCAGAAATCATCCCAGAACAGCTTGTAGATGGCCATAAGGGCATCGGAAATACGGAATTTGCTGTAGTGGTCCTCCACTTCCTTGATGGTGCGGCTAAGAAGGTTGTCGAACCATTTCACGGCCTCGAGGGCGTAGCTGGGCTGTTCTGCCTTGGTATCCACGCTCCAACCGCTGATAAGCCTCCAGGCGTTCCATATCTTTCCGCAGAAGTTGCGGCCCTGCTCTACCTGGGACTCATCATAGAAGATGTCATTACCGGCGGAAGAGCACAGCAGCATTCCGATCCTGACGGCATCTGCGCCATATTTCGCGATGAGGTCGAGGGGATCCGGGCTGTTGCCAAGGGTCTTGCTCATCTTGCGGCCCAGCTTGTCACGCACTATACCGGTAAGGTAAACGTTGCGGAAAGGCACGTCGCCCATAAACTCGTTGCCGGCCATTATCATACGGGCAACCCAGAAGAAGAGTATGTCCGGACCGGTGACAAGGTCGTTGGTGGGATAGTAGTATCCAAGGTCCCTGTTGGGCTTGTGCTCAGGATGTCCGGGGCGTTCGGTATCGAATACGCTGATAGGCCAGAGCCAGCTGCTGAACCAGGTGTCGAGCACGTCTTCATCCTGGCGGAGGTCAGCTGCGGTATATGAAGGATCTATGGCCTGGGCGGCTTTCAGGGCCTCTTCTGGCGTAGATTCCACTATGATCTTTCCGTCAGGAAGATAGTATGCGGGAATCTGCTGGCCCCACCAGAGCTGGCGGGAGATACACCAGTCGCGCACATTTTCCATCCAGTGACGGTAGGTGTTGCGGTATTTGTCGGGGATGAGCTTGACGGCGCCGCTTTCCACTGATTCGAGGGCCTTGGCGGCCAGTCCATCCATCTTCAGGAACCACTGGGCCGAGAGTTTGGGCTCGATGACGGCGTTGGTACGCTCGGAATAACCCACGGGAGAGGTGTACTCTTCCACCTTCACCAGGTTTCCGGCTTCCTCGAGCATCTTGACTATCTTCTTCCTGGCCACGAAACGGTCCTCTCCGACAAGTATCTGGGCCTGCTCGTTGAGACGGCCGTGATCGTCGATGATATCCATGACGGGCAGGTTGTGCCTTAGACCAATCTCGTAATCGTGGGCGTCGTGGGCAGGAGTGACCTTCAGGCAACCGGTACCGAAATCCATCTCCACATAATCATCCTCGATGACAGGTATCTCCCTGTTGATCAGAGGGATGAGCACCTTCTTCCCGTGCAGGCGGAAGTGCCTCTCGTCCTTAGGATTGACGCAGATGGCGGCATCGGCCATTATGGTCTCGGGGCGGGTGGTGGCAATCACCAGATAATCGTCGGTAGGATTGCCTGCGCCGTCGGAAATATAGTATTTCAGATGATAGAAATGGCTCTTGGTATCGCGGTGGATGACCTCTTCGTCGCTGACGGCGGTAAGCCCCTCGGGATCCCAGTTGACCATACGCACTCCCCTGTAGATCAGGCCCTTCTTGTAGAAATACACGAAGGTGTTGATGACGGCTTCGGAGAGTTCGGGGTCCATGGTGAACTTGGTACGGTCCCAATCGCAGGACGCACCCAGCTTGCGGAGCTGCTGGAGTATGATTCCTCCGTGCTCCTCCTTCCATTCCCAGGCATACTTCAGGAACTCCTCGCGGGTAATGTCCTCCTTGGAGATTCCCATACCTTTCAGTTTGGCCACCACCTTGCTTTCGGTAGCAATGGAGGCGTGGTCGGTGCCAGGCACCCAGCAGGCATTCTTGCCGTCCATCCTGGCCTTGCGGACCAGCACGTCATTGAGGGTGTTGTTGAGCACGTGGCCCATATGGAGTATGCCCGTCACGTTCGGCGGGGGTATCACCACGGTATAAGGTTCACGGGAATCCGGTTCAGAATGGAAACAGCGGTTCTTTATCCAATACTCATACCACTTGTCTTCCACCTCTGCGGGGTTGTATTTCGCATTAAGTTCCATCTTTTGACTGATTTAGCCTGCAAATTTAATCAATTCCTCGTAAACTTTGTGTACGGGGAATCCCATAACATTATAAAAAGAGCCTTCTATGCCGGTAATCGCGGCGTATCCTATCCATTCCTGGATTCCATAAGCTCCAGCCTTGTCATAAGGCTTGTAAACGTCCACGTAATAAGCGATTTCGCTGTCGAGCAGTTCCCGGAAATGCACCAGCGTCGAATCCGTAACAGTCTCGCTGTGCGTACGGTCCCTGAGGGTAAGCGCCGTTATCACCTCGTGGGTACGCCCGGAAAGGGTGCGCAGCATGCTTATTGCCTCTTCGCGGGAGTGGGGCTTGCCCATTATGAGGCCGTCCACCAGCACCATGGTATCGGAGGTGATCAGTATCTCATCCTCCTCCAGAGGCCTGTGGAAGCCCTTTGACTTCCCCTCCGACATGAGGGCCGGCACTTCGGAATGAGGAGTCGAGGGATCGAAGCTCTCCTCGAAGTTGTTCCGGGTATCGACGGTGAACTCGATATCGAGACCCGCCAGCAATTCCCTTCTGCGCGGAGAGTTGCTGGCGAGGATGACTTTCTTACCCTTCAGATCCATACCCTAGAATATATTGGGGAAATCCTCCGGCTCGAAATACCATTTCCTCTGGGAGCGGAGCACCCTTTCCACTATCTCACGCACGCAGCCCTTGCCTCCGGGCAGTTCGCAGGCATAGTCGGCCGCCCTGAGGGCATCCTCCGAAGCATCTGCAGGCACAGCACCTATGCCGGCTGCCTTGAGCACGGGGATATCCGGCACGTCATCGCCTATGTAAAGCACCTCGGAAGGATCCAGGGAATGCCTCTTGCAGAAATCATCGAAACTGTCGATCTTGCCGCGGCAGCCCATATACACATCCTCGGAAGGTATGCCGCAAGTATCGAAACGGTTGCGCACACCTTCGGTATTGCCGCCGGTGAAAACGCCAACCACAAAGCCCCTCATCAGGGCTACGCGGATGCTGAAGCTGTCTTTAGCGTTGAAAACGCGCACCATCTCGTGATTGTCGAAGGCAAGCAGCGAACCGTCGGTAAGCACTCCGTCG
>JAEEXQ010000031.1 GCA_016287875.1 Bacteroidales bacterium | reverse complement strand
GGAGGGGCGGGCATGGGAAGGGCGGTCTACCGCGGCACCGCCGCCGCTCGGTGGCAGGAGCGGCGGCTATAATCAGGCCGGCTGCGGGGAGCAACATCCCTGAAGGGCTCTCCTCGCCGGCCTGTTATTGCCCGCTGCCCGGGTCGGGGTTGAGAAAAGACCGAGTTCAAAAATCCGCCTTGGACTCCACGCCCCCACCCGGCCACCCCTGCGCGAAGAAAGCGCAGCGGTGGCCGTGGTGGAAACTCGGTCGTGGTGTATGGTTTTGTGCCGTGCAGCTAAGCTACTGTGTGTCAGCGAGATGCTGAAAACAAATCGGTAAAATTTGCCGATTTGTTTTCAGGAAGCAGCTGTGTGTCAACGGGTTAGGTGCCCGGTGTTTTGTGTGGTAGTGCTGTGTTTCTGGTGTGTGGTTGTGGCGGATGGTGATTGAGTGTGCAGCGGCTAAGTTGCTGTGTGATAGGGAGATACTGGAAAGAGAATCGGCGAAATTTACCGATTCTCTTTCCGGTAAGGATTTAACAATCAACGACTTAGCCGCTGCGGGAAGGTGCGCCCCCCGGCCGTGACGTGATGGGTGCCCGGGGGCCCGCAACACCCCGCCCCCACGCCTCACAAAAACCCAACCCCGCCCTGGTCAGGCCCCCCCCCACCTGGCCGGCAACCCCTCCCTGGCCGGGAAACACCCTCCCCTCCCCACGCCAACAAAAAACCCGGCCCGGGAAGGGGTCGGGTTTTTATGGTGTGGCAGGAATTACCTGCGGTGTGTCGGGGCGATCCTAGAAGAAGCGGGCGCGGTTGTCTTTGACGACGCCGTTGGCGGACATCGTGGGGAGGATGCCCTGGGCGTTGTACTGGGCTTTGCGCTGGGCGAACATGTTGGCGTCGTCTTCGGTGTAGAAGGAGCCGGCCTCTTTGCTGTTCACCACGAATGCGTAGGTGCCGTAGGCGCCTGCGACGGGGCCGCAGAGTTTGCCTTCTTCAGCGCAGAACACTGCACCTGCGAGGGCGGGGTCGGTGCCGCGGCCGCTCATAGGAGCGAGGTTCATCGAAGCTTCGCTGGTGACGGTGGTACCAAGCTTCTCGGCAAGTTCCTGGATGCTGTTGCATCCCTCGATGCTGGCTGCCATCTCGGCCTTCTTGGCCTCGGCGAGCTTCTGGGTGTAGAGGATGCTGCGGATCTGCTCGGCAACCTCGCGCACGGGCTTTGCGCCCTCCTTGTGGATGGCGTCAAGCTTGGCGACGAAGAAGTACTTGTTGTTCACGGTGATGATGGAAGAAGCCTTGCCCACCTTGCTGTCGAATGCCCAGCGGGTTACTTCCTTGGCGTTCTCGATGGCGCCGTAGTTGGAAGTGGCCTCGGTGATGCTCATCTTGTGGGAATAGACCTTCATGGTATCCACTGCAGCAGCGTAGCCTTCTGCGGTCTTGCCCGCGATGGTAGCGAACTTGTTGGCGTTGGCGTAGATGGCGTTGGTGGTAGCCTTGCTGGCGACAGCGGTCTTCTCGAGGATGGCAACCTGCTTCTTGGCGACGGGAGCGGTCTTCTTGCTCACCACGACCACGTGGGTGCCATACTGGGTCCTGATGACCATAGGCTGGCCTACGTTGGCGGTGATGACGCTCTCGAAGCCGGGGATCATATAGGTCTGGGTCATCCAGCCGATGTTTCCGAGCTCACCGTCGGCGGCGGAGTTCTGGTCCACCGAGAATTCGGCTGCGAGGCTGGAGAAGCTGGCGCCCTTGCGGAGCACGGTCACGAGGCTGTCGGCAGTCTTGCCGGCGTTGCTGCCCTGGAGAAGGATGTGCTTCACGTATGCGGAGTCGGGGATGGCCTTGGAATCCATCACGCGCACGGCGTAGAAGGTCTGGCCGTCGGCGATGACGGGAGAAACCTTGCCGTTGCCGCCGAAGACGAAGTCATTGACCTGCTTGTTGACGCTGTTGAGCTCGCCGGCCTTGTACCAGTAGTTGTCGAGCTGGCGGTCGGAGTTCTTGAGCAGGAAGCTCTTCATATTGTCGGCATCCGCGAACTTGGCATAAGCCTCGGCGAAAGCGTCGTTGGTGGCGGAGATGTCCTCTGCAGAGGGCTCTACCTCGAACACCACATACTCGATGTCGCGGCTGGCGGACTGCTCGTAGAAGGACTTATGGGCGTTGTAGAACTTCTTGATTTCGGAAGAAGAAACAGTGATGGTGCTGTCGTTCGCGAAGGGATAGGTCACATAGACATAGTCCACATTGGCGGTGGCATTGTTCTGGGCGATGACAAGCTTCTTCTCGAGAGCGTTCTGATAGCTGGAGGCGGTGAAGAGAGAACCGTACTTGGCATAGTACTGCTGGGTGTTCACCGTGTTCTGGATGTAGTTCCAGTACATCTGCAGACGGCCGCTTTCGTCGGAAGGGATCTGGGAGACGAAGTCGCGGACACGCTCGGCCGAGAAATTACCCGACTCATCCATGAAAGCGGGATTACCGGCGAGGATGGGGGAAGGATTGGCACCGGTGGTGAGATCTATGAGCTCAGCCTTGCCGACGGTGATGCCGGCAGCCTTGGCGTTCTTGATGAACAGATGCCTGTCCACAAGCTCCTGCCAAGCGGCGTCGCGGATCTGCTTCTGGGTCTGCTCGTCCTGGGCGCTGGATCCGGTGATGATCTCGTTGATCTTGGTGTACCTGTCCACATCGTCAAGGAAATCCACATAGGAAATTGCCTTTCCGTTCACTACACCCACGTCATATTTGCTGGACATGGAATGCAGAGCGGACTCAAGGGTGGTAGGGTCTATAATGAAAGAGAGAAGGGCCAGTGCGATGATGATGGATATCGCAAGCCCGAACTTAACGCGAATTTTTTGAAGAACCGCCATTTCAGTTTATAGTTTTTATTAATTAATTCGAATAATAAGCCTGCAAAGGTAGTAATTTTATCTCAACTTTTTGATTAAAGGGCCTATAAAATTAACGGAATCGATGACCACTACGCTGCTGTCCCTCACGGTATAACCATATCCGTTGAAGGGCTCCAGCAGTATGGCATTGCGGGCGTGGTCGTCCGAACGCATCCCGTAGCCCTGCAGGAAACCCTGCGGAGAGTACATCTTGACATAGCAGTCGGTGTAGATCTCGTTCTTCGCCTGGTTCCAGTAGATGGTGTCGGTTTCCATGGTTTCCTGCTTCAGGACATTGTGGATTACCACGTTCCCGAAGGCCTCCCAACTCTCTTCCTTGCTCTTCTTCCTGGTAAGATGGCGCCCGTCGTCCGAGACTATTATGGTCTCCAGCAGGCCCTCGTCGGAATAACCGTAGATGGCGATGCCCTTGGGGAAGGTCTCGTAGGAGCAGGTGTCGTTGTCGTAACGCTCCATCACCGAGGCCTCCACGCGCATCACCACGAGGCCGTTGCGCGTCTGCACGGCGAACATATCCTCTATGGTCTGCAGGGGCGCTTCGCTTAGGTTCAGCACGTCCGCCTTGGCCATCTTGTTACCGCAGGAAACAACGAGGATAGCCGCCGCAATAACGACAGCTATCCATATAGGTCCGGTATTAAACCTTGCCGCTTTCACCCGGGATTACTTCCTGGTACGGACGGTGGTGGTAGCGCTCATTCCGTTGCAGACCACCCTGTAGCTCTGACCGTCGGTGACATTGTACATAAATGCCTCGGCAGCCTCGGGGAAGTAGATGGAGTAGGAGCTGATGGCCCTGGCGGCATCCTCCGCGAGGGTAGGATCGGCGGCCCTGGCCTTGTTGAGATAGTCCACGGCCACCCAGTAGTGGGCGCGCTTCTCGACCTCGTCGCCACCGCAGGAGGTGGAACCCCAGATCTGGCCCATCAGGAAGTAGGCCTTGCCGGCGAGGGACTCGTCGAGGCTGAGGGCGTTGCCGGCATAGCTGTATGCCTTGGCAAGACGGCCGTTCTTGAAGCAGAACATAGCGGCCTCGAAGTTGTATCCGGCGTCGGTAGTGGCGGCGGACTCCTCGTATGCTATGGCCTCGTCCACATACTTCAGGGCTTCGTCGATATTGCCCCTGGAAGCATTCAGCCTGTAGAGGTAGTAAGCGGAATTGTAGGAAGGATTCAGCTTGTACAGGGAGGTAACGGCGTTCAGGAAGAGGTCGTTATCCTGGCAATCCTCGGTGATGCTGAGCATCTTGACGATGTTCGACACGAGGTCGATATCGTCGGATGCAGCCTCGTAGCGAGGGGTGAAGAGGGCGATGAGGTCATCGCACTCGGCCACCTTGCTGGTGATGAAGAGGCTCTCCATATCGGTCTTAACCTTCTGGTTCTGCTCTGCCTCGGCAGCGGTCTTGGCGGAAGCCTTCTCGATGAGGCCAACGTTCCTCTGATAGACGTTGATGACATCCTCCGAGGAGATGGTTCCGGCGCGGAAGAGCTCGATGGCAGCGTTCATATTCTGCACGAAGATGGATCCGCGGGTCTGGGGGCCGTTGCCCTCGATAACCTCGCTCAGGCCCTCGTAGATGGCCTTGTTGTCATCCTTCATATAGTTCACGATGTCCAGACCCTTGTTGTTGCGGGCGGAAACGGCGTACTTGGGGAAGTACTGGATACGCTCGTCGTGGAGGGTCATAAGGGTATCGATGAGAGCCTTGCGATAGACTACGTTGCTCTTGTTCTTATTGATGAGCTGACGCACCAGCGCGGTGCCGTTCACGAGGATGGACTGCCTTACGCCGTGAGGGCAGGTGGCATACGCCTTGCGCCAGTTCACGGTGGCGTGATCATAGTCCTTGGCCCTGTAGGAATCCTCATAGAAGGAAAGATACTTGATGCAGTTTGCACTGTCTGCACCCCACTTTCCCTGAGCCTGGGCACTACTACCCCAGGCTAAAGCCATAATGATGGCCGATGCTGCAAGAATAATTTTTTTCATATCTCTTATAAATTCTTTTTATTCATATCTACGTTTCTGGAACCAGATGTCGTGGAGATTGAGACCCACGCTGATGCGTGCGTATCTCTCCCTCACGAGAGCCGAGTCCGTCGTCCCCCTCTGACCGAGCTCCAAGGCTACAGAAAGGCCGTTATACCAGCGGAACACGGGGAGAGTTGCTCCTAAAGTGATGCCGAAACTGTTGATTTCGCTGCCTCCCACCTTGTAATACTCGTTGTTATAGAAGGCACCGGCGCGGTAGGAAATGCGCCTGGTGTAATAGCGTACATTGTATCTGTCGGGGGTGAATTCCGCGCCTGCGCGCCAGGAACTGCGGACTCCGGCGGAGAAGGGAAGGGCGGAATTGGGACAGGCGAAACCCTCGACCTTGTCCATACCCGTCTTGCTCCAGTCGGACCTGGCGTAATCCAGCTCCAGACGCAACCTCTCCTCCAGGTTCAGGGACACTCCCAGTGCAAGTTCCCCTGCCAGGCGCACCCTTCCGGGATTGTTGGAGAGGGTGTCGGACCAGGAGGTCACGGTGACGCTCTCGACAGAACCCACGGACTGATGGCTGTAGTCCACGAATCCGTTCAGGTTGGTGGCGAGGGAGTAGGTGGCTCCGAATCCGAGTTTGGACTTGCCCCCCAGTTTGTATTCGTACTGCACTCCGAACTTGCCGGTAAAGGCGTGCAGGTTCATAGTGTAGCTGTCTTTCACCGTGTTTACCCCGCTCTGGGAGAAGGTCTCGGTGAAGTATTTCCCGTTGTTTCCGAAGATGTAGTCAGCCTCGGCACCCACCGACAGACTCTTGGTGAAAGCGTATCCCACGCCGCCGTAGAGACGGTAGAGACCTCCCTGACCATAGTCGTAGTAGGTGATATTGCCGTTGGCGGCTATCACGGCCGGATCGGTTTCCTTGGCGGAATACACATAGCCGCAGCTGCTGTAGGGGCTGATTCCCATCATAAAGGAAAGGCTCCTCCAGATGGGGAAGGACACTGCCATGCTGCCGAGGTTGGTGATATTCTTGGCGGAAGACCCGCTACCCTGACGGTAGATGGTATTGTTGTTCACCACCGAAAAGTCCAGCAGGAAGGAAAGGGAATCCCTGGCGGTGACGGCCGCGGGATTGAGGGAATTCAGGTAGCGGACGTTCCTCGAGGCTACACCCACTCCGCCCATGCTGCGGTTGTAAGCGGACCCCTGCTGCGCAAGGTCGCCGACGCCGAAGATGGAATAGGGAGTGAAGGACAGATATTCCCCCGATTGGGCATAGGCTGCGGAGCCGGCCGAAACGAGTACTGCCAGAAGGAAAGCTCTACTGAATATTCTTTTCAACATAATCGTCTGTTATAAGCGCCAGGCCTACCTGAACCAGGTTGCTCACGATGAACAGCGACTGTTTCATACGCTTGGCAAAATATGCGGCATCCCCGCCGGTGAATACCACTACGTGTCCCGGATGCCGGCGGATATACCCTTCGATTTCAAACATTATGCCCGAAACCACACCGGACTCTATGGACGACTCCAGGGAGTTACCCTCGCGGGGGATGCGGTTGGGGATGTTCAACTGCGGCAGCGACTTGGAATAACGGCTCAGGGCCTTGAAGCGGGTGAGCAGTCCGGGGGAGACATTTCCTCCGTGATACTGCCCGTCCTCGCCGGTAAGGTCGATGGTGAGGGTGGTTCCGAAGTCGAACACTATGCAGGGTTTCCCCTTGAACAGATAGCGCACGGCAAGCAGCGAGGCGGCACGGTCGTAGGACAGATAGTCGGGCAGATCGTAGCGCTGGAGTATGTCGTGGTGGGCACTGTCCAGTATCATCAGATGGCGGCACTCCTTCTTGAGCGCGGCCTCCTCCTCGGGGGTGACGGGCTTGGCCGAAACCACCGCCATAACCTCGGGTTTTTCCTTTTCGGTGAGGGAGAGTATGAACTCCATCACTTTCTCCCCCTGGAAACGGAAAGCTTTGCCGAGGGTCATTCCCTCGGCCCAGGCGGCCTTGAGGGCCGTATTTCCGACTTCTACCAGCAGATTTGCCACTTTGCTTTCAGTTCAAAAGTCTGCAAAGATAAGAATTTATCCTAATTTATTCAAGATTGCCCACGCGCCTTGCAGGCCATCTATCCCGTGAGCAACCAGCTTGAGCTTGTTGTCGCTCTGCTTCAGCACGAAAGGAGTGGCCCCGGAAGATACGGTCGCGAGTATCTTTTCGAAGATTTCCGACTTGAAATAGGGGGAGTTCTGCAGGGATACGAACCAGCAGATCACCATCCCGTTCTTGACTATTATCTTCTCGAAGCCGAGGCGCATTCCGAGGTTGCGGATCTTGACCACGGTGAAGAGGTCGGAGACCTCGCGGGGGATGCGGCCGAAGCGGTCGGTGAGGTGCATGGCCAGGCGGTCCAGATCCTTCTCGGAATCCATCGAATCGAGCTGCTTGTAGATGCGGATTTTCTCGGCGGTGATGTCGATGTAGCTGTCGGGGATGAGGGCTTCCTGGTCGGTCTCGACAGTGCAGTCGGACACATATTTCTCCCTACCTCGTTTCACGCTCTGACCCGTCTCTATGCCAAGTTCGTCCATAGCTTCGTTGATAACCTTCTGGAAGGTCTCATAGCCCATATCCATCATAAATCCGCTCTGCTCCGCGCCCAGCAGGTTGCCGGCTCCGCGTATGTCCAGATCCTGCATCGCGATGTTGAATCCGCTGCCCAGGTCGGAGAACTCTTCGATGGCGCGGAGGCGCCTGCGGGCATCCTCCGTAACCGAGGCGAGGGGAGGAACGATGAGATAGCAGAAGGCCTTCTTGTTCGAGCGTCCCACGCGGCCGCGGAGCTGGTGAAGGTCGCTCAGTCCTATGTTCTGCGCCTGGTTTATGATGATGGTGTTGGCGTTGGGGATGTCCAGGCCGTTCTCGATGATGGTGGTGCAGAGGAGTATGTCGTAATCCCCCCGTATGAAGGAGAGCATCCTGTCTTCGAGGGTCTTGGCTTCCATCTGCCCGTGGGCGGTGCAGATCTTGGCGTCCGGCACCAGGCGGTGGAGTATTTTCTCGATATGGGGGAGTTCCTCGACCTTGTTGTGCAGGAAGAATACCTGCCCGCCGCGGTTGAGCTCGTAGTTGATGATGCTCTTGATTTCCGATTCCTCGAAGAGTATGATTTCGGTCTGCACCGGGATGCGGTTCGGAGGAGGGGTGTTGATGATGCTGAGGTCGCGGGCGCCCAGCAGCGAGAACTGCAGGGTACGGGGGATAGGGGTGGCGGTAAGCGTGAGAGTATCTACCGAGGCCTTGAACTGGCGGAGTTTCTCCTTGGCGCTGACGCCGAATTTCTGCTCCTCGTCGATTATCAGCAGGCCCAGGTCCTTGAAATCGAAGCCTCCTCCCAGTATCTTGTGGGTGCCGATTATTATGTCGAGGGTGCCGTCCTTTACCCTTTTGCGTATGTCGGATATCTGCTTTGCGGTGCGCAGGCGGCTGACGTAGTCGATGGTGCAGGGGAAGTTCGCCAGGCGCGAGGTAAAGGTGTTGAAATGCTGCAGGGCGAGTATGGTGGTAGGCACCAGCACCGCCACCTGCTTGCCGTCGGTAACGGCCTTGAATGCGGCGCGGATGGCGATTTCCGTCTTTCCGAAACCTACGTCGCCGCACACCAGGCGGTCCATAGGGCAGCTATCCTCCATATCGCGTTTGACGGCGATGGTGGCCGCTTCCTGGTCGGGAGTATCCTCGAACATAAAGGAAGTCTCGAGCTCGTCCTGCAAGTAGGTATCCGCCGAAAAAGCGAAGCCCTTGGTGGCGCGGCGCTTGGCGTAAAGCTGGATGAGGTCCTTGGCTATGTCCTTGACCTTGCGCTTGGCGTTGGCCTTGAGGGTGGCCCAGGTCTTGGAACCGAGCTTGTTTATGCGGGGAGGCTCCCCTTCCGAAGAACGGAAGAGGGACAGTCTGTTCAGGGCGTGCACCGACACGAATACCACGTCCCCGTCCTTGTAGGATATCTTCACTACCTCCCGAACCCGGCCCTTCTCGTCGAACATACGCACGAGGCCTCCGAACACGCCTACTCCGTAGTCGATATGCACTACATAGTCCCCTATGTTGAAGGAGTTCAGGTCGTTGATGGTGAGTTGCTCGCTCTTCTCGACGCTGCGCCTGATGTTCACGCGGTGGAAACGGTCGAAGATTTCGTGGTCGGTGTAGATGGCAATCTTGCCGTCCTCGTCCACGAAGCCGTTGTGTATGTTCTTTCCCTCCACGAATTCGGGCAGCATCCCTCCTTCGCTGGAGATGATGGACTTTATTCTGTTCAGCTGGGAGGCCTTTTCGCCGTAGATGTACACCTTGTATCCGTTTTCCTTCTTCCGGCGTATATCCTCCTCCAGCAGCTCGAAATTCTTGTTGAAACGGGGCTGGGGGGAGATGTGGTATCTTTCCGGATCCTCCACCTTCATCCCCACTGGAATCTGGAGGAATACCCGGCGGAAAGCGGCGGTGGCGGGGTAGAACTCCGCGTCCTTGTAGAGGTCGGCGGAATCCAGCCAGAGGGTGCTTCCGGCAGGAAGGATGGAGAGCAGGGAGCATCCCTCGGAATCCTCTTCCGAAAGTTCTCCGCCGGTGATCTCGACGCTGTCGATGCTCTCCTTCGAAATCTGGGTATTGCAGTCGAAGATGCTTATGGCCTCTATCTCGTTCCCCCAGAAGGAGATACGGTAGGGTTCGTTATTGGAGTAGGAGAAGATGTCCACCAGCGAACCGCGGATGGAATACTGGCCGGGGGCTGATACGAAGTCCACCCTGTCGAAACCCTTCTCCCCGAGCTTGGCGATGATGGAATCGAAGGATATCTCCTGCCCTTTGCACAAGGTCAGCACCGCACCCTCCAGCCTGCCTGGGGCCGGGACCTTTTCCTCCAGGGAATCGGGGGAGGCCACTATGAACACCTGCTCCCCTTTGTTGCGGAGGATGGCGCTGAGCGCCGCGGTGCGCTGTACGCTGATGGAGGATTTGTAGTTGCTGCGCTCCACCCCTTTCCCGCTGGACGGGAGCAGGAAAACCCTGTCCCCCTCCACCAGCTGGTAGAGGTCGGAAGTGCAGTACTGGGCGGATTCCTTGTCGGGGAGTATCACCAGGTTCACCCCCTCGGGGGCCTCGGTACTGAGCACGAACCAGCGCGCGGACAGGAAGAGTCCGCTGCAGTAAAGGGTATTTTCCTTATCGAGTCGAGTTTTCAACATATACCCCGAAAATCCGGTTCAAAAGCTGTTTATAACCCTGTTGATAACACGGGTACCCCGGAAGAGGGGCCGGCCATCAACAATCTTTCAAAAGGGAAAGATAAGGGTTATCAACACTAAATTAATTTTTAATTTATTGATTGTCAAAGGATTGCGGAATTATCAACATTTCAACAAACCATATAACAATAACAGATTAAAAATAAAAAGAACTATATTTGTATTTGGAATTAAAAACTGCGGCAGATGTCGGATTTCAACCCCCACAATACAAACGAAGGCAAAGATAAGGAATTGGATGGAATTATCCGCCCTCGGGAGCTCGAAGATTTCACCGGACAAAGGGAAATCGTCTCGAATCTGAAGGTGTACATCCAGGCCGCCAAGCTCCGTGGGGAGACTCTCGACCATACCCTGTTCCACGGCCCTCCCGGCCTCGGGAAAACCACCCTGGCACATATCATCGCGAACGAGATGGGGGTGAATATGAAGATCACCTCCGGTCCCGTGCTCGACCGTCCCGGGGATCTGGCAGGGCTGCTGACATCCCTCGAAGAAGGGGACGTGCTCTTCATCGACGAGATCCATCGCCTATCCCCCGAAGTGGAGGAATATCTCTACTCCGCAATGGAGGATTTCGTGATAGATATAATGATAGACAAGGGGCCCGGAGCGCGCTCGGTGCGCATCTCCCTGAATCCCTTCACCCTTGTGGGAGCCACCACCCGCAGCGGCCTTCTGACCGCTCCCCTGCGCGCCCGTTTCGGCATCACCTGCCCTATGGAATATTATGATTCAGAGGATCTTATCCGCATAGTGAAGCGCAGCGCAGGCATACTCAAGGTGGATATAGACGAGAATGCCGCCAAGGAGATAGCTATGCGCAGCCGCGGCACTCCCCGAATCTGCAACTCGCTTCTACGCCGCGTGAGGGATTTCGCCCAGGTGGAAGGGGATGGACGCATCGACCTGAAGATTGCCAGGTATGCCCTGGATAAGCTCCATATCGACACCCTCGGCCTGGACTCCATCGACAACAAGATACTCCGTACCATAATCGAGAAGTTCAAGGGCGGTCCCGTCGGCGCCAATACCCTGGCGACGGCCATCAGCGAGGACCAGGGCACCTACGAGGAGGTTTACGAGCCTTTCCTCATCAAGGAAGGATTCATACTGCGCACGCAGCGCGGGCGCATCGCGACCGACCTCGCATACAAGCATCTCGGGGTGAACAAAGGGGTTTCCGACGAGAATACCCTCTTCTAAATTTGTGCTTCTCATTAAAAATGAGTAAAATTGCAGACTTTTTTAACCTTCGATAAAAATGGCAGATAAACTTATCTCAAAGATTCCCGATGGTCCGCTGTCCGAGAAATGGAAAAAGCGTAAGTCGGAAATTCATCTTGTCAGTCCTAACAACAAGCGCAAACTCGAAATCATAGTGGTCGGTACCGGCCTCGGCGGCGCATCCGCAGCTGCGAGCCTCGGTGAACTCGGCTACAATGTGAAGGTTTTCTGCATCAGCGATTCTCCCCGCAGGGCCCACTCCATCGCGGCCCAGGGTGGTATCAATGCTGCCAAGAACTACCAGAACGACAATGACTCTGTGTACAGGCTCTTCTACGATACCATCAAAGGTGGTGACTATCGTGCCCGCGAGGCCAATGTCTATCGTCTGGCAGAGGTAAGTGCAGCCATCATCGACCAGTGCGTGGCCCAGGGTATTCCTTTCGCCCGTGAATACGGCGGATACCTTGCCAACCGTTCCTTCGGTGGCGTGCAGGTCAGCCGTACCTTCTATGCCCGCGGTCAAACCGGACAGCAGCTCCTCCTGGGTGCCTACGCATCCCTCAACAAGGAGATTGCCGCAGGTACCGTCAAGAGCTATCCTCGTCACGAGATGCTCGACCTCGTCATCATCAACGGCGAGGCCAAGGGTATAATCGCCCGCAACCTGGTCACCGGCCAGCTCGAGAGGTTCGGCGCACACGCAGTCGTCATCGCTACCGGCGGTTATGGAAATACCTATTTCCTCTCCACCAACGCTATGAACAGCAATGGTTCCGCCGCTATGCAGTGCTACCGCAAGGGTGCATATTTCGCAAATCCCTGCTTCGCGCAGATCCATCCTACCTGTATTCCCGTCCACGGCGAGCAGCAGTGCAAGCTGACGCTTATGAGCGAGAGTCTGCGTAATGACGGCCGTATCTGGGTTCCCAAGAAGCTTGAGGACGTGGAGAAGCTGCGCAAGCATCAGATCAAGGCCTCCCAGATTCCTGACGAGGACCGCGATTACTATCTCGAGCGCCGTTATCCCGCCTTCGGTAACCTCGTTCCCCGCGACGTCGCATCCCGTGCTGCCAAGGAGCGTTGCGACGCAGGATTCGGAGTCAACGAGACCGGTAAGGCCGTGTTCCTCGACTTCTCCGACGCCATCCGCCGCCTGGGCCATCAGAAAGTGGCCGAGCGCTATGGCAACCTCTTCGAGATGTATGAGAAGATCACCGCTTCTTCCCCTTGGGAGGAGCCTATGATGATATATCCCGCCATCCACTACACCATGGGTGGTATCTGGGTAGATTACGACCTCCAGACCACCATCCCCGGTCTCTATGCCATCGGCGAAGCCAACTTCTCCGACCACGGCGGAAACCGTCTGGGCGCTTCCGCCCTTATGCAGGGTCTGGCGGACGGATACTTCGTTATCCCCGTCACCATCGGAGATTATCTCTCCCACAAGTTCGCAGAGCCTAAGACCGATATCAACGCCCCTGAGTTCGCAGCGGCCGAGAAGGCGGTCCAGGCCCGTATCGACCGTCTCTTCTCCATCAAGGGTACCGAGACCGTGGATTCCCTCCACAAGGAACTCGGCCACATTATGTGGGAGTATGTCGGTATGGCCCGCGACGAGGAAGGCCTCAAGACCGCTATTTCCAAGATCAAAGCCCTCCGCGAGCGCTTCTACAAGGATGTCAAGGTGCCCGGGAACCAGTTCGAGTTCAACCAGGAACTGGAGAAGGCCCTGCGCCTTGAGGATTTCTTCGATATAGGCGAGCTGATGGCCTACGATGCCCTTAACCGCAAGGAGTCCTGCGGCGGCCACTTCCGCGTGGAGAGCCAGACTGAGGAAGGCGAGGCCAAGCGCGACGACAAGAACTTTATGTACGTTGCCGCCTGGGAGTTCAAGGGTGAGGGTAAAGAGCCCGAACTTCATAAAGAGGAACTCAAGTACGAGTTCATCGAGGTTAAGACGAGAAACTACAAAGACTAAGGACGAGTATGAATTTCAATGTTAAGATATGGCGTCAGCGTAACGCCAAAGCAAAAGGACATTTCGAAACTTATCGCATCGAAGATATTGAGTCCGATGCTTCCTTCCTGGAGATGCTCGATATTCTCAACGAGAAACTTATCCGCGAGGGAATCGATCCTGTCTCTTTCGACCACGACTGCCGTGAGGGTATCTGCGGTGCGTGCTCGCTGTATATCGACGGCCGTGCCCACGGTCCGGACGACCACGTGACCACCTGCCAGCTCTTCATGCGTCATTTCAAGGATGGAGCTACCATCACCGTCGAGCCTTGGAGGAGTTCCGCATTCCCCGTCATCAAGGACCTCGTGGTTGACCGTACGGCCTACGACAAGATTCTCCAGGCCGGTGGTTTCATCTCCGTACGTACCGGATCGGCCCAGGATGCCAATAACATCCTCATCGGCCACGATACAGCCGAGGAGAGCATGGATGCTGCCGCCTGCATCGGCTGCGGCGCCTGCGTTGCTACTTGCAAGAACGGTTCTGCAATGCTCTTCGTAGCCGCCCGCGTGAGTTCACTGGCCCTCCTTCCTCAGGGTAAGGTAGAGGCCCGCAAGCGTGCCCGTTCCATGGTCGCCAAGATGGACGAACTTGGATTCGGTAACTGCACCAACACGCGTGCCTGCGAGCTGGAGTGCCCTAAGGGCATCACCGTCTCGCACATCGCGCGCCTGAACCGCGAGTACCTTAAGGCTAAGTTCTCAGAATAAGAAATTATTGAAGGGGTAACGCCCTGCGTGAATCTCCGCCACCATCTTATAGATGTCGTGGCGGAGTTTTTCCAATCCCGTCTTGTTGATGGCGGAGATGAATATGCAGGGGGTCTTCTCCTGGGCTATCCAGCTGTTCTTAAGCTCGTCCAGGGTGCGGTTGAGCTTGGTCTTGGGCTCGAGGGAGAACTCGTCGTACTCCTCGTAGCGGTATGCGTCTATCTTGTTGAAGACTACATATACCGGCTTGTTGCCCGCGCCTATCTCCTGCAGGGTCTTCTCCACGACCTGCATCTGCTCTTCGAAGTCGGGGTGGGAGATGTCCACCACGTGTACGAGTATATCCGCCTCGCGTACCTCGTCGAGTGTGCTCTTGAAGGCCTCGATGAGCTGGGTGGGGAGTTTGCGTATGATTCCTACAGTATCGCTTAGCAGGAAGGGGACGTTTTCGATCACTACCTTGCGCACCGTGGTGTCCAGGGTGGCGAAGAGTTTGTTCTCGGCGAATACGTCGGATTTGGCAAGCAGGTTCATAAGGGTGCTCTTGCCTACGTTTGTATAGCCTACGAGGGCCAGACGGACCAATTTGCCGCGGTTCCCGCGCTGTGTGGCCATCTGCCTGTCTATCTTGCTTAATTCGTCTTTAAGGCGGCTTATACGCTGTTTGACGATACGGCGGTCAACTTCTATCTGGGTCTCGCCCATACCGCCCCTGGTGCCCATACCGCCGCGCTGGCGCTCGAGGTGGGTCCACATTCCCGCGAGGCGGGGGAGCATATAGTTCAGGCGGGCTATCTCTACCTGGGTCTTGGCGTATGCCGTCTGAGCCCTCTGGGTGAAGATTTCGAGGATTAGGCTGGTTCGGTCGATTACCTTGGCGGATTTGATGACTTTCTCGATGTTACGCTGCTGCATTCCGGTGAGTTCATCATCGAATATGCAATAGCTGATGCCGTTTTCTTCGCAGTACTGCTGTATCTCTATCAGCTTGCCGCTGCGGATGTAAGTGGCTTTTTCGGGTTTGTCCACGCGCTGGACGAACTTCTTGTCGCCCGTGGCGCCTGCCGTTTCTGCCAGGAACTCCAGTTCGTCGAGGTATTCCATTACCTTGGATTCCTCGTCCGTCTGCCGGATTATTCCCACGAATACGGCTTTTTCCGTTCTGTTTTCTCTGGTATCGTACATTCTTATCTAAAAAAGGCCATCCGGTTGAGGACGGCCTTATCTGTTAGTCTGTTCTGTTTATCGGAGCTGGAAGATAACAGGGAAGGTGTAGGTTACCTTCACTGCGCGGTCACGCTGCTTGCCAGGGGACCATTTCGGGGAGCTCTGGACTACGCGGACAGCCTCCTTGTCGAGGGAAGGATCGACGCCGCGGACCACCTTGACGTTGGAGACGGAACCGTCGGCACCTACCACGAACTGCAGGAGCACGCGGCCCTGGATACCGTTTTCCTTGGCGATTTCAGGGTACTGCAGACGCTCGTTGACCCACTTGGAGAAGGCATTTGCGTCACCGCCCATGAATCCGGGCTTGGTTTCCACCAACTGGAAGGGGATGGCTTCCTCTTCCACGACTTCTTCCTCTACCTGCTCGATGTATTCCTTGATCTCGACTCCCAGGTCGGCATCATCCTCGAGGTTGAGCATGGTGTCATCTACCTGCAGGTCATCATCAACGATATCGATATTGTCGGAAAGAACGGGGATGTCGGGGGTTTCCGGCGGCGGGGGAGGTACATCCTGAGTGATAGGGATAAGTTCCTCCTCCTCTGCAACGATGTTTTCAGCTTCGAGATTCCTTTCCTTCTTCTCTTTGGCGCTGTATTCGAAAGCTCCGTAGACTACAAGGAGGGCAAGGAAGAAGCCAATTTCCATGAAGAGCAATCTCTTGTTCCCCAGGCTCGCTTTTTCTGATTTCTTAACTTCCATATTGTGTGTTTGTTTTGTCGGTATTCAACTTCCAAAGATATAAATAATAATATTTATTTCCAATTTTTTTAGTTTTCAATATTGCAGACGGAAGATCACAGGGAAGGTGTAGGTGACGTTCACTTTGCGGTCCTGCTGCCTGCCGGGAGTCCAGGCCGGGGAACTCTGCACCACTCTCACAGCCTCCTTGTCAAGCAGGGGATCGACCCCGCGGAGTACCTTTATATCGTGCAGATATCCGTCTTTTCCAACCACGAACTGGAGTATCACTCGGCCCTGGATGCCTGAGTCAATGGCACTTTCTGGGTAGTGCAGGCGCTCGTTCACCCATTTGGAGAAGGTGTTGGCATCTCCTCCCATGAAGTTGGGTTTCTCTTCGACTTTGACATAGGGAATAGTGCCGTCGTCTATGTTCTCTTCCTCCACCTTCTCGACATAGTCGTACAGGTCCACTTCCAGATTGGATCCGTCCTCGAGTATAAGCTGGACGTCGTCCACTTCGAGCTCGTCATCGACTATGTTGATTATGTCGGACAGTTTGGGAATCTGGGGAATGGGCGAGGGGGGAGGAGTATCCATCGTTATGGGTGGATAGTCATTTTCCGTTATTTCGTTTCCGATGTCTGTCTTGAGATTATTTACCCTGGTGGATTTCGTGCTATATTCTATTGAAGCATATACGAAGAATAGAGCAATCAGGAACCCTATTTCCAGGAACAACAGTGATTTCTTTTCTTCCATAAAACTATATATTTTCAATTTTCGTAAATTTGCAGTTCCAATATTTATGCCATTATGATCAGGTACTATCAGGAGGATATCGACTTTAAGTTCAAGCACAAGCTGCTGAACAACAAGTGGCTCAAGTTCGTCGCCGAGAGCGAAGTCCGCTCGCTTGGCGATATCGGCATCATCTTTTGTTCCGACAACTACATACTTGATGTCAACATGAAGTACCTTCAGCACGACTACTTCACCGACATAATCACCTTCGACTATTGCGAGGGGAGCAAGCTCTCCGGGGATCTTTTCATCAGCATAGATTCCGTCCGCGACAACGCCGCTTTCTACGGCACCGAGTTCGAAGACGAGCTGAACAGGGTGATAGTGCACGGCATTCTCCATCTTATCGGATACGACGATCATTCGGAATCCGAACAGGCGATGATGAGGTCGAAGGAGGATTACTACCTGTCGCTCCGTCCGGTCGTCTGCTCAGTCGCGAAATAGTTTTATGCTTGGGGAGTACGATATCATAGTTGTAGGGGGCGGTCACGCCGGTTGCGAGGCTGCGATGGCGGCCGCGAACCTCGGAAGTTCCGTCCTTCTTATCTCGATGGACCTTGCCGGCTTTGCCAAAATGAGTTGCAATCCGGCGATTGGCGGAATAGCTAAAGGTCAGATAGTTAAGGAGATAGATGCTCTTGGAGGTTACACCGGCCTGGTGACGGACGCCACCACTTTACAGTTCAGAATGCTCAATAAGAGCAAGGGTCCGGCCATGTGGAGCCCCCGTGCGCAGTGCGATAAGTCTGCGTTTTCGGCCAAATGGCGTCAAATCCTCGAAACTCATTGTAAATTAGATATTTACGCGGATATTGCGGTTTCTTTTCTCTTTGAGAATTCAAAAATCTGCGGAGTCCGCACGAATACAGGGGCGATTTTCAAGTCTCGGGCGCTTATTTTGACCGCCGGGACCTTCCTCGGCGGCAAGATCTTCATCGGCCGCAATGTTTCGGAAGGAGGAAGGATAGGGGAGAAATCTTCCTACGGACTGACGGACCAGCTCGTGGAGCTCGGCCTGACTACCGGTCGTATGAAGACCGGCACCCCTCCCCGCATCGACATTACTTCGGTGGATACCTCCGCCCTTCCCATACAGCTCGGAGACGAGAAGCCCGACCGCTTCTCCTTCCTCGACATTCCTTCCGCCATCCAGAAAGATGGCAATCAGATGGAATGCTATATTCTCCACACCAACGAGAAGGTGCACGAGATACTCCGATCCGGATTCGGGGACTCTCCTCTTTTCACCGGCATCATCCACGGTAAGGGCCCGCGCTACTGCCCGAGCATCGAGGACAAACTCAGGGTGTTCCCCGAGAACGACGCCCACCAGCTCTTCCTCGAACCCGAGGGGAGGAATACTACGGAATATTATCTCCAGGGATTCTCTTCTTCGCTCCCGCTGGATGTGCAGGTTGATGCCATGCGCTCGATAAAAGGGCTTGAGCACGTGAAGATATTCAAGCCGGCCTACGCTGTGGAATACGATTATTTCGACCCTTCCCAACTCAAGCTTTCGCTCGAATCGAAGATAGTGGAGAACCTCTTCCTCGCCGGTCAGGTGAACGGAACCACGGGTTACGAAGAGGCCGCTGCCCAGGGTCTGATGGCCGGTATCAACGCCCATCTCAAACTGGCGGAAAAGGATCCTTTCATACTCGGAAGGGACGAGTCCTACATTGGAGTTCTTATAGATGACCTGGTGACCAAGGGTGTGGATGAACCCTACCGTATGTTTACTTCCAGGGCAGAATACAGGGTGCTTCTGAGGCAGGATAATGCCGATGAAAGGCTCACTGAAAAGTCCTACAGAATCGGCCTGGCAAGCCCTGAACGCTATGAATTGACGGCACGCAAATATGAGCAGGTAGCCGCCCTGACAAGCTTCTGCGACAGTGTAAACGTGACGGCAAAACAGGCAAATTCCTACCTTGAATCCGTTGGCTCCTCGCCTCTCGGAGACTCTAAAAAGATAGCGGAAGTAGCTCTTCGCCCCGAGGTAAATCTTGTAGATTTGCTAAAGATTGTTCCACGTGGAACAGAAATTTCGGATGAAAAAGTAATCGAGTCCGTTGAGATTTCTCTTAAATATCGCGGCTATATCGACCGTGAAAAACGCATGGCGGACAAACTTCATAAGTTGGAGGATCTGGTTATTCCGGATGATTTTGACTTCGATCGCGTGTCCGGTTTGACCATCGAATGCCGCCAGAAACTCAAGCGCTACGCTCCTAAAACCATCGCTCAGGCCTCCCGTATTTCGGGAGTTTCGCCCTCGGACATCTCCGTCCTGCTGGTCTATTTCGGCCGTTAAAGCATCTTAAGAGCTGCCTTGATAATATCTTCTACCTTTGCAGTAGGATTAGATTTCAGAATCTGCTGAATAGCCTTCTGGACATTCGCCTTGTTGAAACCAAGCATAACCAACGCCGACGACGCCTCATCGACAACCTCATTACTCGCCACGCTGAACAGGGCCTCCGAATCACTGCCACGACCATCCACGATCTTATCCTTCAGCTCCAGCACCAGACGCTGCGCAGTCTTCAGCCCTATACCCTTGATAGACTTTATAAGTGCCACATTCTCGGCAAGAACCGCCTGGCGGAACTCCTCGGCAGAGAGCGACGACAGAACCATACGCGCAGAAGCGGCGCCCATTCCCGAAACGCTTGTAATTAATTGAAACAGAGCGCGTTCGTCTTTATTAGCGAAGCCGTACGACACTTCGCTTCCGTCCCTGCTGTTCACCTGCACCTGCACATATACCCGGGCCTCTTTCTTCCCCTCCAGATAAGCATAGCTCTGAAGCGAAATCTCCATACGGTATCCGATTCCGTCATTGTCGATGACCACCTGGGTCGGGGTCAATTCTTCTACCTTGCCTGAAATGTAATCAATCATAACTTGTCGGTCTTTGCTTACGCAAATGTAGGCAAAAATTGCTAAATTTGCGGTTTCTGAAAGAAACTTATGGATATCCATCAGATACGCTCGCAATTCCCCCAGCTGGGAGAGAAGGTTTACGGCCGGCAACTTGTCTATCTGGACAACGCTGCCACCTCGCTCAGACCCGTCCAGGTGGTGGAAAAGTGGGATGAAATGAGCCTCCGGCACAACTCCAACCTCCACCGGGCGGTGCACAAGACCGCTGTCGATGCAACCGAGGAATACGAGTCCACCAGGGCCGCCGTGGCAGCCTTCATAGGCGCTGCCGAACCCGCCGAAATCATCTTCACCTCCGGCACCACACAGAGCTGCAACCTGCTGGCCTCCTGCCTGGAGAACGGCGGATTCTTCCGCGAAGGGGACGAAATACTCATCTGCGGATCCGAGCATCACTCCAATATTGTGCCCTGGCAGATGGTTGCCGGGCGCAAAGGGCTGAAAATCAAGGTTTTACCCGTAGATGACCGGGGAGAAATCCGCATTTCCGAACTTCCTGCCCTGCTCAGCGGACGCACCAGACTCTGCGCCGTCGCCCAGGTCTCGAACGTGCTCGGGATCATCAACCCCATCCCCGAGATCGCACGCATCTGCCACGCCAACGGCACTTTGCTTTTCGTCGACGGAGCCCAGGGAATTCCCCATCTTGCCACCGACGTCCGCCAGCTCGGCTGCGACTTCTACGCCTTCTCCGGGCATAAGATGTACGCCGCCCCCGGCACCGGAATACTATACGGCCGGCGCGAGCTGCTCGAAGCCTTTCCCCCCTATATGGGAGGCGGGGAGATGATAGAATCCGTCAGTTGGGAGAAAACGACCTACGCGCCCATCCCCCGCAGGTTCGAAGCCGGCACTCAGAACATCTCCGGAGTGCCTACCCTGCGCCCTGCGATGGAAATGTGCAAATTGCTGGAAAGTAGGGAGATAAGCGCAGGATCCGATAAGATCCGCACCTTCCTCCTGGACTTCTTCGCAAGCCGGCCGGACATCACCCTCTACGGCAATCCCGCCGACCCCGCGAGGAAACTCCCCATCTTTTCGATAACGGTCGAAGGCGCCCACCACGAGGACCTCGCCCTCATCCTCGACAAGATGGGAATAGCCACCCGCTCCGGGCAGATGTGCGCCGAGCCGCTGATGGACAGATTCGGAGTGACCGGGATGCTGCGCGCATCCTTCGCGCCCTACAATACGATGGAAGAAGCGGTGTACTTCACCGAATGCCTGCAGAAGGCGATAGATATGTTGAAATGAGCAGTTTAGCTGAAACCAAGGCCGCCGTCGTCGAGGAATTCTCGATGTTCGACGAGTGGCTGGACAAATACGAATACCTGATCGAACTCGGCAAGAGCCTCGAAGTGTTCCCCGTGGAACTAAAGACCGACGACCGCCTGATAAAAGGCTGTCAGTCAAGAGTTTGGCTGGATACCCGGGTGCAGGATGGCATACTCCGCTTCCGCGCGGACAGCGACGCCATCATCACCAAAGGCATCATCTCCCTGCTGATCCGCGTCTACGATGGGCGCAGCGCAGCCGAGATAGCCGCCGACAACTTCGACTTCGTCGAGAAGATAGGCCTGCGGGAGAACCTCTCCCCGACCCGCGCGAACGGGCTGAATTCAATGATAGAAACCATCCGCAAGGAGGCGGAACGCAATGTCTGAACAGACTGCCGAAATACTCACCCCGGAAGATGTAAAGGCCCTCGCACCCCTGTACGACGCCGTAATCCTGGCGCTCAAGCAGGTGTACGACCCTGAAATTCCGGTGAACATCTACGACCTCGGGCTCATCTACGAACTCAACATCAACAAGGAGCACGAAGTCAGCATAGTGATGACCTTCACCGCGCCCAACTGCCCTATGGCGGAAGAGGTGCTCGCCGACGTGCAGCACAGCGTCGAGCTCACCCCCGGCGTGAAGAAGTGCAGCATAGAACTCACCTTCGAGCCCGTCTGGGACCAGAGCATGCTCTCCGACGAGGCCCGGGTAGCGCTCGGAATGGACCCAGAACTCGATTAAGATGGCAAAACTCTACCTTGCACTTGGCAGCAACATCGGAGCCCGGCAGGCCAACATCCAGTCGGCCCTCAGCTTCCTGAACGGCTATCTGGGCCGCTACGAAGCCCTCTCCGACATTATCTCCACCGACGCTTTCGGCTTCGAAGGCCCCGCTTTCCTAAACTGCGTGGCCCGCTACAGCAGCCGCAAGAGCCCCAAGACCATACTCTCCATCTGCAAGGAGATAGAGCAGCGAATGGGCCGCACCGACCAGCCCCAATACGCCCCCGACGGATCCCGCATCTACCACAACAGGATAGTGGACATCGACATACTCATCTACGGGAACGTGCGGATGGACACTCCCGAACTCACCATTCCCCACCCTCAGGTGGAAAGCCGGCCATTCATCAAGCCGCTCTTGGAACAAGTAATGAAAAATGATTAATTTTGTAAGATTTATATAGAGACAAGAAATGACACAGGACGAACTTTTCAAGATTCTGGTAGCCCACTGCAAAGAGTACGGCTTCATTTTCCCCTCCAGCGAGATCTACGACGGCCTCGGAGCCGTGTATGACTACGGCCAGCTCGGAGTGGAACTCAAGAACAACATCAAGAATTACTGGTGGCAGGCCATGGTGCGCCTGAACGAGAATATAGTAGGCATCGACGCAGCCATCTTCATGCACCCCAGCACCTGGGTGGCATCGGGACACGTCGCAGCCTTCAACGACCCCCTCATCGACAACCGTGACTCCAAGAAGCGCTACCGCGCCGACGTCCTCATCGAGGACTACCTCGCCAAGATCGAGGAGAAGATCAACAAGGAAGTCGAAAAGGGCCGCAAGCGCTTCGGTGAGTCCTTCGACGAGGCCAAATTCCGCGAGACCAACCCCAATGTCCTCCGCGAAAAAGCCCACTACGAGGAGGTTCACAACCGCTACGTGAAGGCCGAAAACGCCAATGACCTGGACGAATACAAGCAGATCATCCTCGACTGCAACATCGTCTGCCCCATCTCCGGCACCAAGAACTGGACCGATGTCCGCCAGTTCAACCTGATGTTCAGCACCCAGTTCGGTTCCACCGGCGAAGGCGCCAACACCGTATATCTCCGCCCCGAGACCGCCCAGGGCATCTTCGTGGACTACATCAACGTCCAGAAGACCGGCCGTATGAAGATCCCCTTCGGAATCGCCCAGATAGGCAAGGCCTTCCGCAACGAGGTGGTCGCCCGCCAGTTCATCTTCCGCATGCGCGAATTCGAGCAGATGGAGATGGAATTCTTCTGCAAGCCCGGCACCGAGATGGAATGGTTCAAGAAGTGGAAAGAGACCCGTATGAAATGGCATAAATCCCTTGGTATGGGCGATGAGAACTACCGCTTCCACGACCACGAGAAACTGGCCCACTACGCCAACGCCGCCACCGACATCGAGTTCAACTTCCCCTTCGGATTCAAGGAGCTGGAAGGCATACATTCCCGTACCGACTTCGACCTCGGAAACCATCAGCAGCTCAGCGGAAAGAAGCTCACCTACTTCGATCCCGAGACCGGCGAAAGCTACGTCCCCTACTGCGTCGAGACCTCCATCGGTGTTGACCGTATGTTCCTCACCGTGCTCAGCCACTCCTACAAGCAGGAGCAGCTCGAGAACGGCGAAAGCCGCGTAGTGCTCAGCATCCCCGCACCCCTTGCACCCGTCAAGGCGGCGGTCCTTCCTCTCGTAAAGAAGGATGGCCTGCCGGAGGTTGCCCAGAAGATAATGGACGAGCTCAAATACGACTTCAACTGCCAGTATGAGGAGAAAGACAGCATAGGCAAGCGCTATCGCCGCCAGGATGCCATCGGAACTCCTTTCTGCATCACCGTCGACCATCAGACCCTCGAGGATGGCTGCGTCACCGTGCGCGACCGCGACACGATGAGCCAGGAGCGCGTGAAGATCGAAGACCTCCACGCTATGATCGACAAGAAGGTGTCGCTGAGTAACCTGCTGCGCAAACTGTAATGACAAGATTCGCGGACATAGGAAAGAAGGAG
>JAEEXQ010000092.1 GCA_016287875.1 Bacteroidales bacterium | reverse complement strand
TGATTGGCGCAGGGCTCGTGGGAGCGCTCGCCTACTGCTTCTCCGACACATTCTGGTTCTCGGCCGTGGAGGGAGAGGTGTACGCGATGAGTTCCCTAGTCACGGCCATGGTCTTCTGGCTGATGACCAAATGGTACGACGTGGCGGATCAGCCGCGGGCGAACCGCTGGATAGTGCTCATCGCCTTCCTGATGGGCCTCAGCATAGGAATCCATCTTCTTAACCTGCTGGCCATCCCCGCCTTGGTATTCCTATTCTACTACCGCAGGCGCGAGGACAGTCCCTTCACCGGCAAGGAGCTCTGCAAGGTATTCCTGGTAGGCGTACTGATACTCGGGATCATCCTCTTCGGCATAATTCCCTGGCTGCCCAAGCTGGCCGCATACGCCGACCTGGTGTTCGTGAACGTGCTGGGCCTCCCCTACAACAGCGGCGCTGCCTTCTTTATGGTTGCGGTGCTCGGCCTGTGCTTCTGGGGGCTCTTCTCGACATACAAGAAAGAGAAACCCTTCTGGAACACGGTACTCCTCTGCCTCACCACCATCATCATAGGATTCTCCATCTTCAGCATAGATATCATCCGTTCCTGCGCGAAGACCCCTACCAACGAATATCAGCCGGACAACGCTTTCACGCTGGTCCGCTATCTCTCGCGCGAGCAGTACGGCAAGACTCCCCTCATCTACGGACAGTACTTCGATGCCCCCTTCGAGGTGGCCGAGACCAAGTACTGGGCCCCTCTCGACGGTAAGTACAAGAAGGTCGACGGCCCCGGGGTGCAGAAGTTCGACCCTGCCGGGAAGATGCTCTTCCCCAGGATGTGGAGCGATGTCGACCAGAACTCCAAGGACTTCTACAAGGCCTACACCGGCGGAAAGGGAAAGAAGGTGAAGGGAGCATCCTCCCCCAAACCCACAATGGGTGCGAACCTGTCCTACTTCTTCGATTTCCAGCTGGGATGGATGTATTGGAGATACTTCATGTGGAACTTCGTAGGCCGTCAGAACGAGATTCACAGCCCCTCCCCCGGAAACATCTTCTACGGGAACTGGGAGAGCGGCGTGAAGTTCATCGACGACTGGCGCCTGGGGGATCAGAGCAATGCCCCCGCAATACTGGCGGAGAACAAGGGGAAGAACCACTACTACTTCCTCCCCTTCCTCCTGGGACTCATAGGACTCTTCGTCCAGTTCGGACGGGACAAGCGCGGATGCTGGCTGAACTTCCTGATGTTCTTCATGACCGGCATCGCAGTGGTGATCTACCTCAACATGCCGCCCTTCCAGGTGCGCGAGCGCGACTACGCATTCGCGGGATCCTTCTACTTCTTCACGGTATGGATAGGCCTGGGAGTGATGGGCATATACGAGGCGGTAGATGAGGCCCTCCACCGGAAATTCGGCCCGTCGGTGGCTGCGATGACCACCGCCATCTGCCTCTGCGTACCGGCGCTGATGGCCGCCCAGAACTGGGACGACCACGACCGCAGCAACCGCCGCACCGCCCCCGAACTCGGAGCCAACTACCTCAAATCCACCGGCCCCCAGGGCGTGCTGGTGACCCACGGCGACAACGATACCTTCCCTCTGTGGTACGCCCAGGAGGTGGAGGATGTGCGCACCGACGTGCGTATAGTGAACACCTCCCTGCTCGGCACCGACTGGCATATCGACCAGATGAAATACGCCTGCAACGAGAGCAAGCCCCTGCCCCTGACCGTCGGGCCCGAACAGTATCTGTACGGGACCAACGAGTTCATCCCCATCTACGACCAGCGCGGGAAGGTGATGAGCATATCCGACGTGATGAAGCTCTTCAAGCATCCTCAGGTGAAGGTGCAGATGAGCAGCGGCCGGCGCTACGACTACATAGCTTCGCGGAAGATAGCCGTGCCGGTGAACAAGGCCAATGCCATCGCCAGCGGAATAGTCTCCGAGGCCATGGCGGATAAGATACAGGATACCATAGTGCTGGAGATTCCCGCGGGCAAGGACTTCCTTACCAAGCCGGAGCTGTTCGTACTGGACTTCCTGTCGAACTACCAGTGGGACAGGCCGTTCAGCCTGCTCAGCTTCGCCGGCGACCTGAACATAGGCATCAAGGACTATCTGCTCTGCGACGGATTCTCTTCCAAGCTAGTCCCCTTCAAGAACCGTCCTTCCTCCAGTTCCTATGCTATGGTGGATACCGACGAGCTCTACCGCCTGATGACGGAGGTCTACACATTCGATGCGCTCAAGGCTCCGGACTGGTTCGTGGACTACCAGAACCTCTATACCTTCTTGGGGGTGATGGGAATACGCAACCTGCACGTGAACTGCGCTTCCGCTTTCCTGGCGGCAGGGCAGAAGGACAGGGCGCTGAAGATGCTGGACCAGAGCGAGGAGGTGATGGTAAACTTCCCTCTGTGCGCAATTCCTTTGGGATTCAACTCGAACGACTATATGGTGATAAAGACGATAGATATGTACTTCAAGCTGGGCCAGCCGGAGAAGGCGCGGGCCATGGCGACGAAGTTCGCCGACGAGCTGCTGCATTCGGCGATGTTCTATCTGGAGTTCTATGCTTTTGCGAAGGATGAGTTCGAGCTTTGCGGGAACTATATCTATTATCTTTCCGACGTGCTTAAGGCCGATGGCGAGAAGGATATGTCCGCGGCCATCGAGAAGGTGTTTTCGGAGATGGTGAGTTCGGCGCGCTGATACGCTAAACGTTTTAAACGTTTAAATTTACAACGACCACCCTTGGAAACCCCTGGGTGGCCGTTTGCTGTAAAAAACACCCCCTCCGACCCCCGTCAATTTACAGCACACCCCAACGGAGTGCCCTCTGTGGCACTTCGCTGTAGTAAATCCTAAATAAAAGGGAAACTATCTCTCCAGCCTCACGTAGATACTCAGCGGCAGCGCTTTCCCGAACCTGTCGTTCAGCGCCAGCTCCCCGCTAGTCAGCCCCGCCACCGCACTGCCGGTTTCGCCCGCTGCACTGCCGCCGGCCACCGCCTTGCTGCCATCCGCCGCACTGCTGCCACCCGCAGCGCCCAGCCCGAAGGCCTCGCGCACGAGGGTCTCTCCCAGAGCCGCGGAATAACCATTCGAATACAAGTTCAGCACCATGAACGAATCCTTCGGCCGCAGGATCTGCGACACAGAGCGCAGAAGCCCGAACAAACTCTCATCCAACTTCCACTTCTCCCCATCCGGACCATGCCCGTAGGCCGGTGGATCGAGGATTATGCCGTCGTAGAGATTGCCGCGCCTGGCCTCGCGCTGAACGAACTTCATCGCATCCTCCACAATCCAGCGGATGCCGTCCATCCCGCTTGCCTCCATATTGCCGCGCGCCCAGGTGACCACCTGCCGCACGCTGTCGAGGTGGGTCACATCCGCCCCGGCCGCCTTGGCCGCCAGCGATGCCCCGCCGGTATATGCAAACAGATTCAGGACCTTGACCGGCCTCCGGCCATCCCCCGACGCACTCCCGGCCTCTCCCGGCACGCCCGCTATACGGCGGACCTGGCGGTAGATGAACTCCCAGTTCGGGGCCTGCTCGGGGAAGACCCCCACGTGCTTGAAGGCCGTCAGCCCCAGGCGGAGACGGAACTTCAGCCCCGGCTGCGAACCCGGATAAGAGATAAACCACTGCTCATCCATCTTCCGGATACGCTCCCAGGTGCCCCGGTCCTCGATAGCCCCGCTCTTCGCAGCCTCCTGCGCCCTTCCGCGCCCGTTACGGCCGGCTTTGGCATTGTCGGAAGAAGCCAGGCGGAAGCAGAAATGTGCCTGACGGCGCCATTCGGCATCAGAAAGAGTCCGGTCCCAAAGGGCCTTGGGTTCCGGACGGATCATCACTACCGGCCCGAAGCGCTCGAGCTTCTCGCCGCGCCCGCTGTCCAGCAGTTCGTAATCTTTCCAAAAAGTACCGGGATAATCTACCATAATGCCGCAAAGATACTAAATCTTACGGACTGAAAATATATACGGAAACATATAAAAATGAAATTGTTTCCGATGTATTTTTTTTGTTTAGGCCGCAGCTGCATAAATTGGAAGGTTTAAAACTATCGTGTCATGGACAAAGGATATTATCACGTCTATTCGTTCGGGGAAGATACCCCGAAGCTGCTGACCAACGAACGGGAGTTCGTGATGGCCATCAACATCCTGGCCTTCTGCGCCATCAAGTTCAACGTGAAAGTGATGGTATTTACCTTTATGAATTCTCACTTTCATCTTGTGTTGTATGGGGATGAGGATAGTTGCAGGCGCTGTGGCGAAGAGCTTATGAGAAGGTTGTTGCGCAAGATTAACGCAGCCAGGGAAAAACCGTATCTATTCGAGAACGTTAGCGTTTCTTCCGATCTGATTACCGGGCGCGAGGAGTTGCTGGGCGTAATGGCCTATGATATAAGGAATCCCATAGAGGCAGGGTTCCCAATGGATCCCAGATTCTACCAATGGGGGTCGGCTTCGTTGTATTTCGCACCCAGGTCGTCGGAGGGGACCCTGATTTCGGGGATGCGTACACGCGAAAAGCAATCAAGGATGGGGGTGTATTATGATTATCCGGAAGATTGGACGGTTTCGGGGAATGGGGCCGTGAGTTATCGGCATTTTGTAGATTATCAAGGGGTCGAGGCGCTGTACGGAAGCGTAAAGGCATATATTGCATTTATGTATATGAAGAAGGATATGATACTCAAAATGAATATGAGGTGTTCGAAAACCGACTTCGAAGCTATGCCGGATTTGGAATTGACGGCAGCCGCGGAGGATTTGTCGAGGAAGATGTACGGAGTCGGGGTCAAGAGTATCGATCCGGTGAGAAAGATCAATCTGGCGCAGAAGATCCGCGCATCCCGCCTGGCCGGAGTAAAGCAGTTGGCGAGGATTCTGGAACTGGACTTCCGTATGCTGGAATCGGTACTGCCGTGAGTTTTGGCAGTGGGAGGGGGGGAGAGGGAGAGGCGGAGGAGCGGGGGGGGCGAGGCGGAGGGGGCGCGCCGGGAGGTGGGCGGGGAGAGGGAGGCGGAGG
>JAEEXQ010000030.1 GCA_016287875.1 Bacteroidales bacterium | reverse complement strand
CTCCTCTTCGCTCTTACCCTCGCAGTCGTAGAAGTCGGGGGTGCACTGGGAGTGCCAGATCAGGGTGTGACCATAGACATCGAGATTGTATTTCTCGCCGAATTCCACGTATTTGTCGGCGAGTATCCAGTCGTACTGGCCGAATACCGGCATCACTTCCCCGCTCTTGAGGCAGTTTTCGGGCTCGATGGCGGCGAAGTGGCGTATCAGTACGGAGTCGCCTTTGATGTCTTCCCCGGCTATCTGGGCATCGTTGATGGCTGTGCCCAGTATGAAGGTGCCAGCGAATACGTCCTTGAGCGCGGGCTCCGTACGTGCGCAGCCCGCCATCAGCACGCAGGCGGCCAGGGGAATCAGGAATCTTTTCATGCGCGGGATTCTATTTCTTTATTGATGACATCCATACGTTCGTCGGAGAGGTCATATTGGGAGATGATCCAGATTGCAAGCCCGAGCAGTACGGCGGGGATTACGCAGACCAGCCAGAGTATGCCCTGCAGGGCGAGGGGAGTCTGCTCGGCGGCACCGGCGTTGAATCCCACCCAGGCGAGCACGAGCCCGGGAACCACTCCTCCGAGGGCCATTCCGGCCTTGAAGAAGATTCCGGTGAGGGCGTTCACTATGCCTGCTATGCGGCGGCCGGTGGTGTATTCGCCGAAGGCAATGACCTCGGGAACCAGGGCCCACATATATCCGGTGGCGGTGATGATGCCGGTGGATTTAACGAACTGGGCGATGGAGAGCATCACGAAGTTGCTCTTGAGTGCGGGGATGGATACGAAGGTGTACATCATAGCCATACCCAGGATCGCTATGCCCAGGAAGAGGTAGAACATGCCTTTCTTGCCAATCTTGCGCTTGATGGCGGGGACCAGGGGCATGAAGATGAAGGCGGGGATGGTTCCCAGCCACATAAAGAGGGTGGTAAGTAGCGGGGTGGCCTTTACGTTGTAGGTCATGAAGTACGAGTCGGCGGCGTTGCCGACGCTCATCATAGCAAAAGCTGTCACGAAGAAGAAGGCCAGCACGCGCAGGGGCTTGTTGCGCTTGAACTCGGTCCAGAGGTCGCTGACTTTCACGTTCGCGGATTCTTTCTTGTTCATTACCACCTTTTCTTTGCTCTGGAAGAAGCAGAAGACCAGCAGCGCGAAGCCCGCGATGGCGAAGATGCTCATGGTCGCGAACCAGGCCGGGGCCGCTTCGGGGGTGTTGTACACCGCGGTCATCTTGCCGGTGGCGGGGTCGAGCACCTTGGGGGCGAAGATGGCGATGATGATGGGCAGGGACTTGACGCAGAGGGCGCCGAGGTTTGCCATGAACATCCTGGTGCTGGTGAGGATGGTGATCTCGTTGGTATCCCTGGTGAGCGAAGCGTTGAGGGCTCCGTATGGCACGTTCACCAGGGTGTAGCACAACGACATACCTACATAGGTGATGTAGGCATACAACAACGAGCCGCTGAATCCGTTCCAGAAGCAGAGGATAGCCAGTCCTACGAGGGGAATGCCCCCTAGGATCAGCCAGGAACGGTATTTACCCCAGCGGGGAGTGCCACGGTCCACGAGTGTTCCCACGATCGGGTCCCAGATAACGTCCACGAGGCGCACTATCAGGAACATCACGGCTGCGACGTCCGGCTTGAGGCCGAACACATTGGTGTAGTAGAAGAGCAGCCATATGCTGATGGTCTGGTAGATCAGGTTCTGTGCCATGTCTCCGGCACCGAATCCTATGCGCTGCAGCCAGCTGAGTTTGTAAAAGCCTTTGGCTTCGTTGTTGGAGGGGTTCATATGAAAGGTTCAGGTCTTATCTGGAGTTAATAATGATATCTGCCGTGCGTTTGCCCACAGTGGCCTTGTCCTGGGGATGGATGTCGTTCCATTCCCCTATGTCTGCATTGGGGACCAGCCATACGCCGTCCATCTTTTCGGCCGTGCGTCGCTGTTCCTTCTGCACGCGGTTCCATCCCGAGTCGCTGTCCCGGAGTTCGGAGTGCTCGAAGGCGGCGAGTTCTATTATGTAGCAATGCAGGTCGGGGTTGGCGAGCTCTTCCCTGCGGGTGTTGACAAGAGTTTCGAGCAGTTTCCCGTAGGAGGCGGCGTTGCTGCAGTTGCTCTCGCCCTGATACCAGATGAATCCGTCGAAGGCGTAGTCGCGCAGCGGGGCGCTCATTGCGTTGTAGAGCCCGGCTGCCTTGTACTGCAGGAAAATCTGCGCGCCTCGGGCGGGCATCCTGCGGCCGGCTTTGTGCTCCCAGCCTTTGAGCAGGCTGATCTTCCCTGCGGGAGTGTCCAGGCTGTAGTCTTTGTCGGGCACGAAGGATGCGACATCGGGCCCATAGGCGTAGAGGTGGATTTCCACCTCGTTATCCCCCTCGCGCAGCAAGGAGTCAGGAATGAAATAATTGCGAGGGGGATACCTATATGTAGTACTACCAACTAACTTTCCGTTTACGAAGGTGGAGTCGGCGTCCACTATGGCGCCGAGGTGGAGTATGCCTGCCCCGACCTGTGCGGCGGAGAGGCTGAAGCGGCGGCGCAGCAGGTGGCTGCCGTAGATGTTTTCTCCCTTGGAATCCACGGCCCAGGCCTTCGAGAAGATGTCGGCGGGGCGCCAGCGGGCTCCGGCGGGGGCGGGAAGGGCGTTGTGAGCCTCCTGCCAGTCGGAGTAGAGGTGGTTGTTATAGTCGTACAGACTGTCCACTATCGCCTTGTCCTGCAGCTCGCGGAGCTCGGCCAGGGCGTAGTCCGGGAGCACATCCTCACGCAGCCAGGCTTCGATGGGCGACCCTCCCACGGAGGAGTTGACCATTCCTACCGGCACTCCGGTGCTCTCCTGGAGATAACGGGCGGTGAAGTAGCATACGGCCCCCCATTCGAGGCCGGTCTTCTCGCTGTCGAGAACCTCCCATTTGCATTCGGGGAGATCCTTGCAGGGGCCGTCGAATGCGAAGGTCACGGGGACTTTCAGGTAGCGGACCTGGTCGTTGGAGTAGCCCTTGATTTCGTCGGCCACCACGTCGAGGCAGCGTTTCACGGGGAGCTCCATGTTGGACTGGCCGCTGCAGAGGAAGACGTCACCGACTAGGATGTCGCTGATGGTGCTGTCGTTAAGCTTGAGTTCGTAGGGACCTCCTGCCGGAGTGGCGGGGAGTTCCGCTTTCCAGAAGCCTTCGCCGTCGGCCCGGACGGAGCTCTTGCTGCCCTGCCAGGTGAGGGTGATTTTGGCCCGGGGATCGCTCCATCCCCAGACGGGAATGCTGCGGTCCCTCTGCAGGACCATGTGGTCGGAGAATATCTCCGGCAGTGTGACGGGGGCCTTGCTGCAAGAAGCCGCAGACAGTATGCTGCAAATTATGATAAGCGCTTTTTTCATTGGTGCAAAGTTACCCAAAAGCGCTCTGCAAGGCCTCTAAAAATGTTTCAGTCCTTTAAAAATTTAGAACATGGATGTCATATTTGTTACATATCCTTACGGATTTGCAACTATGGTGGTAACGGATGCGGAATTCAGGTTCAAAATTATCTTTCCGTCGCTGCTTGTGAACTTCAGGTCGGCGGGCAGATTGGGATCGGTGTAAGAGCCTGAAATCTTGGAGAAAGTTCCGCCTGTTTCAATGGTGAAATCCTTGTAAATCTCCTGTCCGGGGTTCACTATCACTATTGTGATGCGGCCGTTTTCTCCCTTGAAGGCAGTGGCGGAAAGACCCTCCGCGCCTTCGATGGAGATGGCTATCCTCCGGTCGCCGGGGCGTATGTAACGGCTGAACTGGGCAAAGGCTCTGCCGCGGGGGAGTATGGCTCCGCGGGTGGTGCCTGCATCCCCGTCGCCGAGAAGACTGTAGTAACGTATCCCGTACCACCAGATGTAGGCGTTCCAGCCGCTGTTGAGGCAGCCCGCTATCTCCTTGGCCATATCCATGGTCTCGAGCCAGACAGAGGTCCCCTTGGCGAAGCTGTCGTTCAGCAGGTGCTCGGTCATCCAGAGGGATTTCCCTTTCTGCTCTGCGAGGGGGAAGGGCTGGGGTGTGGTGCCGTAGAGATGGCCTCCCACTATGTCGATGTTTGCGCAGGCGGCATCGTCGTTGAGCACGGGGGTGTAGAAGCTATGGTCGCTGCCCATGCTTTCTCCCGTCATCAGAAGGGTCCCGGTGATGCTCTGCCCGTAGTTCTTCACGAAGTCCAGGTGCTGCTGCGCCGTCCACATACAACCTTCGTAGCTGGCGTGCCAGTCCGGCTCGTTCTGTACGGAGATGGCATACAGGGGAGCGCCGGCGTTGCTCATATAGTCCACGAACCTCTGCAGGTAGGCCGCGTAGTCACCGTATTTGTCCGGACGCAGCGAACTGGTCTTTCCGTCCTTCAGGGCTTCGGCTTGCTCGGGGGTCTTCATAGTGACCGGCATTGTCCAGGGGCTGGCGAGTATCAGGGTGCCGTGGTTCTGGTAGGCATATCTGCAGCCGTTCACCAGCTTGCTCCAGTCGTTCTCGTCGTAGGGGATGCGTATGCGCATTATGTTCAGCCCCAGGCTCTCGGTGAAGGTGTCCGTCTCGGAATCGCTCCAGTCTATGGCGTCGCCCCAGTTGCCTCCCAGGTTCATCGCTCCGAAGCCCTCCCAGGTCTGGAAGGTGGTGGAGGGATCGAGGGTGGCCTTCGCCCCTGTGATTTCGTAGGGGTTGGGAAGGGGTTTGTCGTTGCCATTGGAGGGTTCGTCCTTATGGCAGGCTGCTAGCAGAAGGGCTGCCGCGATGAGGGGAAAGAGTTTTTTGATCATTGGAAAAGTTTGTCTAGGGCCTCCCTGTCGGTGCCGTCCAGGTATTTGGTGACGAACTCCTTGGGGGCCATTCCGAAGTAACTGCGGAAAGAGTTGGAAAAATATGAAGGGGTGGAGAACCCTACGCGGTAGGCGACTTCGGAGATGTTCACCTTGTCGTGTACCAGCAGGTAGGCCGCCTGTTTCATACGGGTGGTCTTGATGAGGCTGGAGGGCGAGATTCCCATCATCTCCTTGAGTTTGCGGTTCATATGCACGCGGCTCATTCCTATCTCGCGGCTGAGGTCTTCCACGCTGAAGTCGGGGTTGTCGAGGTTGCCCTTGATTATCTCCATCACCTTATCGACCAGCTGCCCGTAGGCCGAGCTGACCTTCACTTCCTCGTAGTCGTATTTGAGGTCGTTGGAGTATTTGCCGCGTATGGTGTCGCGGGTGGATATCACCTGGGCGATGCTGCTCTTGAGCAGATCTACCGAGATGGGCTTTACCAGGAAGCGGTCGGCACCGCTCTCGATGCTCTGCAGCTGGCTGGCCTCGTCGGAGGAGGAGGTGAGGAAGATTACGGGGATGTGGTTGGTGACGGGGCTGTGCTTGATGCGGCGGCAGAGCTCCAGACCGTCCACGCCGGGCATACGGAGGTCGGTGACCACTACGTCGGGCTGGGAGGTGGATATCTCCGCCCAGGCCTCGTCGGCGCCGGGGAAGGTCTTGACATTGTAGAGCGGCTTGAGCTCGTTGAGCAGATAGTCGCAGATCTCTTCGTCGTCGTCCACAATGATTACCGTCTTGCGGGACTTTATGACCTTGTCGGAGGCAACGGCTCCGGGGGTGAAGGCTATGTCTTCCGTGGTGCGGTCGAGCTCCTCCGCGTCGGGCGTCTTGATGTAGAGGTCCTTGTGGTGGGAGGTCTTGGACATCTCTTCTTCGGTAAGATGGTCGCAGCCTACGGGGATCAGGACGGTGAAGCATACGCCGTCGTCGGTGTTGGAAGCGCTGATGCGTCCGTGATGCAGCTCCACCAGCATCTGGGTGAGGCTGAGGCCCACGCCTGAGCCGGTCTTGGCATCCAGCACGTCGGTCTGGAAGAAGCGGTCGAACACCCTTTCGAGGTAGGCGTCTTCGATGTGGCTGCCGCTGTTGGTGATGCCTATGCGCACCTGCTGGGCTATCTCGGAGGCGAGGGCCCCGCGGTTCTTCTCGGGGGCGGAGACGTCGATGGTGATGCGACCGCCGTCGGGAGTGTGCTTGAAGGCGTTGGACAGCAGGTTGAAGATTATCTTGTCGAAGTTGCCCTGGTCTATCCAGAGGTTGATGACATCGGAGGCGGGGTGCAGGGAGAGGTCTATGTTGCGGGTGACGGCCATGTTGTCGAACGAGGCCATGATGTCCTTGATGAAATAGACAATGTCGGTCTCGAGGAAGTGCATCTGCATCTGGCCTTCATCCACCTTGCGCACGTCCATGATCTGGTTCACCAAGCGCATGATACGCAGGGAGTTACGGTACATAAGGTTGTAGAGCCCCTTCTTGTAGGGATCCTGCTCGGCCTCGCGCATTGTCTTGAGCGGCGACATCAGCAGGGTGAGCGGGGTGCGTATCTCGTGGGAGATGTTGGTGAACATCTTGAGCTTGAGTTCCTTGATGTCGGATGCTTCGCGGTCGAGGGCGTGCTGGCGGCGGCGTGCCAGGAAGGCGCGCAGCAGCATCACCAGGGCGCCGAACATCACCAGGTAGAACAGATACGCCCATCCGCTGAGATACCAGGGGGCGCGGACGTGTATGTCTATGCTGGCCGTGGCGCATTCGTCCATCGAGCCGTCGAAGAAGGCCTTCACGTTGAGGGTGTAGTTGCCGGAGGGAAGGTTGCTGTACGAGGCGGAGTGGGCGGGGACGGAGATGTAGCGCCAGTCCTGGTCGAAGTGGTTGAGCTTGTAGGCGTAGCGTATCTTCCTGGGATTGGTGTACTCGAGCACCGCGAATTCCAGGGAGAAGGTGTTGCGGTTGTTGGGAAGGTTTATCTTGGTGGCCTCGGTGATGTGTTTGTCGAGGATGTTGAATTCGTTGTGTATGTCGTAGTCCACGTCTTCGTTCAGCACGGTGAGGCGGCTGAAGTAGAGCGGTGGCACGGGGTGGCGCATCTGGTTCACCACCTGGGGATGGAAGCGAGTCACGCCGCCGGTGCCGCCGAAAAGCAGCTGGCCGTCGCCGTCGCGCATTGCCGCTCCGAAGTGGAACTCGTTGCTCTGCAGGCCGTCATAGGCGTAGTAGTTGGTGAACACGGAGTGCACGGGATCCAGGCGGCTGAGGCCGTAGGATGTTGATATCCAGAGAGTTTTGTCGTCCGCTTCGAGGATGGCATCGATCACGTTGCTGGGCAGGCCGTCGGCTTCGGAGTAGTATTTCACGGTGCCGCGGGTGCGGTCGCAGGCGGTGAGGCCTTCTCCCGTACCTATCCATATCCGTCCGTCGGAAGCCTCGTAGAAGCAATAGACGCGGGTCTGGATTGCGTTGTCGCCCACGTCGTAGGTTATGAGCTTGCCGAGGGCGTGGTTGTAGCAGAGGGGGCCGTTGTAGGTGCCGAGCCAGACCATCCCGGAGCGGTCGATGTAGAGGGCGCTGACCCATTTGTTGATGTCTTGGGATACCCTGCGCACCACTTTTTCCGCCTTGGGGTCTATTATGCTCATTCCGGCGCCGTAGGTTCCCGCGTAGAGCAGGTCGTTGGCTTTGTCGTAGGCCAGGCAGACTACGCTGGAGGATTCTACGGCAGCATTGTCGCGGAAGGGCCTGATGCCGGTGGAGGGAGTGTAGGTGAAGAGGCCTCCGAGGTAGGTGGCTATCCAGAGCTTGCCCTGCCCGTCGTATGCGAGGGCCATCACCGAGTCGTTGGTGAGGCCGGAGTTGGAAGCGTTGAAGGTAGTCCCCCAGCCGCCGGCGCCGAGCCTCAGCAGGCCTCCGCCGTCAGTGCCTATCCACATCGTCCCGTCCTTGGGCGAACGGACGAGGGAGGTGACGCAGCCCTGCTCCACGGGGATGTATTCGAATCCGTACATAGAGCGGGGGATGACCATCACGCCCGTCTGGAAGGCCCCTAGCCATACATTTCCCTGGTTGTCCTGGATCAGGCTGTGGATTTTCCAGTGGGAGATGTCTTGGGAGACGTTGGGGAGCCAGGGTTCGCGTAGTTCATCCGCCTCCATATCGTAAATCTTGAGCCCGTTGGCCTCCGTGCCTATCAGGAAGGTCTTTTCTCCCACCTTCTGGCCGTTGCTGTTGGGCACTATGGCGTAGATCTGGCAGCCTCGGGCAGCCTTGTCGGAGGAGTGGCGGAGCTTGCCGCTGGCGGCCTCGTACACATAGATTCCCTTCATAGTGCCGAGTATTACGTTGCCGGTCTCGGGATCTTCGCAGAAGGTGCGGATGTAGGTGCCGGGGTCGATGCTGACGTCCTGCCTGCGCAGGGTGAGGCTGTTCACTACGCTGAGTCCGCCGGTCTCGCCGGCAAGCCAGACCCAGCCGCGGGAGTCCTGGAAAATGGTATATACGAAGGGGGAAGGGAGGTTCTGGTTGAGTATGTCCCTGCGGGTGTTCTTCAGGCTATGGCTGTCGGTGTCGAGGATATAGATGCCGTGCTGGGAGGTCGCGGCCCAGATTTCGGAGGTGCCGGTGCCGACCTGTACCTCCGCTATGGAGGATATATGCTGCGTGGAGCCGGGCGAGTTCGGGTCGCCGAGGTCCTGCCTGTGGAAGGAGCGGTAGTCGGGGTCGAAGGTCTGCAGGCCCATGGAGGTGCCAACCCACATTACTCCGCGGCTGTCCTCGAATACGTTCAGCACGAGGTCGCTCGCCAGCGCGTCCTCCTTGCCTCGTACGAAGCGGAAGGTCTGGAAGTCGAATCCGTCGAAGCGGGCCAGCCCGTTCTCGGTGGAGATCCATATGAATCCGCGCCCGTCCTGGTAGATGTCGTTGACTTGGCTATTAGGCAGACCGTAGTCGGCGGTGTACAGTCTGGCCATCTGCGCTGATGCCGTAAATGAGGCAAAAATGCACAGAGTCGTGATTAGATTTTTCAAGGAATGTTTCAAATCTGCTCGGCTTTAGTGTGTATAGACACAAATTTAATAAAAATCCGTCAAAAATGAAACAATGATACAAACTTATAATTTTGATAAATGAAAAGGGGAAGAACCATCGCGGCTCTCCCCCTTTGGAGTATATTTTTTTAGCTAACCGTCTTTATTCGTCCTCTTCGAGATCGATGGTGGTCATAGGAACCACGCGGAAGTTGTTCCAGTAAACCACGAAGTCGGTCATCTCGCGGGCGGGCTTTCCGTCGCACTCGTCGTTGTAGAAGGCGAGCATGCCCTGGCAGGCATATTCACCGTTCACGCCGGCGATGGTGTTCTTGAGGATGAAGCCGTAGGTCTGGCCCACGAAGTTGGGGAAGTCGGTGAGAGGAATAGTGGCGGTCTCCCACTCGGTCATGCCGTTCTTGAAGTGGTCGGGATCGGTAGTCCAGGGGTGGAAGTTGGCCATCCAGTTGCTTCCGTAGTCCACGAAGGTGACTGCAAGGCGTCCGCTGTCCCACTTCGAAGGGATGTAGTACTCGAACTGGAAGCAGAGCTTGTCGGTGCCGGTGGCGCTGTTGAAGAGCTCTACGCCGCTTGCCATGTTCTGCGCAAACCCGAGGGCACGGCCGGAGCAGGCGTCCGAGTTGAAGCAGGTACGGGCGATGCAGGCGCCGCCGTCGGCGGAATGCACGCCGTCATCTCCGAGGGCGAGCACGGGGATCTTGGTCCCGGGAACCGGCATCGCACGGAATGAGACGGGGTTCTTGGGGCCGTCGCCTGCCACGGGGAAGGGATCGGTGTCGTTCGCGAAGATATCAGGATAGGTGGCGCTGTCGGGCAGGTCGCCGGTGATGCCGGAACCCCAGGCATAATAAGTATCGTGCGTGGAGTTGGGGTTGTACCTCTGTCCGTATCCGTCAGCTTCCTCGGAGTAGAACTTGGAGAGGAAGATGTTCTTTATGCGGTAGAAGTAGTTGGGCGATGCCGCCTTTCCGTTGTCGGTCTCGGCGATGATGTACCCACCTTCGTAGTCGGCGGGGAATGCCGGGGTCTGGAACTGGAAGCCGGTACCCTTGGCGCTCTCGCCGCGGATGTTTTCAGTCTCGGCCACGGCCTCGTCGAGGTCGTTGTAGAAGACTACCTTGTTCACTCCCTTGAGGCTGGCGCCCTTGACGGTAACCCACGAGCCCTCGTTGGGGAGGCAGTGGCTGATGCCGCTGATGCTGGGGGCGGAGCCCATTATGTGGAAGCTGTAGGCGTAGTCCTTGTTGCCGGTGGAGCTGATGATGATCTTGTCGCGGAACTCTTCCTCGCAGTCATCTCCCGTAGGAGTTTCGGCATTTTCCGTGTTGCGGGAAGGGATGCGGAAGATCACCGACTTGCTGGTGAGCAGGTTCGGGTTGATGTAAGCTACGGAACCGTTGCAGGTGATCTTCTTGATGCCCAGGAAGTTCTCGCCTTCGAGCCTGATCATCGTGCCCAGGCGGGCGCCGACTTCGGGATCCAGCTCCTTGACGGCCTTGGCGTTGTGCTGGAAGACCTTGGTCACCTTGATGGGCCCGTAGTTCTTGTTGTCGATACCGTTGTCGTTCTTCTCGCAGGAGAAAAAGACAGTGGCCGAAACCAAAACAAGTATTATTGTCAGTATTTTTTTCATATCGGCCTAGTATTTAGTCGTTGAAGTTGTAGGGAACCGGAGCAGCCTTCAGGAGCTGGTTCTTGATGAGCTCGGACTCGGGATAAGGGAGCAGGAGGCGGTTGGCGGTAGGAGTTTCCTCATCCTTGCTGCCGACTTTCTCTATGCTGCCGTCATCGTTGGTCTTCCAGGAGAAGGTGTTGGTGTCGTACTTGTAGGTGAAACCTGCGTTGCGGTTCTGCTTGCCCATGAAGTCGAGCACGGCGGCCTCGTCGTAGTATGCACGGCGGACGAAGTCGGGCCAGGCGACGCCTTCGAGGGCGAGTTCGCAGCGGCGCTCATCCCAGAGGGAGGCGGTGGTGATTTCGCTGACGGGGGCGAGACCCGCACGGGCGCGTATCCTGTTGAATACGGTGATTGCAAGAGGATCGGTAGTGCTGGTGCCGCCGGCGATGCAGGCTTCGCAGTAGTGAAGCATCACGTCGGCTACGCGGAGCAGAGGATTCGCGAGGCAGGAGTTCTGGTTGGTGGCGAGGTTGTCGGTATCGGCCGAGCATCCTACGACGCCCTTCTTGATCCAGGCGCGGATTTCCTCGTATTCATCCTTCGAGACGAGCTGGAAGTCGCCGTTGGAATCATAGGAACCGGTGCCGGTGCCCACCAGGTATCCTCCTTCGTCGGAACGGATGTAGTCGTAGTAGCATCCCTCGGTGAAGTAGGTAGCCTTGAGGCGGATGAGGTCGCCGCGGTCGGAGAAGAGCTTCACGAGCTCGCCGGAGCCGAAGGTGGCGTTGCCCCAGGCGGAACGTCCGCCGACCACGGTGCTGGACAGTGCCAGGTAGGAGTCGGAGAAGTTCGTGGTGCCGTAATCGGAGTTGGGAACCCACTGCAGGGCGAAGAGTACTTCCTTGTTATTGTTGAACTGCACCTTGAAGAGGTCTTCGTAGTTCTCGAGGAGGTCGTTGCCGGACTCTTCGATGACGATGCGGGCTGCTTCCTTGGCTGCCGCATAGTACTGGTCGGCGGTCTTGGAGAGGGAACCGGTGGAACCCTTTCCGCCGCGCACGAATGCTGCTGCGGTGTTGTAGAAGCGGGCGAGCATGCCCTGGGCGGACCACTTGGTCACGCGGCCTACGTTGGCAGGCTTCTCGGGCAGGTTCTCAGCCGCGAATTCCATATCCTTGATAGCGAAGGCGAGCACGTCCTCGATGGGATTGGTGTTGCACTTGGGGTTCTGGATGAGCTTCTGGGGATCCTCGATGATGGGAACGTTGCCCCAGCTCATTGCCAGATACCAGTAGGCGACACCGCGCATGAAGCGGCACTCGGCCTTGCACTCGTTCACGACGTCCTTGCTGACACCGTGCTCTACCGCGCGGCCAAGGTTGTTGAGAGCGTAGTCGGACTGGGTGATTATCACGAAGAGGCTCTGCCAGGCCGAATAGAGGTTGGCCGTGGAAGTGGTCTCGGTGAGGTTCACGTAAGGGAAGATATAGTCGGACCAGGGAGCGAATATGTTGTTGGCACGTCCGTCCATGAAGCCGAAGCTGAAGTTGTTGTTGAAGTCGAACCACACTTTATTGTAGAGAGGTGCGGTTGCGGCGCGGCACTCTCCTTCCGTGTAGAAGAAGTTGTCCAGGGTAGTCAGGGACTCGGACTTGACGCCAAGGAAATCGCAGGCGCTGAAGCTGAAAAGTGCTGCGCTCAGACAGATTATGCTGAAAATCTTTTTCATACTCATACTCGTTTTAGAAACCGATGTTCAGGCCTAAGGTGTAGATCCTCGGGGAAGGATAACGACCGGTGTCGATGCCGTTCAAAAGGGCATTCTGTCCGCCTGTGGAATACTGGTCCATAGTCATACCGATTTCAGGGTCATATCCGCTGTAGCGGGTGAGAGTGAAAAGGTTCTGGATGTTGAGGGAGATACGGGCAGATGAGATCTTCATCTTCTCGGTGAGTTTGTAAGGGAGCCTGTAGGTCAGCGAAATGTTCTGCAGACGGAGGTAGGAACCATCCTCGATGTAGAGGGAGGAGATACGGTCGTTGTCGTTGACGTCTCCTGCGCTCATACGGGGGATCCACTTGTTTGCGCTCGCTACATATACATTATAAATATCGGTGTCGCTGCCCTTAGGGTTGATGAGCTCGATCCTGGCGTAGTCGCCTGCGCGGCGGAACTTGTTGTACGTGGTGTTGGGGTTGTCCATCGTCACGCGCAGCCAGTTCATTACCTTGTTGCCGTAGGAGTAGGTGAAATATACGTTCAGGTCGAAGTTCTTCCAGGTGAAGGTGTTGCCGATACCACCGGTGAACAGAGGCAGAGGGCTGCCGAGGTTGACTCGGTCGTTCTCGTCGATGACACCGTCGGGGGTCACGTCCTCATAGAGCCAGTCACCTACCCACACGCCTGTGTCGGGATTGATGGTGGTGGTAGGGAGGGCGACCTTGATGTTGCCTTGCTTGTCGTAGATGTCGTTGGCATCCTTGATGCGGCCGATCACCTTGTAACCATAGAAATCGCCGATGGATGAGCCGACCTTGGTGCGGGTGACGACGGTGTTGGTGCCGCTCACCTGATAGGTGCGGTCGATGACGGCATCATCGAGGTTGAGGCCTTCGACGCGGTTCTTGTTAAGCGAGAACACCAGGCTGGAGCTCCAGCTGAAGTCCCTCTTGTTGATGTTCACGGTGTTGAGGGTGAATTCGATACCCTTGTTGGAGAGCTCGCCTATATTGCCCCAAGGAGCCGATGCGGCGCCCTGTCCCTCGGTACCAAGGTATGCGGGGAGCACAGCTTCCATAAGGAGGCCCTTGGTGTGCTTGACGTATGCATCGACGGTGAGGTTGACGCGGTCTTTCCAGAGGCCGAGGTCGATACCCAGGTTGTAGGAATCGGTTTTCTCCCACTGTAGGCCCTCGTGAGGGATGCGGCGGGTAAGATAACCGTTGCCCCAGTTGGTGGTGACGGTGACGAGAGTCGCCTGCCAGGCCATACGAGGGATGCTTGAGTTACCTACCTTACCATAACCCAGACGGAGCTTGAGGTTGCTGATGGCATCGACGTTGTCCTTGATGAAAGGTTCGTCGGAAACACGCCAGGCGAATGCTGCGGAAGGGAACCATCCCCACCTGTACGAAGGAGCGAAGTTCGAGGATGCATCGTGGCGGAGCGTGGCGGTGAGGAGGTAGCGGTCCTTGAACGAGTAGAAGATACGCCCGAAGAAGGATAAGAACCTCTCGTCGTCGCTTTCACCGTTGGTGGTGCTGGTGGTCTGGTCGCCTGCACCTATGTCGTGCAGGTTGTCGGGACCGTTCAGACGCTTGGCGGTAATGTACTCCCAATGGCTGGAGGTCATTTCTTGGCCGAGCATTATGTTGAAGTTGTGCTTGCCTATTTCTTTATTGTAGGTAAGGAGGTTTCTCCAGGCCCAGAACTCACCGAAGCTCTTCTGCTCCGAACGGCTGTTCTCGCTGTGGTAGATAGCGCCGAACTTGTATGTGGGGACGAAGTTGTAGACGTTGGTGAGGTTGATGTCGTTGGAGTACTCGGTGCGGAACTTGAGGCCCTTGAGGAACTCGATCTCGGCATAGATGTTGGAACGTACGCCGCCCTTCTTGTTGTGGTTCTCGAGAAGGTTCGCGAGACCTATAGGGTTGCTCTGTGCGAAGTTGGCATCTTCCGGACCGTCGTATCCGCCGTCGATGGAATGGGCGGCAACTGCAGGAGACTGCTTGAGGGCGACCTGGATGAGGCCTTCCTCGTTACCGGCGAGGGCGTTGAAGTTCTGGTTGGAACGGGTTGCGTCGAGGCTTGCTCCAAGCTTGAGCCAGGAACGGGCCTGGACATCGACGTTGGCGCGGACGGTCATACGGTCGAATCCGGAGCCGTAGGCGATACCGTCCTGGTCGAGGTAACCTGCGGAAAGTGCGTAGGTGGCCTTTTCGTTACCGCCGCTGACGGAGAGGTTGTACTGCTGCATCGCCGCGGGTTTGAAAAGCTCCCTCTGCCAGTCGGTTCCTGCGGGCAGGGCCTCGGGAACGGCATATTCGTCGCGCTTGGGGGCGCTGCGAAGTTCTGCGAAGGTGTTGTAATGATCGGCGAACATAGGCAGGTCCATAAGCTCAAGATACTTGGGCATGGTCTGTATACCGGTCTGGGCGTCGAAGTTGACGTTCACGCTGCCGGCCTTGCCGCGCTTGGTTGTGATGATGATGACACCGTTGGCACCCTTGATACCGTAGATAGCGGTTGCGGAAGCATCCTTCAGGACGTCCATGGTCTCGATATCGTTAGGGTTGATGGAGGACAGTGCGTTCTCGGTACTGCTTCCCGTCTGTGCGTTGATGAACACGCCGTCGATGACGATCATAGGTTCGTTGGAAGAGTGGATGGAGTTGACACCACGGATGCGGATGGACGTACCGCCGCCCGGCATACCGGAGTTCTGCGTCATCTGCACACCGGCCGCGCGGCCCTGGAGTACCTGGTCGGCGGAGGTGGCGATGGTCTTGGAGATAGCGTCCGTTCCCACGGAAGATACGGATCCGGTAAGGTCGCGCTTCTTGATGGTGGCGTAACCGATGGCTACTGCTTCTTCGAGGAAGGAGCTGTCGTCGGACATTGTGACGTTGATGACGCTGCTTTCACCGACAACCACCCTGACATCTTTGTATCCGAGGCAGTTGAAATAAAGGGTCTGCCCTGCGGAAGCCTGGATGGCGTAGGTGCCGTCGACTCCCGTCGTGGTAGCTGTGGATGTCCCCTCCACCATTACGACGGCCGAAATGACCGGCTCACCGTTCTGGTCGGAGACAACGCCCTTGACCGTCTTCTGCTGAGCGGACGCCATTACCGGCAGCATCAGCAGGAAAGCGGCGCAGAGCCCTCTCCAAAAGCTGGTTGATAACATTATTTTCATAAAGAAACTCTGATTTTTTTGTTGGTTAACAGTTTTACTTTATGTCGGGAAACATAGATTCTTTTTTACGATGCAAAGTTCGGAAGGAATATCCAATAATATTGCGCGTGTGGAAACAACTCTTTTCAACATTGATACATCCCCCTAAATTTTGATACAAAAAGTGTTAATTTTGACAAAAATGCTAAAAATGTTTCGGTTTTGACACGAATTGTTGCGAAAATCATAAGCATGTATCAAAAAGGAAAAAGTATGTGACATATGCGTAAAGTGCCCCCGTTTTTTATCTGTAATTTTGCATCGTGCCTTTATGTCTATGGGAAACGCATAGAGTATCACAAAAACTTTTAGAACAAACAACACAAATGAAGAAGTTAACCACGCTTATTCTGATGTCAGCCGCCCTCCTCACCGTCTGGTCCTGCCAGAAGGAAGGGGACATTGTCGAGCACTTCGACAAGCCGACTGACGTTGTGAATCCTAATCCCCCGGCACCGCCTGTGGATTTCACTAAGACTTCTCTCGGAGAACTCGCCGCGCAGCAGGGCATCAAGCTCGGCACCGCGTTCACCTACAACGAGTATTTCCAGAATGACCAGGTCGCAGAGATCCTCAAGCACGATTTCAAGGCCGTTACCTTTGGTAACGAGATGAAACATGACGCCATAGTGTCGAGCACCGGCAAGATCAAATTCGATACGGCCGACAAGATGGTGGCTTGGGCAGCGGAAGCAGGTACCGAACTCTTCGGACACGTGCTCGGCTGGCATTCCCAGCAGCAGGTGGACTACCTCAACGGACTTATCTCCAAGGCTTCTGCCGATAACAGCGCTTCCCTCCTCCAGGACAACTGGAACTTCGAGGGCGGCAACCTCGACGGCTATACCGCAAGCGGCATCGCCGTAACCACTGATTACACTCACGTATTTGCAGGAGAATATGCGGCCAAGGCAGATGCTGCCGACGCATCCATCTCCTTCCCCGCGACCCTCGAGGTCGGCAAGCCCTACATCCTTTCCTTCTGGGCCCGCGCCGATGCTGCAGAGGGCGCCAAAGTCGTAGTGACCTCCGGAGACAACCAGAAAGCCGAGACTGCGGTCAGTGCCGAATGGGCGAAGTATTCCGCCACCTTCAACACCAAGTCCGCAGGCGCTTTCGCCTTCCAGCTCGCTCCCACCCAGGGTGTCTGCATCGACAACATCCGCGTGATCGAGACCGAGCCCGAAGAGGAAGGGGATAATTCCGGCGTCGTCTACATCAATCCCTACGCCCTCGACGGTGGCACGGACTTCGAGTCCTGCGTCCCCGGGGCCGACGTAACTCCTTCCGGATTCAGCGTCCTCAACGGAGCAGCATCCGTCTCCATCACCGACGAGCTCTCCAACAGCGGCACCATGTCCCTCAAGCTCGACAATGGCTCGGGCGCGGCTGCCAATGCCTGGGATATTCAGGTCCTCAGCCCCACCTATACCGTGGAGCCGGGCAAAACCTACCGTATAGGCTGGTACGGCCGTGCGAACGTCGATGCCGATATACAGATCGACATCCGTCTCGCCAGCGGTACCCAGTACAAGAACTCCGCCTGGGGTCAGTATGCTCCTATGGCATCCGACTCCTGGACCTACCAGTACCTCGACATAACCCCTGAGGAAGGCGACACGGAGATGTCCGTCGCTTTCTACGGAGGCACCGCGGCCGCCACCTATTATATAGATGACTTCCAGGTGTTCGAGGCCATCAAGGAAGGTGACTATACCAATTATATCGACAAGACCAACCTCCTGGTGGGTGCCGACTTTGAGGATGCAGGTGCCTGGGGCGTGTGGAACGGCTCTTCCTATGTAGAGTTCGTCTCCCGTAACGAGCCCGAGATCGGCGCCAATGCCGACTATGTGCACAGCGCCCTCCGCGCCCTCAAGGTCAACAACGTAGGCACCGGTTATACCGGAGGCGATTCCTGGCATATCCAGGTCGCTGCCAACAACAAGGTCGAGGTCGTTGCCGGCAAGGAATACCGCATCGCGATGTGGGTCAAGTCTCCCGACGGAGCCACCACCATCCAGTATCATCTGACTCCCGACAGCGGAGATACCATGTACCGCCAGGTTCCCGGCATTACCGACCAGTGGACCTACATCTACAGCGACGTGGTCATCCCCGACGGTGTCGCCGAAGTCCAGCTGGTGCTCGACTGCGCCTATGACGAGGCCACTTACTACATCGACGACGTGCAGCTCATGCCCAAGCCCATCGAGAGCTGGATAGATCCTAACTCCATCCTCTCCAACGGCGACTTCGAGGACCTTACCGACGGATTCCCTACCGGAATCAGCAAGGGTAACGGCGGAGAATACATCTCCCTCAGCACCGATGAGGCCCACAGCGGCAAGAACTCCATCAAGGTCGATAACACCGAGCCCGTAGGCACCGGCGGCGACGCCTGGAAGATACAGTTCGGCAATCCTTACAATACTCCTACCCCTCTCGTGGGCGGCAAGACCTACCGTTACGGCGTATGGGTCAAGTCCCCCGACTGCGCGGAGGGTTCCCAGCTCCAGCTCTACGCCAAGCATTATTCTGGCGAGACCGCAGGCACCGAGAACTACCGCCAGGTAGGCCCCGTCACCAACGAATGGACCTTCATCTACACGGATATCGAAGTTCCCGACGATGAGGACGGAATGTACCTGACCATCCAGGCAGCCTATGCCGAGGGTACCTTCTACTTCGACGATTGGCAGTGCTTCCCTATCGAGTCTTCTACCGCTTCGGTCAAGGCACGTAAGGGCTTCGGCAAGTACGAGACCTGGAACCGTCCGGCTCCTTCCACGGCCGGCCGCAGGGCAGTCAAGTTCGACAGCAACGCCAAGCTCGACGGCGAACTCGCCAACGATGCCATCGGCGTAGCATTCAAGAACTATGTCTATGCGATGGTAGAGCACTTCGACGTGTATGCCTGGGATGTCATCAACGAGACCTTCACCGAAGGCGGCAGCTTCCGCAATGCTTCCAACACCACGGAAGAAGGCCACGTCTTCGTATGGGGCAAGCACTACGCCGACACCAAGACCTGGGTCGACAAGGCATTCGCCTATGCCACCGACGCTGCCTCCATCTACGGCAAGACTCCCGTACTTTACATCAACGACTACAATCTGGAAACCTCCGATGCCAAGCGTCAGGCCTTCTGCGCATATGCTGAAGGCAATGACCAGGTTACCGGTGTCGGCACCCAGATGCACCTCGACCTCGGCACTCCTGACCTGAAGGCCAAGATCGAAGCCAGCCTCACCGACCTCGTCGCCACCGGCAAGATGGTGCGTATCTCCGAGCTCGACATAGTCAGCTCCGACGAGGCTGCACAGGCCGATATGTACAAGTACATCTTCTCCAAGTACATCGAGATCGTTCCTGCTGCACAGCGTGGCGGCATCACCATCTGGGGAATCAACGACAAGGATTCCTGGAAGGGCGAAGCCTCCGCTCCTCTGCTCTGGAAGGGTAACAAGTACGAGAAGAAGGCAGCATATGAAGCCCTGTATGTTTATCTCTGCGAACTGAATGGAATCGATCCTTATCAGGCAGAAGAAGATGAATAGTATTATTTGATGATATGACTTGAAGACAATGGCAGTGAACCATGCTGCCATTGTCTTTTAGTATATTTGTAAAAAAAGCAAAACGATGTATCTGTTAGGTTACGACATAGGCAGTTCCTCGGTCAAGGCCTCCCTGGTGGACGCCCGGACCGGCAAATGTGTTTCTTCCGCATTCTATCCCAAGTCAGAGGCTCCCATCGCTTCTCCCAGGAGCGGTTGGGCCGAGCAGGACCCTGATGCCTGGTGGGGCTATATGAAAGTAGCCACGGCCGAGGTGATGGGGATTGCCGGAGCCTCCGGCAAGGATGTCGCCGCCATCGGTATCTCCTACCAGATGCACGGCCTGGTGTGCGTGGGCAAGGACGGCAAAGCCCTCCGCCCCGCCATCATCTGGTGCGACTCCCGCGCCGTTCCCTACGGGCAGAAGGCCTTCGAGGCCCTGGGCCCGCAGTATTGCCTGGAGCATCTGCTCAACTCTCCCGGAAACTTCACCGCCGCCAAGCTTGCGTGGGTGAAGGATAACGAGCCCGAGGTATTCGGGAAGATCCACAAGATAATGCTCCCCGGCGACTATATCGCCCTGCGCCTAACCGGCGAGGCCTGCACCACCGTGAGCGGCCTTTCCGAGGGTATCTTCTGGGATTTCAAGGAGGGTGCGCTCTCTTCCAGGCTGCTGGACTGGTTCGGATTCGACGAAAGTGTCATCCCCACCATCCGTCCTACCTTCGGAGAGCAGGGCAGGCTCAGCGCTGCCGCTGCCGCCGAAATAGGGCTCGCGGCTGGCATCCCCGTCACCTACCGTGCCGGCGACCAGCCCAACAACGCCCTCAGCCTCAATGTTTTCAACCCTGGCGAAATCGCCTCCACCGCCGGCACCTCCGGAGTGGTGTACGGAGTGATAGGCCAGGTGAACTACGACCCCCTCTCCCGCGTGAACACCTTCGCGCACGTGAACCATACGAATGAGGATCCCCGCCTGGGCGTGCTGCTCTGCATCAACGGCACCGGCATTCTGAACTCCTGGATGCGCCGTGTGGTGGCCCCGGAGGGCATATCCTATGCGCAGATGAACGAGCTCGCCGCCGGCGTGCCCATAGGCAGCGACGGTGTGTCCGTGCTGCCCTTCGGCAACGGTGCCGAGCGTATGCTGCAGAACGAAGAAAAGGGATGCAGCATCCACGGGCTCAACTTCAACCGCCACGGCAAGGCCCACCTGCTGCGTGCTGCGCAGGAAGGCATAGCCTTCTCCTTCCAGTACGGAATAGAGATAATGGAGCAGATGGGGCTCAAAGTGGACAAGATCCACGCCGGAAAGGCCAATATGTTCCTTTCCGACATCTTCCGCGAAACCCTTTCCGGCGTTTCCGGAGCAACTATAGAACTCTACGATACCGACGGATCCGTGGGCGCGGCCAAGGCTGCGGGCATAGGCGCCGGCATCTACAGCGGCCGCGACGAGGCCTTCTCCACCTTGGAGAGGCTGGCGGTCATAGCCCCGGATCATCGTGATGAGTACCGCGAGGCATACGAAAGATGGAAAACAATCAACAACAAATAATCAAAACTATGGCAAAAGAGTATTTCCCTACAATCGGAAAGATTCCTTTCGAAGGAATCGATAGCAAGAACCCCCTGGCCTTCCATTACTATGACGCCAACCGCGTGGTGATGGGCAAGTCCATGAAGGAGTGGCTCAAATTCGCAATGGCCTGGTGGCATACCCTCGGCCAGGCATCCGGCGACCCGTTCGGCGGACAGACCCGTTCCTATGAGTGGGACAAAGGCGAATGCCCCTACTGCCGCGCCAGGGCCAAGGCCGACGCCGGCTTCGAGATAATGCAGAAACTCGGCATCGAGTACTTCTGCTTCCACGACATCGACCTCGTCGAGGATACCGATGACATCAAGGAATACGAGGCCCGTATGAAGGACATCACCGATTATCTCCTCGAGAAGATGAAGGAGACCGGCATCAAGAACCTCTGGGGCACCGCCAACGTGTTCGGCCACAAGCGCTATATGAACGGCGCCGGCACCAACCCTCAGTTCGACGTGGTGGCCCGCGCAGCCGTGCAGATCAAGAACGCCATCGACGCTACCATAAAGCTCGGCGGTTCCAACTACGTGTTCTGGGGCGGCCGCGAAGGTTACTACTCCCTGCTCAACACCCAGATGCAGCGCGAGAAGGACCATCTCGGAAAGCTTCTCACCGCAGCCCGCGACTACGCACGCGCCAAGGGCTTCAAGGGCACCTTCCTCATCGAGCCCAAGCCCATGGAACCCACCAAGCACCAGTATGATGTCGATACCGAGACCGTCATCGGATTCCTCCGCGCCAACGGACTCGAGAAGGATTTCAAGGTGAACATCGAGGTCAACCACGCCACCCTCGCCGGCCACACCTTCGAGCACGAGCTCACGGTTGCGGTAGATAACGGCTTCCTCGGCAGCATCGACGCCAACCGCGGCGACGCCCAGAACGGATGGGATACCGACCAGTTCCCCGTGGATGCATACGACCTCACCCAGGCTATGATGCAGATCATCCGCAACGGCGGATTCGGCAACGGCGGCACCAACTTCGACGCCAAGCTGCGCCGTTCCTCCACCGATCCCGAGGACATCTTCATCGCCCATATCAGCGCCATGGATGCTATGGCACACGCCCTTCTCAACGCAGCAGCAGTGCTGGAAGAGAGCCCCATCTGCAAGATGGTCAAGGAGCGCTACGCCAGCTTCGACAGCGGCCTGGGCAAGAAGTTCGAAGAGGGCAAGGCCTCTCTCGAGGACCTCTACGACTATGCCTGCAAGAACGGCGAGCCCGTCGTTGCATCCGGCAAGCAGGAGCTCTACGAGACCTTCCTCAATCTCTACGCAAAATAGCGTCCGAGGATGGAGAAAGACTGGAGATGGTTCGGCCGTAAGGACAAGATCACATTGCCCATGCTACGCCAGATTGGCGTAGAGGGCATTGTGACTGCCCTCCACGATATGCCGATCGGGGAAGTTTGGACCGTGGACAGGATCTCGGAACTGAAGGGCTACATCGAGTCCTACGGCCTCCGCTGGTCGGTGGTCGAGAGCCTGCCGGTAAGTGAAGTTATAAAGTGTGCCGGTCCCGAAAGGGATGTTCTTATAGAGAACTACTGCAATAGTCTGACAAATCTAGGAAAATGCGGCATACGCACGGTCTGCTACAACTTCATGCCCGTTATCGACTGGATCCGTACGGACCTGGAATATCCTTGTCCGGACGGATCCACCAGTCTTTATTTCGATATGGCGGAATTCGCCTACTTCGACATACACATACTCCGCAGGGAGGGTGCCGAAGCGGATTATTCCGCCAATATCCTTAAGCGTGTCGAGGCCCTTGCCTCGCGTTTCACCCCTAAGGACCGCGAGCGCCTGATCGACACCATCATAGTAAAGACCCAGGGTTTCGTGAACGGCAATTTCGCCGATCCCGGCTTCGACCCCGTGGGCCTTTTCCGGGAGATGCTGAAGCCTTTCGCGGGCATCTCCAAAAACGACCTCCGCAACAATCTCCGCTACTTCCTCAAGGCCGTGATGCCGGTCTGCGAAGAGTACGGAATCAACCTCTGCATCCATCCCGACGATCCCCCCATGCCTGTGCTGGGCCTCCCGCGCATAGTCACATCGGCGGCGGACATCGAATGGATACTCAAGGCCGTCGACAATCCCCATAACGGTCTGACCTTCTGCGCCGGCAGCCTTTCTTCCGGCGCGCACAACGACCTCGTGAGCATGGCCCGCAAGTTCGCCTCCCGCACCCGCTTCGTGCATCTGCGCAGCTGCGACGTGCTCCCCGGCGGAAACTTCGTGGAAGCCTCGCACACCGCCGGCCGGGCCCATCTCGTGGAGCTCATACGCATATTCGAGCGCCAGGATCCGTCCCTGCCTATGCGCGTTGACCACGGCAGGACCATGCTCGGCGATGCGGCCTGCGGGTACAATCCCGGCTACAGCTTCCACGGACGGATGCTGGCGCTGGGGCAGGTGGACGGAATGATTGCCGCCGTCCGTAACGAAATAGAAAACAAACTGATATGAAAGATATCTACTCCATAGAAGGCAAGGTCGCGGTGGTTACCGGGGCCGCCGGTGTTTTGGGCGGATCCCTCGCCCGTCATTTTGCAGCCCAGGGAGCCAAGGTGGCCGCCCTGGTGCATCGTCCCGAACAGGTGGACGAGGTGCTCTCCGTGCTCGGCCCGGGGCATCTGGCCTTCGCCTGCGACGTAATGGACATCAAGGCCCTGGAGGAGATCTCCGCGGCGGTCGTCAAGGCCTGGGGCAGGGTGGACATCCTGCTGAACGTGGCCGGCGGCAACGTGCCCGGAGCCAACATTATGCCGGACCAGCACTTCTACGACATGAAGCAGGAGGACTGGCAGAAGGTGCTGGACCTCAATCTGAACGGTACCATCTTCCCTTCGCAGGTGTTCAGCCGCATCTTCGCGGAGCAGAAGGAGGGATGCATCCTGAATATTTCTTCCATGGCTGCCTACGATGCGCTTTCGCGTGTGGCGGGATACAGTGCTGCCAAGAGCGGCGTGTCGAATTTCACGCGCTGGCTGGCCGCCGAGATGGCCGTCAAGTATGGCGAGAAGATACGCGTGAATGCGCTCGCGCCGGGTTTCTTCATCGGCAAACAGAATCGCGCCGCGCTCCTTAACCCGGACGGCTCGCTCACCGAAAGGTCGGTGAAAGTTCTCGCCAAGACCCCTATGCGCCGTTTCGGTGACATCACCGAGCTCAACGGCGCCGCGCAGTTCCTCTGCTCCGACGCCGCCGCCTTCATCACCGGCATCATCCTCCCCGTCGACGGCGGCTTCTCCAGCTTCAGCGGCGTGTAGGCCCATCCCTGATTCCGCCCCTTGCCCGACCCTCGCCCGCCGCGGCTTTTCGCGCTGCGGCGGGGCGCACCCCACGCCGCTGAAGCTGGAGAAGCCGCCGGCGCAACTCCTTCATAGGCATTTCCCGTCATACCCGACCTGATCGGGCATCCTCCTTGGCGGCGTGCTGAGTAAACGGCTGAATATCAGTATATTATGCAATCAGGGCTGCTCAAAACCGAGCAGCCTTGATTGCATAAACCCCTCTGCCACAGCACTTTACCCAGCACGCCCTGCCGCCTCCCCTTGCGCCAACCCGCCTCGCTGTCGCCCCTCCTCACTGCCGCCCCGCCCCACCCCGTCGCGCTCATTTTTCGCCGGGCACCTAACTCATTGACTCACAGCAATATCCTGAAAACAAATCGGTTATTTTGGCCGATTTGTTTTCAGGATATCATTGATACACAACCACTTAGCCGCCCGGCGTTTTCCCTCATGCCCGGCCCCGGCCGGGCATTTTTGTCGCTGGGCTAAGGCCGCCGGCGAGGAGGCATCCTGGCGGATGCCAGTCATCTTGTCAGGGGCTCTGCCCCTAACGTACCCCGCGGCTCTCGGCCTTCGTCCTTCGGACCGGCCTCCGCCGTTCGCGCTGTGGCGCTCAGGGATGTTGCTCCCCGCAGCCGGCGCCGCCGTAG
>JAEEXQ010000029.1 GCA_016287875.1 Bacteroidales bacterium | reverse complement strand
GGTTCGATAGCGGGGGGACCGTCCCGAAGGGATGGTGGGGTGAGCCCGAAGGGCGAACTCCCGAAGGGGGAATACATTCCAACACATAAAACTATAATGTATTGATTACGACGCCCGGTTTGTCGGTGACTTTACCTATGACGGCAGCCTTCTCGCCCCAAGCCTCCAGGATGCTGATAGCCTTCGGAGCTTCCGCAGCATCGAGAACCGCAATCATACCGATACCCATATTGAAGATATTGAACATCTCACGATGAGGCACCCCGCCCCACTTCTCCAACATCCTGAATACAGGAAGGATCTCCCAGGTCCCCTCCTCAATCTCCAGACCCTGCCCCGGCCTCAACACACGCGGAATATTCTCATCGAAACCGCCTCCGGTAATATGGCAGATACCGTGGACATCGCAATTGCGTATTACCTCCAGCATCTGCTTCACGTAAATCTTCGTAGGAGTAAGCAGGACTTCGCCAAGCTTGCGCCCGCCGAATTCAGGAATGGCATCCTCATAATGCAGCCCTGCATCGGCAACTATCTTGCGCACCAGGCTGAAGCCATTGGAATGCACGCCGCTGGAAGCAACGCCCACCAGCACATCGCCCACCTTGACCTTGGAACCATCTATCAACTTGGACTTCTCCACCACACCGGTGGTATAACCCGCGATATCATATTCTCCGTCGGAGTACATACCGGGCATTTCGGCGGTCTCGCCACCGACGAGGGCGCATCCGGCCTGGCGGCAACCTTCGGCTACACCGGCCACGATGGCTTCGACCTTGGCAGGGACATTATGGCCAAGGGCCACGTAATCCAGGAAGATCAGGGGCTCGGCGCCCTGGGCCAGGACATCGTTCACGCACATTGCCACGGCATCGATACCGATGGTGTCGTGCTTATCCATAGCGAAGGCAATCTTGAGCTTGGTGCCCACGCCGTCGGTGCCGCTCACGAGAACAGGTTCCTTGACGCCCAGCGCCGAGAGATCGAACATCCCTCCGAAAGAACCTATATTGCCCATAGAACCAGTGCGGGCCGTGGACGCCACGTGCTGTTTGATCCTCCTTACTACCTCGTAGCCGGCTTCGAGGTTCACGCCGGCCTTTTCGTAACTTACTGCCATATCTTATTCGTTGGTTATTACATCATCATAAAGAAGTGTGGGATAATCGCCCGTGAAGCAGGCCTGGCAGGGATCTGCGCAGCCGAAACACGAATCACGGGTGGATTCGGGGCTGAGATACCCGAGGGAATCAGCTCCGATGGCCTTGCAGGCCTCTTCGAGAGTACGGTGCGAGCAAAGCAGTTCTTCCGGAGTGGAAGTATCCACCCCATAATGGCAGGTGAAGCGCATCATAGGACTGGCTATGCGCACGTGCACCTCGGAAGCGCCCGCTTCGCGCAGGAGCTTGACTATCTTGAGGGAGGTCGTGCCGCGGACTATGGAATCGTCGATCAGCGCTATCCTCTTTCCCTTCACTATGCTCCTCACGGGAGAAAGCTTCATCTTCACTCCAAGCTCGCGCATCGACTGCACGGGCTGGATAAAGGTACGGCCTACGTATTTATGCTTGACCAGGCCCATCTCGTAGGGTATCCCGCTCTCCTCGGCATAGCCCATCGCGGCGCTGAGGCTGGATTCGGGCACGCCCACCACAATGTCGGCATCGGCAGGGCATTCGCGGTACAGACGGCGGCCGGCCTCCTTGCGGTAGGCGTGCACGTTGCATCCGTCGATGTCGCTGTCGGGACGGGCGAAGTAGATATATTCCATCGCGCACATCCTGTGGCGGGAGAATCGGGAGTAGAGAGTGCTGCGCAGCCCGTTGGCGTCGAAGGAGACTATCTCCCCGGGACCAACGTCGCGGAGGAATTCAGCGCCCATTATCTCGAAGGCGCAGGACTCGCTGCCCACTACGAAACCGTCGCCCAGCTTGCCTATGCAGAGGGGCTTGATGCCGTATTTGTCGCGGCAGGCATAGATGCGGCTCTTGGTCATAATGACGAAGGCGAATCCGCCCTCCACCATATTGAGGGCCTTGACTATGCGGTCGATGCGGTCCTCGTTGGAATTCTTCTTGATGAGATGGGCCAGCAGTTCGCTGTCGGTATCGGACTGGAAGATGGTCCCGTGCTTCTCCAGATAATCTGCAATCTGCCTGGAATTCACGAGATTTCCCTCGCCCGCTATTGCGAAGTCCCCGCTCTTATGATGGAAGAAGAGAGGCTCCACGTTCTCGGGGCCGCCCTTGGATGCATTGGCATATTTCACGCTGCCTATGCCCATATGCCCCTTGAGTCCGGCAATGATATTGTCGTTGAATACTTCGTTCAGCAAGCCCAGGCCGCGATAACGGTAGGAACGGCCTTCTTCGTCGAAGGTCGTGATGCCTCCGCCTTCCTGCCCGCGGTGCTGAAGGTTGTGCAATCCGTAATAAAGAAGGGTTGACGCGTTCTTGACGCCGTATATGGCAAGGACTCCCATATTATGATAGCTTTAATTGTTCTATCCTTTCGAGAACGGTCTTGTAGGATGCGACCACGTCGCTGAGGTCCAGACGGAAACGGTCCTTGTCCAGGCGCCGGCCGGTCTGCTCATCCCACATACGGCAAGTATCCGGGCTGATCTCGTCGGAGATGATTATCTCCCCGTTGTCTAAGGCGCGGCCGAATTCGAGTTTCATATCCACCAGTTCGATTCCTGCCTTGTGGAGCAGCTCGGACAGCAGGTCGCCGGCGCGGCGGGCGACTGCGAACATCTCGTCTATCTCCTCGTAGCTGGCGAGCCCGAGGGCCACGGCGTGATGCTTGTTGATGATAGGATCTCCGAGTTCATCGCTGTTGTACTGCAGGTCCACGATGATGTTAGGAGTGGGAGTTCCATCCTCCACGCCCAGCAAGGTCGCCAGAGTACCCGCGATGCGCTTGCGCCAGGTAACCTCCAGCGGGATGATTTCGATCTTGCGGCAGAGCTGCTCGCGCTCCCCCGTCTTCTCGATGAAATGGGTCTTGATTCCGCAGCTGTTCAGATATCCCAGCAATATTGCGGAGATGCTGTTATTCAGCACGCCCTTTCCGTCGAAACGGGCTCGTTTGATGCTGTCGTAAGCGAGGGTCACATCCTTGTATCGGAAAATGACCTTATTGGGATCGTCGGTCGAATAGACCTGTTTTTCGTTCCCATCGAATACAAGTTCTTTTTTTATCATTTGTTGCGAAAAAAATTGACGGCGTTTTCAAAGATGGGCTGGTATCTTTCCCCGCTGATGTTCTTGAAGAGGTTCTTCTCGTAGCGCTCGCTGTGACCCATCTTTCCGAGTATATGCCCGTCAGGGCTGAGTATTCCCTCAATATCGTAGCACGATCCGTTGGGATTATCGACATAACGGAAGGCAACCTGGCCGTTCGCGAAAAGCTCGCGGGCAAGTTCCTCGTTCACCACGAACTTTCCTTCGCCGTGGCTGAATGCTATGCTGTGGCGCTCGCCCAGCTTGAACGACGACAGCCAGGGAGAATCGACCGATGCGACCTCGGTGGTGGCTATCAGGGATATGTGCCTGTTGATGTCGTTGCGGAACAGCGTGGGAGAATCAGGGCCCGTGCAGCCCAGTTTCCCATAGGGCAGCAGTCCGCTCTTTACCAGGGCCTGGAAGCCGTTGCATATGCCCAGGATCAGGCCTCCGCGCTCCAGCAGGGCGGTGATGGCTGCGCCGACCTTGGCATTGTTGATGACGTCGGCTATGAACTTGCCGCTGCCGTCCGGCTCGTCGCCCGATGAGAATCCGCCGCTGAAGGCCAGGATATGGCTTTCGTCGATGCGGGCGGCCAGGCCGTCGATGGAGGCAAGGACGTCTTCGGGACGGAGGTTGCGGAAGATGAAGGGACGGACTTCAGCGCCTGCCTTGCGGAAGGCTTTTGCGGTGTCATAGTCGCAGTTAGTTCCGGGGAATACCGGCAAACAGACTATAGGGCTCTGGACAGACTTCCCTGTGCCGCGGACGCTCCCACAAGGCTTTACGCGACGGTCAAAGCAGGTACCGGGTTCCCCTTGCGGGACACGCGGAGGATACAACTTGAAGTAGCGCCCTTCGTAAACATTCTCCAGGGCCGCCAGTTCCATACATACGCCATTGATGCAGATGCCGCCATCGGTCACGGTGCCAAGCAGCTCGGCAGCGGGGAAATCAAGCTCTCCGGCCGCTTCCACCACGGCAGAACCATATCCCAGAGAGAAGAGGTCCCTCTCGGAAACATCCACCTTCACGCCCAGGGCGTTGCCCATCGACATCTTCACCAACGCTTCGGCCACGCCACCGTAGCTCAGCGACCAGGCGGAAACTATCTTCCCGGCCTTGACCTGGCTGCGGATGAAACTCCAGTTGGCCTTGAGGGCGTCGGTATCCGGCATATAATTGCCGAGAGGAGTGTGGCGGACCAGATATATCCTGTTGCCCGCCGCCTTGAATTCGGGAGATATCACCTCGCCCGCATCCACGGTAGTGATGCCGAAGGCCACGAGGGTGGGAGGCACGTGTATGTGTTCGAAAGTGCCGCTCATCGAATCCTTGCCACCTATGGAAGGCAGCTCGAGGGCGTCCTGCATCTTGAGGGCCCCGAGCAGGGCGGAAAGAGGCTTGCCCCAGGTATGGGGATCCTTGGTCATCCTTTCGAAATATTCCTGGTATGAGAAACGCATCCGGGACCAGTCGGCACCCGCGCAAGCCACCTTGGTGCAAGCCTCTACCACGGCATAAGCCGCTGAATGATAAGGGCTCCACAAGGCGATGTCGGGGTTGTAGCCGAAGGCCATTATGCTTGCGGTGTCGGTATATCCGCCCACGGGAAGTTTCTGCACGCTCACCTGGGTCTCGGTGGCCTGGCGGCGTCCGCCGTAAGGCATAAGCACTGTGGAGCGTCCGATGGTAGAGTCGAACATCTCCACCAGGCCCTTCTGGGAGGCCACGTTGGCAGAGCCCATCACGGACATCATCTTATCTTCCAGGGTACCTCCCTCGGGCACGCGTACGAAGGGATCGCGGTCCTCTACGGGCAGTATGGCCGCCTTGGCGTAGTGCTTTGCACCCGCGCTGTCGATGAACGAACGGGCCAGGTCGCAGACCTTGGAATCCCCGTAGAACATACGCATCCTGCCGCTGTCGGTAACGTTTGCGACATGGGTAACCTCTATGTTATCGGCGGCGCAGAGGGCCTTGAAAGCCTCGACGTCGGCCGCTTCTATGACTACTGCCATACGCTCCTGGGACTCGCTGATGGCGAGTTCGGTAGCATTCAGGCCTGCGTATTTCACCGGAACCCTGTCGAGCCAGATGTCCAGGCCGTCGGCCAGCTCGCCTATCGCGACGCTCACTCCCCCGGCCCCGAAATCGTTGCTCTTCTTTATGAGGCGGGTAGCCTCGGGACGGCGGAACAGCCTCTGCAGCTGGCGCTCTTCGGGGGCATTGCCCTTCTGAACCTCGCTTCCGCAGGTTTCCAGGGACGCCTCGGTATGCTCCTTGGAGGAACCGGTGGCACCGCCTATGCCATCGCGGCCGGTACGCCCGCCGAGCAGCAGTACCACATCTCCCGGAAGTGGATCTTCCCTGCGCACGTCGGAGGCCTTGACAGCGCCCACGACAGCACCTATCTCCATACGCTTGGCGGTGTATCCCTCGGAATAGATTTCGCGCACGTGGGTGGTCGCGAGGCCTATCTGGTTGCCATAGCTGGAGTATCCGCCCGCAGCCTTGCGGCTGATCATCTTCTGGGGGAGCTTCCCGGGGATGGTGTCGGCGACCGCCTTGCACACGTCGCCCGCGCCGGTGACGCGCATTGCCTGATATACGTAGGCCCTGCCGGAGAGAGGGTCGCGGATGGCACCGCCGAGGCAGGTGGCAGCGCCGCCGAAAGGCTCTATCTCCGTAGGATGGTTATGTGTCTCGTTCTTGAACTGCAGCAGCCATTTCTGGGGTTCTCCGTCCACGGTGGCGGTCACGAAGATGCTGCAGGCGTTGTTTTCGGAGCTCTGCTCCAAATCGTCCAGTTTGCCCTTGGCCTTGAGATAGCGGGCGCCTATGGTAGCCAGCTCCATAAGGCAGAAGGGTTTTCCGCTGCGGCCCAGCTGCTCGCGCATGCTTCCGGCAAGCTTGAGGGCCTCCTCCAGCTCGGGCTTGAGGAAGGACTCGTCTATCGTGATCTCCTCTATCTCGGAGGTGAAAGTCGTATGGCGGCAATGGTCGCTCCAGTAGGTATCCAATATGCGCAGCTCGGTTTCCGAAGGGCAGCGGCCCTCGGCCTTGAAGTAACGCACCACCTCGGCAAGGTCGTCGGCGTTCATCGCCAGGCCGTGCGAGCGGCAGAAGGCCTCATAGCTGCCGGGTTCCATATCCAGGAAGCCGGAAAGGTCTTCCAGAGGCTTCACGTCGGCCCTTTCATTGAGTGTCAGGACTGACAGATCCTTGCGGCGGCATTCTACCGGATTGATGAAGTAATGTGCTATCTTTTCGAGTACGGCGGCAGGAAGGTCGTCGTCGAAAACCAGCAGGCGCGAACTCTTGATACGGATGTCCGCTGCAGGGTCGATAAGATGCACGCAATCGACTGCGGAAGAAGCCCGCTGGTCGAACTGCCCCGGAATGTATTCCACGGCAAGATATTTTTTTCCGTCCAGGTCCAGCGTGTCGGTGACGGTATCGGTTACCACCTCGCCGAAGACGCTGTAGCGGCATTTCTCCACAAGGTCGTCGGAGAAGCCGAAGAGGTCGTAGACGTTGATCAGGCGCAGCGACCTGAGTTCAAGGGACAGGTTTTCATTGAACTCTGCGAGGAGGCTCCGTGCCTCCACGCTGAAAGAGGATTTCTTTTCTACGAATAAACGCTTGTTGCTCATTTCGTTAAAGTATATGCCCACCGGCGCAGGTGCGGAGGTGGGCATTATTTCATATTACAGTATTCAAGACCTTGTCGCTCTGGGCTTTGCGGAATTCCTGGAGCTTCGCCGAGAGGCCCTCGTCCTTGAGCGCGAGTATGGCTACGGCGTAGAGCGCGGCATTGCGGGCACCGTCGATGGCCATCGTGGCGACGGGGATGCCCGAAGGCATTTGCACAATGGAAAGCAAGGAATCCAGGCCGTTCAGAGCTTTGGATTTGACGGGCACGCCGATCACAGGCAGGGTGGTGAGAGCGGCGATGACCCCGGGAAGATGGGCTGCTCCACCGGCTCCGGCGATTATTATCTCCACGCCACGTTCCCTGGCAGAACCCACGTACTCAGCGAGGGGCCCGGGGTTGCGATGGGCGCTGAGGACCTTCTTCTCGTAGGAGATACCGAATTCCTCGAGCGCAGTACAGGCGGGAGACATAACTTCCCAATCGCTTGCACTGCCCATTATGATTGATACTTTACTCATGCGAAGAAGAGTTTGGAAAGGGTCATAGGGTCGATGTACTGACCATCTTTATATACGCGCATATTGCCGGAGGCAATTTCGTCGATAAGCATCACCTTGCCATCCTGGTCGTAACCGAACTCGAACTTGATGTCGTAGAGCACCAGGCCCTTTTCCTTGAGGTCGTCGGCTACCACCTTGGTAATGCGCTGAGTCATATCCTTTATGGCATCGTACTGCTCGGCAGTCATTATGCCCAGGACCACGAGTCCGTCCTTGGTGACCAGAGGATCGCCTTTGGCATCGTTCTTGAACGTCATTTCCACATATGCAGGGAGGTCGGTACCGGGTTCGATGTACTCCCCGTAACGCTTGATGAAGCTTCCCACAGCCTTATGACGGCAGATGACCTCGAGGCCGTGGCCGAATACCTTGGCGGGAAGGACCTCCATCGTCGTATCTGCAAGGTTGGCGCTCACATAATGTGTGCGGATGCCGGCAGCATTGAGTTTTTCAAAGAAGTAGACTGACATGCGAAGATTGACGTCACCCACGCCCTCGATGGTGAGACCCACAGAGTTCTCGCCGGGATCGAACACGCCGTCCTTGCCAGTGCAATCGTCTTTGAATTTGAGAAGGAAATGACCGTTGTCAAGGGCAAAAACATCTTTTGTCTTGCCTGTGTAAACTCGTTTCATATATAAAAATATAGGTACTGATGATTCTACCAACAACGGGATACAAATTTATATAATTTTTTGTAATTTTGAAAGTAAAAGAGACCAGTCTATGAAGAATAATTTCAAGTTTTTCACGCGTGCGGCCGGCATACTCTGCGCCCTCGCTTTCTCGATGTCCCTGACCGCTGCTGCGCAGGACCTCAAACCCGCGAAAGACAAGGCCACCAAGAAATATGGCTACCAGGCCAAGGGTAGCAAAAACTGGGTCATTCCCCCTTCATACGACGATGCCAAGAAGTTCGTCGACGGCTACGCAGAGGTGGAGATAGGCGGCTTCACGGGGCTGATTGACGTGAACGGGAATATGGTTTTCCCGGCCATATACGACAACATTTCCAAGTTCGACAAGTTCGGCTACTGTGAACTGATGCGCAAGGTCGACGGAGTCAAGCTCCGCGGCATCGCTGACCGGTCCGGCCGCATCATTATTCCCGTCCAGTGCCGCAATGTGGATGTGGACCGCAGCGGATACTATATTTACGCGAAATACGACACCGTGATGCCCGGCTTCGAACCCGACGACCTCTGGGCAGTGTACGACAATCAGGGCCGGGAAATCTTCCCTCCCCAGTTCTACACGACTCCCAGCTTCTACAATGGCGTTGCCATCGCCAGGGACGGCAAGACCGGCCTCTATGGTATGATTTCCGATGACGGAAGGATTCTCAAGCCCTTCAATTTCTTCAGCATTTCCCATTACTCCACCGGATTCAGGGCCCTGGGAACCGATCTATCCCACCATATATGGAGTCCCGACCTCAAGGACGGACAGATGCTGAGGCAGCCCGGAGCCATCATCCCCTACGACCCTAAGGACGACCCCGTCCGCGCTGCCGCCTGGCGAAAAGGCCCCGTCGGCATTCGCTTGCACAGCAACAATGTCAAGCTGGTAGACATGCACGTCGGTTTCTTCGGCACCCAGGCAGCCTGCCGGTCCCTTGACATCGACTGGGGCTTCGGCAGATTCATCCGTCTGGAACCCTGCATAGTGCCCGCCGGCACGCCCGATGCGATGTACTACGGCTCCGGCAACAGATATTATACTCTGAAGGCCATACTCTATGAGGCCGACGGAAGCTTCGTACGCGAGGTCTGCAGCCGCGGCTGGATAGAGGGAGACTGCACCGACGGAGCATTCTACAACGCCGGCGGCAAGGAAGTCTGGATGATACTGGCCAATCCCAATACCATCGCCCTCCCCGCCTTCACCACCAACGTGCACGATTACAGAGCCTTTGACCACCGCAACATCTTCGAAGGCCTCGGCGTCAGCATAGGAGAAGTTTCCCGGCTCTGCCGGCCCTATGAATACCGCAGCCGTATCATAGATATCTTCGAGGCCGAAAACATAGGCGTGAATACCTATATCCCCAGGGTGCCCTCGGCCGGCCACGCCCGCTCGGAATTCATCGCCTCCAAGGCACCCATCTTCCATTATCCTTTCCGTATGGGAGAAGTGGTCAACTGCGTGGTGGTCGAGAAGGACGGTGTGCTGAAGGCGGATCTTTCCGACGACCTGGTGATGCGCTACAGGGACAGGCTCGACGATCCCGGCTACAGCTTCAGCGAAGGCTCCGAGGTGATTTTCTGGGGCCCGAACAACGCCCGTACGATCAAGCTCAACCTGGAAGTCGCGTCGTATGACGGCAACCAGACCAAAGACGACGTGCACGGCACCGGCTACTCCTATGTAATCAATCTGGATATGTACGAAGAAGACGGCACCTGGCTGCGGACCATCGCCTCAGCTCCTTGGGTGGACTTCGTCCAGGACGGAGTGCTGATCTTCCAGCCCTTGGGAATCGCGTTGATATCTCCCTTCGCAGCCACGCCTCACGGCAAAGGCCATCCCGGCTACCAGCCCAACCATCACGTTCCGGGCCAGTACCCGCCTTCGGCACAGCCGCAGAATGGCCATTACGGTCAGGGGCAGTACCAGACTCCGGCACAGCCGCAGAAGCCTGCCATCGGCACCAACCGCAACAGCGAAGCCAACCGTGGCGGCACCACCTCCACAGGTGGAGCCCGCAACAGCGTCGCCGGTGCCGGCACAGCATCCTCCAGCACCGTCCCCGGTGCAGGCGCGGTTCACGGTGCGGGCGCTGTGCCCGGTGCAGCTGACGGCCACCACGCCCCGATGCACGGCCTCCAGCCCCTCCCCCACACCCTCTCAGCGCTGGAATCCGCCCTCCGCTACGGCCGCTACTAGTCCATAGCCCAGAACCGAGAGCCGAGGGCCGAGAGCCCGGAGCCCGGAGCCCGGAGCCCGGAGCCCAGAGCCCGGTGCCCGGTGCCCCGTGCCCACCCAACTCCCCTTCAAAGGGGAACGGTGTAATTTCACCCCCTGGACCATTCCCACCAGAAGTGCCCAGATGGCCGATTTGCGGGAATGGTGTCACCCCTGAAATTACACCATTCCCACCTCACGCCATTCCGTGGCCACCGACTTCAAACCTTAATTGCTCGCGACCAGCATTGCGTAGCCTCCGACTTCAATCTGCGACTACGCGAGGAAAAGCCGGGCAGCTAAACCACTATATATCAACGAGTTCCTGAAAATCAACGACTTAGCTGCCCGAGCCCGCCCCAGCATATGCTGCAGCACCTAACCACCTGACTCACAATACTTTCCCGGAAAGAGAATCGTCGAAATTAGCCGATTCTCTTTCAAGTAATGCAGTCATAATCAGCGATATAGCTGCTGCAAGTTTTTCGGTGCGGAAAGAAAAACTGCACAAGCTAAACAGATTCACTGAATTCATTTGCTGCGGGCAGAAAAAAGCCCGAATTCCTGCCCGCACATCAGTATTTCGGCAGTCCGGGCAGAAACCGCGGAAGGAAATAGCTGCGGCGAGGGCGCTGAAGGCAAAGCCGCGGAGAGCGAGGGCCCAGCGGACGGGGAATGCAGGTACCGGGCCCCTTTTTCTTGGGGCACGGACCTGCCCTTTCCCCGACGCGGAAGGATATGCCGCGGTGCGGACAGAAAAATGCCGGAAAATCTGCCCGCACCGGGGAAAAACAGCCGCCCGGGCAGAAAATCGCAGAAAAATCTGCCCGGACGCTGGGAGAACCGCGGCGTGCGAGGGCCCAGCGGACGGAGAATGCGGAAAAGAAGGGTTTGGCAGAAAGGGGCGTGATATGTAAGTTGCTGAAACACAGCAGATTGCTTAATCAAGGCTGCTCGATTTGAAGCAGCCTTTATTGCGTAACGCGCTGAAGGACAGCAGTTTACGCAGCACGGCCAAAAAGCCAGGCTTCACCTTTCGGAAAAAGAACACCCTGCTGCGGCATGGTAAAGGCGGAGAGCATACACCGCGGCGTGCGGGAGCTCAGCGGACGGGGAATGCAGGTACCGGGCCCCTTTTTTCTTGGGGCACGGACCTGCCCTTTCCCCGGCGCGGAAGGCAAAGCCGCGGAAAAAACGGCCGCGGCAAGACGAAAAAGGCTAAGAGAGACCGAGGGAGATGCGGCGGCGGTCGAGATCGACGCCGAGCACGCGGACGCGGAGCTGCTGGTGAAGCTTCAGCACCTTGGAAGGATCGGTGCCGCGGGGCCCGAGCTGCGACACGTGCAGCAGACCATTATCGTGCAGACCAATATCCACGAAAGCACCAAAAGCAGTAATATTGGTAACGATACCCGGAAGCTCCATACCCACCTTCAGATCCTCCAACTCGTGGATATCATCCGCAAAAGCAAAATCAGAAGCAGCCTCACGAGGATCAAGCCCCGGCTTCGCCAACTCCTTCACGATATCATTCACGGTAGGAAGCCCCACCTCGCCCTTCACATAACGCTCAGCCTGGATCTTCGAACAAAGCTCCGCATTACCCACCAGATCCTTCACGCTGACACCCAGGTCCCGGGCCATCTGGTCAACCACGAAATAAGACTCAGGATGCACAGCAGAATCGTCCAGAGGATTAGCAGCCCCCTTCACGCGGAGGAATCCCGCACACTGCTCGAAAGCCTTCGCACCAAGACGCGGCACCTTCTTAAGCTCGGCACGCGAAGCGAAACCACCGTTTTCGGAACGATAAGCAACGATATTCGCAGCCAGCTGGGGCCCTATCCCCGCGACATAACGCAGCAGATAAGGACTGGCGGTATTCAGATTCACGCCCACGGAATTCACGCAAGCCTCCACGGTATTGTCGAGCTTCTCCTTGAGCAGAGCCTGATCGACATCGTGCTGGTACTGCCCTATGCCCAGGTTCTTGGGATCTATCTTCACCAGCTCGGCAAGAGGATCCATCAGACGGCGGCCGATGGAAACGGCACCGCGCACAGTCACATCCTCGTCAGGGAACTCTTCGCGCCCGACTTCAGAAGCGGAATAGATGGAAGCGCCATCCTCGCTGACGGTCCATACCTTGCAGCCCTCGGGCAGATCCACCTTCTTGAAGAACTCGCTTGTCTCGCGGCTGGCAGTTCCGTTTCCGATAGCAACGGCCTCTATCCTATACTTCTCCAGCATATCCTGCACGGCCATAAGGGACTTTACTTTCTCGTTCTGGGGAGGATGGGGATAGATGATGGTATGATATAGCAGGCCTCCCCTTTCGTCGAGGCAGGCAATCTTGCATCCGTTGCGGAATCCGGGATCCACGGCCATGGTCCGCTTCTGGCCCACGGGGGCGCCGAGCAGCAGCTGGCGGAGATTCTCGCCGAACACCCGTATGCTCTCGACATCCGCTTTGGCCTTGGCCTCGCGCAGGACTTCGGAACTGATGGAAGGCTCCAGCAGACGCTTGAAACTGTCATCCACGGCCTCGCGTATCTGCTCGCCAAGTTCCCCCGAAGGATAACCCTGCATCTGGCAGAAATCGTAGTAAATCTTCTTTCCGCAGCGCTCGGCATCGGCATCAACGCTCACCGAAAGGAAACCCTCGTCCTCCGCACGCAATATCGCCAGAAGGTTGTGGGCGGGAATCCTGTCCAGGGGCATGGACCAGGAGAAATAGCTGCGGTACTTGTCCGCCTCGGGGCCGACCGCCTTCTTGGTAGCCTTGGAAACCACCCTGCGGGTACGGAAGATTCCGCGGAGATTCTCGCGTATCACTGCCGTTTCGCTGAGGCGCTCGGAGATAATGTCCCTGGCACCGGCAAGGGCCGCGTCGGCATCTTCCACCTTCCCGGGCTTTACGAAGCGGCGGGCTTCCTCGCGGGGATTGCGCACGCGTATCCTCCACATTGCATCGGCAAGAGGCTCGAGGCCGAGTTCCTTGGCGACGGTGGCGCGGGTGCGGCGCTTGGGACGGAAAGGAAGATACAGGTCCTCCAGTTCGGTGGAGGACACGCAGGCCTCTATCTTCCCCCGCAGCTCGTCGCTCAGGGCTCCGGCCTCGGAAATCGTCTTCAGCACGGTTTCCTTGCGCTTTTCCATCTCCGCGAACACATCTACCCAATGCTTGAGTTCCGCCACGGAGGCATCGTCCATCCCGCCTGTCTTTTCCTTGCGGTATCGGCTGATGAAGGGAATGGTATCCCCTTCCTCGAACAAATCCGCACAATTCTCCACCTGCCAGGCCTTCAGGCCCATCAGGGATGCAATATGATTAATGTAGATCTCTTTCATCAGTCTTCAACCGTTATCATCTTGAGTTCGTCCCTGTAGGCCGCCAGAATCCTGGAACGGGAGATGAACCCAAGGTAGATTCCTTCCTTGGTGACCACCGGCAGTCGCCAGCAGTCGGTCCTGTCGAACTTGCGCATCACGCTGTCCATACGCTCATCTTCCAGCACATAATCCACCGGGTTGTGCATCAGGTCCTTCACCGTGAGGGATTTCATGGCATCCGGATTGAAGATGTACTTGCGTATGTCGTCCATCTCCAGCACCCCGCGGAAATGGCCGTTCCTGTCAAGCACGGGAAACACTGCCGCAGTGCTGTCGGTAATGATACCGGACACATCCGAGAGCGACTGGTCCACCCTGAGCCTGGGGTACTTGTCGCGCACCAGGTCGCGGGTCTTGAGGAGGGTAAGCACTGCCTGGTCGCCACTGTGGGTCAGCAGGTCCCCGCTCTGGGCGATACGCTTGGTATAGATGGAATATTTCTCGCGCGTACGGGTAACCCCGAACGAAACGGTAGCACATAGGATCAAAGGCAGCAGCAGTTCATATCCTCCGGTTATCTCCGCGATCAGGAAGATTGCGGTCATAGGAGCCTGCATGACCCCTGCCATAAGCCCCGCCATTCCCACCATAACGAAATTCGATTCGGGGAGGCTGGCTCCGCAGAGATTAGCGCTGCGGGCGACAATGAAACCTAGGATCGCACCTTCGAAAAGCGTAGGGCCGAAGGTTCCGCCGACCCCGCCGCCGGAATTCGTAAGTGTCATACTTACGACCTTCAGCAGCAGCACCGCAACCAGGAATACAGGCACACCCCAGGGGGATTTCAGCAGGAAAAGAAGAGGATTGGGGTCGCTCCCCAACTCCAGTTCTCCGCCGTTGAGCAGCTGTATTACAGAATCATATCCTTCCCCGAAAAGAGGAGGGAAGAAGAAAATAAGCAGGCAGAGGCCCGAGGCGCAGACGGCCCAGCGAATCCAGGGACTGCGCAGATGCTTCTTGATGGTATCCTCCAGCAGAAGGGTGAAGCGGGTGAAGTACTGCGACACCACCCCGCAGAATACTCCCAGCAGCAGATAATAAGGGAGATTCCCCAGGCGGAAAGCCTCCAGCGTACAAGGGAAAGGAGAGCCCGAACCCAGGAACACATACGACACCACCGTGGCCGTCAGCGTAGAGATGAGCAGCGGCATGATGGATGTCATCGATATGTTGAAGAGGAGGATTTCCAGGGTGAAGAGGACGCCGGCCAGAGGGGCTTTGAAGATGCCCGCGATTGCTCCGGCGGCCCCGCAACCCAGCAGGACCGTGATTCCGCGGTAGGACAGCTTGGCCGCGCGGCCGATGTTGCTGCCGAACGCAGCACCGGTATAGACTATGGGCGCCTCGGCACCCACGGAGCCGCCGAGCCCTATGGTAACGGCGCTGGAAAGCAGCGACGACCACATATTATGAGCCTTGATCCGGGATTCATTCCTGGAGACCGACAGCAGCACCTTGGTGACGCCGTGGCCGATATTGTCGCGTACCAGATAGCGTACTATCAGCAGCGACACCAGCATACCGAGGGCCGGGAAGATAAAATGACCGGTACGGATCAGATGCTGGATGAAAAAGATGACCTTCTCGAGAAGAACGGCCGCAGCTCCGGCACACAACCCCACGAGAAGGCTCAGTATCAGAAGTTTGGCCGGTTCGCCAAACTTTATGTAGGGACTTTTCATACTTCCTATTCCCCGTCCCCCGAGTCGTCATCCCCATACTGGGAGATGTTGTCGTCGGGCAGGGTTCCGGCCCCGGGATCGGCATCTGCGGAAGGTCCGGCAACCTGCTCGTTCTCCGCATTCTCTTCACCTTCGAGCCAACGCTCGATATCCTCGAGGTCATCGGTTTCCACTTTGATCTTCACCAGATAGATGGCATCCGGCATATCTATGGTTACCGCATAGAAGGGCGTGCCGTCCGGTTTGGTGTATTTGGTGAGATCCTGGAACCAGTCGTTGAAACCGCCGGGGTACTTTTCGTTGAAAGCAGCAGCCAGTTCATCCGACATTTTTTCGTAACTGATTACGCGTCTCTTTTTATTATCCTGTGGCATAATTAAGACATTCAATATTTGCTGCAATATTAGAGCAAACTTTTTGAATTTGCAATAGTAGCCAGCTACATTCTTTCGGGAAGTTCTATGCCGAGCAGAGCCATAGTGGCTGCAAGCACCTCGGAGACACTCTTGATGAGCGCCAGACGTGCCGAGCGCACGGCATCATCGCTTTCTTTCAGAATCTGCGTATCGTGATAATACTGGTTGAACTCCTTGGCGAGGTCGTAGGCATAGTTGGCCATAACCGCAGGCGAGAAGGCATCGGCAGCCTCGGCGAGCTTCTGCGGATAGAGGCTGAGAAGCTGCACCAGTCGTATCTCCTTGGGATTAAGCTCCACCGCCTTCAGGACAGCGGCGGAAGCACCTGCCTTGCGCAGTATACTGCAGATACGTGCGTGGGTGTACTGGATGAAAGGACCGGTATTGCCGTTGAAATCGATGGACTCCTTAGGATTGAAGAGCATCTTCTTCTTGGGATCGACCTTGAGGATGAAATACTTCAGTGCGCCCAGGCCAATCATATGATAGAGCTTCTCCTTCTCTTCGTCGGACACGTCGGCAAGTTTGCCGGATTCCTCGGAAGTAGCTTTCGCCTCGAGGTACATATCCTGGATCAGGTCGTCGGCATCCACCACGGTTCCCTCCCTCGACTTCATCTTCCCTTCGGGGAGCTCGACCATGCCGTATGAGAGATGGTATATCCTCTCCGCCCAGTCGAAACCGAGCTTGGCCAGCACGAGCTTGAGAACCTGGAAATGATAGTTCTGCTCATCGCCCACCACATAGACGTGGGAATCCAGCTTATACTCGGCGAAACGGCGCTCGGCGGTACCCAGGTCTTGGGTCATATATACGGAGGTGCCGTCGGAACGCAGCAGAAGCTTGCGGTCGAGTCCGTCGGCGGTGAGGTCGCACCACACGCTGCCGTCGGGATCCTGCACGAAGACGCCCATTTCCAGGCCCTTCTGCACCAGTTCCTTGCCGAGAAGATAAGTATCGTGTTCGTAGTAGGTCTTGTCGAAACTGATTCCGAGGGCCTTGTAGGTCTGCTCGAAACCGTCGAACACCCAGCCGTTCATCTTGGCCCAGAGGGAGCGCACTTCGGCATCGCCCTCCTCCCACTTCACCAGCATCTCGTGCACCTTCTCGTTCACGGAAGGATCCTCCTTCTCCATCTTGGCGAACTCTACATAGCAGTCGCCCACCAGATGGTCTCCCTTCTTGCCCGTGCTTTCCGGCGTGGCGCCGTTGAAACGCTGCTGCCAGGCATACATACTCTTGCAGATATGCACGCCGCGGTCGTTCACCAAGGTGGCCTTGATGACATCGTTGCCGGCAGCGGAAAGCAGACGGCTGACGGAATCACCGAGGAGGTTGTTGCGTATGTGGCCGAGATGCAGGGGCTTGTTGGTATTGGGGGATGAAAACTCCACCATGATCTTCTTTCCGGTGGAAGGAAGGGTGAAGTAGCTTTCGCCGGCGGAGATGATGCCCTCGAGGGCCTCGCGCCAGTACAGGTTGGAAAGGCTCAGGTTAAGGAAACCTTTCACGCTGTTGAAAGCGCTGATTTCGGGGCAGTTGGCGGTGAGCCATTCTCCCAGGGCCGTGCCGGTGGCATCCGGAGCGGCGTGGCTTATCTTTAAAAGAGGAAAGACTACAAGCGTGTAGTCTCCCTCGAATTCCTTGCGTGTAACCTGCACCTGGAGGGTGGCAGGATCCACCTCGGCATTGTATATTTCTTTTACGGCCTGAGCGGCTTTGGAAGCGATGAAAATTTCAGGGGTCATTATCCCAGATAAGATTTAAGTAATTTGCTTGCTGAAGGTTTCTTGAGTTTGCGTATGGCTTTCTCCTTTATCTGACGCACACGCTCGCGGGTGAGGTCGAGGCGCTCGCCGATCTCCTCGAGAGTCATCTCCTGGCAGCCAATGCCGAAGAAACTCTTGATGATCTCGCGCTCGCGGCCCGTAAGTATCTGCAGGGCACGCTCGATCTCGATGCTGAGGCTCTCGTTGGTGAGGCCCTTGTCAGCCATAGGGCTGTCGTCGTTGGGCAGCACGTCCAGCAGGCTGTTGTCCTCCCCTTCCACGAAAGGAGCATCCACGCTGACGTGGCGGCCGCTCACGCGGAGGGTATCGGCAATCTTGTCCTGAGGGATGTCGATCATCTCGGCGAGCTCGTCGGTAGAAGGCTGGCGCTCGTGCTCCTGCTCGAACTTCCCGAGGGCCTTGTTGATCTTGTTGAGCGAACCCACCTGGTTCAGGGGGAGACGTACTATACGGGACTGCTCGGCAAGAGCCTGGAGAATGCTCTGACGAATCCACCACACGGCATAGGAGATGAACTTGAAGCCGCGGGTTTCGTCGAACTTCTCGGCAGCCTTGATGAGGCCGAGATTTCCTTCGTTGATCAAATCAGGAAGGCTAAGCCCCTGATTCTGATACTGTTTCGCGACGGAAACAACGAATCGGAGATTAGCCCTCGTAAGTTTTTCAAGTGCAACCTGGTCGCCTTTGCGTATACGCTGTGCAAGTTCGACTTCCTCTTCGGGAGAAACCAGCTCTTCGCGTCCGATTTCCTGGAGGTATTTGTCCAGCGAGGCGCTCTCGCGGTTGGTAATGGATTTAGTAATCTTTAATTGTCTCATTCTACACTATCTATTCGTCTTTCGCGAAGCCGAAGTAGACGGACTTTCCTATAGGGTCGACGCCCTCGATGTAAATAGCCCTCTTGCTGCGGTTCGCAATTTCAATCACATCACGGGGTTTCGAGACAGGCTGGTCGTTCACGTACAATATTATAACGCCGTCGGTAGCTCCGGCCTTGGCAAGCTTGCCGTTGCCTGCCGAGACTATTACGACGCCCTTGTCGGACTCTTTTATGAATCCGCCGTAGAATGCTGTAGCACCGTTTTCATCAACCGTTCCGGTAATTTGTTCGGTACCCTGGAACACCACGGAAAGCTCCTTCACCTTGCCATCGCGTACTATCTTCAGCACGGCTTTATCGCCAGGGTGGAAACTATTGACCTTTTCCTGCAGCGCAGCGGGCGACTTGATGACGGTGGAATCGATGGCCAGAAGCACATCTCCTTCCTTCACGCCGGCCTTGTCGGCTGCTCCGCTCTTGGAAACCTCGTTAATATATACGCCATCCAGCGAAGAAAGTTTCATTTCCTGGGCGATTTTTTCTGTAACGGGACTCATTGACACTCCGAGCCTTGCGCGCTTGACCGAACCGAAGTCGATAAGGTCGCCCACGATCTTCTTCACGATGTTGGAAGGAACGGCGAAAGAATAGCCGGAATAGGCCCCGGTCTGCGACACTATGGCAGTGTTGATGCCGACCAGTTCGCCGGCCTTGTTGACAAGGGCTCCGCCGGAGTTGCCGGGGTTGACGGCAGCGTCGGTCTGAATGAAGGATTCGATCTTGAACTCACCGGTAGTGTTGGGCATGGAACGGCCCTTGGCACTTACGATACCTGCGGTGATGGTGCCGCGGAGCTGCTCTCCGAGGGGAGAACCAATGGCAAGCACCCATTCGCCCAGGCGGAGTTTGTCGGAATCTCCAATGGGGACGATGGGAAGTCCCTGAGCGTCAATCTTTATAAGGGCCACGTCGGTGGCAGGGTCGGTGCCGACTATGGTAGCTTCGTAGGTCTTGTTGTTGTTTAGCGTAACCTCTATCTTGTTGGCTCCCTGCACCACGTGGTTGTTGGTGACAATGTAGCCGTCCTGGCGGATGATTACGCCGGAACCGCTCCCCTGCTGCTCACGCTCCTGGGGCATCTGGTCGCCGAAGAAGAAACGGAGTATAGGGTCGTTGTAGTACTGCATCGTGCTCTTGATGGTGACCTTTACGTAAACGACCGCATCCACGGCGGATTCGGCCGCATACGAGAAGTCCGGCCAATTGTCTTGTGACAGATTGACAGTACGGTAGGCAGAGCCGTCGATGCTGTATGAAGTGGTGGTCTGAGCCGGCTGGGATTCCGGAACTGTTGCTTTAACGACGCTGAAAGCGGTGATTCCGCTCAGCAGAACGGACAAAAAGATTGTCGCCATAGTCTTGTTCATATCTTTAGTGTTTATTTGCATTAGGTACTTTCGCTTAAAAAATCAAAAGATATGCCAGTTTTTCATCTAGAATTCGTATATTTGCATTTGCCCTGCACCATAGGTGCGGGTTTTATTGACAAGAAAAGAAAGATAATATGGAATTCAACGTTTCTAGTGCCGAATTGCTCAAAGCCTTGACCGATGTATCCAAGGCAATTCCCGCCAAAACCACCCTCACCATCCTGGAGAATTTCCTCTTCGTGCTGAAGGATGGCAAGCTCGAGATCACAGCTTCCGACCAGGAGCTGACTCTCCGCACGGCTGTTGCCGTCGAAGGCAACGGCGAAGGCAGCATGGCAGTTCCCGCAAGGCAGATGATCGACCTCTTCAAGGCCCTTCCGGACCAGCCCGTCAACATCCGCACCACCTCCGAATCTTCCTTCGAGTGCGTGTGGTCCAACGGTAACTCGGCCCTCCCCTTCTTCCCTGCGGAGGATTTCCCCGAAATCAAGGGCGCTAGCGGCGAAGCCATCTCCGTCACTTTCCCGGCCGACAGCCTCGTGGACGGCATAGGCAGCACCATCTATGCTACCGCCGACGACGAGATGCGTCCCGCGATGAACGGTATCTTCTTCGACATCGCTCCCGAATCCACCACCCTGGTGGCATCCGACAGCCATAAGCTCATCTGCTACACCAGTTCCGAAGTCAAGGCGGACCAGGTAGCATCCTTCATCCTCCACAAAAAGCCCGCGGGAGTCCTGAAATCCATCGTGGACAAGGACGGCGGCGAGGTCACCGTCAAGTTCGACAGCACCACTGCCGAGTTCCTCTTCGGGGAAACCCTGATGGTCTGCCGCCTGGTGGCCGGAAAGTATCCCCGCTATCGCGACGTCATCCCCCAGAACAACGCCAACGTGCTCAGGATCGACCGTTCCCAGCTGCTCAACACGGTGCGCCGTGTCGCGGTCTGCGCCAACAAGGCTTCGAACCATATCAAGTTCGACCTCAAGCCCGGCCAGCTGGAAATCACCGCCCAGGACCTCGGCTTTGCCACCGAGGCCTACGAGAAGCTGGAGTGCGACTATAGCGGTGCCGAACTTACCATCGGCTTCAAATCCTCCTTCCTTATCGAGATTCTCGGCAATATGGGCTGCGAGACCGTCGTGATGAAGTTCGCCGACGCCCGCCGTGCCGCGCTTATCGTCCCTTCGGAGGAAGAGGCCGACAAAGAAAAGATCTGCGGCATCCTGATGCCGATCATGGTTTCTTAAACAAGTAATTATGGATTTGAACCTTACGAGGCCTCTGCTCTTCTTCGACATAGAAAGTACGGGCCTCAATATTCCTGCGGATTCCATCATTGAACTCAGTTTCGTGAAAGCCCTCCCCGGCAAGAGCGAGCCTGAGGTGAAGACGTGGAAGATACGCCCCTGGGACTACGAGAACAATTGCCAGCGCCACATCAGCGACGAGGCATCGAAGGTGAACGGTGTGAAGGACGAAGACCTGAAGGACTGCCCCCTGTTCATAAATGTCGCCTCTGAAATAGCCGACTGGCTCTCGGACAGCGACCTTGCCGGATTCAACTCCGCAAGGTTCGACCTCCCCATGCTGGCGGAAGAGTTCGAGCGTGTAAAGCAATATTGCAAGAACAAGATAGCTGCCCTCTCCACCCCGGAGGCCAAGAAGGCCGAGGCGAAGGAGCTGCTGGCGAAGATAGAGAAAGTCAATCTGCACGAGCCGCTGATGGTCGACGTGCAGAACATATACCACGCTATGGAGCCCCGCAACCTCCGTGCTGCATACCGCTTCTACTGCGGTGGGGAAGATTTCGAGAACGCCCACGCAGCCGAGGCCGACACTTTGGCCACCTTCGAAGTACTGAAGGCCCAGCTGGACCGTTACAAAGAGCCCGACAAATACCGCGAGCAGGTGCTGAAGAACGATGTGAAATCGCTCTCGGCCTTCGTAGGTAAGAAATATGTCGACTTTTCAGGCCACCTGATCCTGGGTGACGACGGGGAAGCATACATCAACTTCGGCAAGCACAAAGGACGCAGCGCCAGGGATGTCTGGAAGACGGATCCTTCTTATTTCAAATGGGTCCAGGACGGATCCTTCACGCTTGACACCAAGGCCCAGTTCGCAAGGCTGGCGGAGAGTTTCCGCGCCGAGCGCAACGCCGCTGCGAAGCGTCCGGCCACGGACGAGGAACTGCAGGGCCTGAAAGATAAATTCAACGGAAAACTATTCTGATGAGACTGATTCCTATTTATACCTGGAACAAGGGTATTAGAAACTTCGACGTAAGGCGCAGACAATTCATCAAACAGCCCTGGGCGCAAGGAGTGATACTGCTGGTATGCGTAGTGATAGCTATGATACTGGCCAATCTCCCCTTCACCTCCCACGCCTATCATTCCTTCCTGGAGACTACCCTCACCATCAATGCCGCCAGCCCCGACGGCAGCATCAACCTGTTCTTCCCCCGGGGAATGACGGTCGAGAAGTTCATCAACGACATTCTGATGGTGATCTTCTTCTTTACAGTAGGTCTTGAAATCCGCCGCGAAATAGCCTATGGCGAGCTTTCATCCCCCAGGAAAGCATTGATGCCGGTGATTGCCGCATTCGGCGGCGTAGTGATGCCTGCCCTTATCTACACCGTAATCAACCACGGCAGCGCCGCGGCCTCCGGCTGGGGAATCCCCACCGCCACCGACATCGCCTTCGCCGTCTGCATACTTTCGGTCCTGGGAGACAAAGTCCCCGTATCCCTGAAGGTGTTCCTTACGGCCCTGGCCATAGCGGATGACCTTATCGCCATACTGGTGGTCGCCCTGTTCTACGGCGGAACGATCCGCCTGGGCCTGCTGGGGATTGCCGTACTGGTGATAATCTTCACCTTCCTACTCCGCCGGCTCGGGGAAAAACATATGTTCCCTTACATAATGCTGGCCCTGGTGGTCTGGGGGCTTTTCTACTATTCCGGAATCCACGCCACTATGTCCGGAGTCGTGATGGCCTTCCTGATTCCATCTACCCCCCGATACAATAAGGCACAGTTCACCCACAAATGGGCGAACTACATGCGCCGCTTCGACGAATATGCCTCGGTGCCATCCCACGCCTTCCCCAACGGCCCCCAGAGGCACTGCCTCAAGAAACTGGGCTCTATCGGCAGAGGTTCGATGGATATGACCTACAGGGTCGAGACAGCCCTCTCCCCCTGGGTGAACTACCTTATTATGCCTGTCTTCGCGCTTGCAAACGCGGGCGTAGAGATTGCTGATCCCGGATACTTCAACGTATTCCGTTTCGATCCTGCACTGGGCAGCGTCAGCATGGGTATCTTCCTCGGCCTGCTGCTCGGCAAGCCCGTCGGCATCACGCTGTTCAGCTGGATTGCCATCAAATGCAAGGTGGGAGAGATGCCTTCGCAGGCGACCTGGCCTATGTTCTTTGCAGTGGCCTGCCTGGGAGGTATCGGCTTCACCATGTCCATCTTCGTAGATACGCTTTCCTTCGGCGACCAGGCCGCGGATGTGATGTCGGCGATGAGGGATATGGGCAAGATCGCGGTGCTGCTCGGTTCGCTGTGCGCCGGGGTGCTGGGATCGGTGCTGGTTAATGTAGCCGGCAAGTTTGAGAATCGCAAAAAATAACTATATTTGCAGTCCCGTTCCACGAGGACGGTTTGCCACTTTAGCTCAGCGGTAGAGCAGCGCATTCGTAACGCGCAGGTCGGGAGTTCAAATCTGCCAAGTGGCTCCAGGGAGAATGGTAAAAGCCGTTCTCCTTTTTATTATGACTATCAAAGAAGCTATCAAGGCCCGACATAGCGTCAGGCGCTATACCGACACCCCCATCGAGGAAGATAAACTGACTCTTTTACGCGAGTCGATCGCAGAAGCCAACGAAGCAGCAGGCCTCAATATCGAACTGGTTACCGAAGAGCCCAAAGCATTCGCCGTAGGGCAGATCCTGGGTTTTCAGTACGGGCGTTTCAGAGGAGTGCGGAACTACCTGATCATGGCCGGCCCTAAAAATGATTCGGCAAAAGAAGCTATAGGCTACTACGGCGAAAAGATAGTACTGCTGGCCCAAACCTTGGGGCTGAACAGCTGCTGGGTAGGGCTATCCTATAAAGAAGTGCCCGGGATTTTCAAGAAATGCCTAGGCAAAAGCTGCCACTGTGTAATTGCCCTTGGTTACGGCGAAGAGCAGGGCGTGCAGCATAAACTGAGACCTTCCGACAAATTCATCGACGCCGACGCCCACCTGCACCTGCCGGACTGGTTCCTGGAAGGAGTGAACGCTGCGATTCTGGCCCCTACGGCGATGAACCAGCAACGCTTCGCCTTCAAATTGACCGACGGCAACCAAGTCGAAGCCATCGCAAAACCCTCCATCTTCGGCTACACCCACATCGACCTCGGCATTGTCAAATGCCACTTTGAAATCGCCGCCGGCCCCCAGAACTTCCGCTGGAAATAACGCTAGCGGGGTGGGTGCTGTGGGGTGGTGCCGGGACGGGGTGCCAGTTAGGTGGAGCCGGGACGGGGGCGCTGTGGGGTGGTGCCGGGACGGGGGTGCCAGCATGATGATTCTGCAGCACTTAACCTCCTGACTATCAACACTTTCCCGGAAAGAGAATCGTCGAAATTCGCCGATTCTCTTTCCAGTAATTAACTATCTATCAACCACTTAGCTGCTGCATAAACTTACCCGCTGCAAACACTTTCCCACCACACGACAATTGCCATCATGAGAGCCGGCATAAGCTCCTAGGTG
>JAEEXQ010000028.1 GCA_016287875.1 Bacteroidales bacterium | reverse complement strand
ATGAAGCTCAGCCGCTGCCGTATGAGCTATAAGGACCCTTGGGAGAAGGTCATCAAGATCTCCGACGACCAGGGCAAGCATATGGGAGACGACAAAGAATTCGAAATAGCAAGCTACGAACTTCATCTCGACTGACGGAAGATGAAACATCTGACATACATCGCTTCGATCCTTCTGATACTGGCCTCCTGCGGCCATAAAGACGATTACACAGCCTATGCTGGCGGCATAGGCAAGGACGTTGCAGCATTCGTCTCTCCCAAGAAAGGGGAGCTTGTACCGGACGCACCCATGGCAAGGGGGACAGAGTTCACCGTCAGCCCGGAGGGGGCAATGAAGAAGGATGGCGTGAAATATTTCCTCGTAAAAGCAGGCAAGAAAAAGCTTTATGTGGCCGAGGATGCCATCGCTGCCTCGCCGCGCGAATGCGTAAAGGAGACAGAACTCTATGTTCAGACTTCGGCGTCGGTAATAGATGACACCCTCAGTTCGCATATCGCAGGCTTTGCCAGGAAGGGGAGCAAGCTGCAGATACTTGGTTTCGACAAGATTCAGCAGGATGGCAGCGTGAGCCGATATAAAGTTCAGTCAGGCAAGCAGCAGGGCTGGATTTTCGGCAAATACACCGTGCTCTCCCAGGAAGAGGCGGCGGAGCGCTTCAGCGAATTCGACGAGGCGCACGCCAAGGCCAAGAACAGCTTCAAGGGCGGGGAAGCGACCGGCTGCGAATTCAGGCCCTACGCAAAGCCTGTGTTCCCCGACAATCCTATGCCAGATCCCGTGAATGCCTTCTACCTGACCATAAACCCTGCAGGACTCAGGAACATAGATTCTTTCATAGCCCTTGCCGACAGCACCAGGATCAACGCCTTCGTGATCGACATCAAGGACAACGAATGCCCCGGATACAAGGCGGATGCGATGGAAAAGCATTCTCCTACCAACTACAAATGGGCCGGCAAAGAGAAGGAGAAACTCTACAAGGAAGCCATAGACAAGCTGCACGCCAAGGGATACTATGTAATTGGGCGCATCACCTGCTTCAAGGACAGCTACTACGCCAAGGACCATCCATCCTCCTGCATATGCGAAAAGGCCACCGGACAGCCATTCCTGCATAACAAGAGCTATTGGCCAAGCGCTTTCAGCCGCGATGTATGGCAGTTCAACGTCGAACTGGCCAAAGAGTCCGTGCGCAAGTTCGGCCTGAACGAAATCAACTTCGACTATGTCCGTTTCCCGGACAAGATGATTAGCATAGACGAGCAGATGGACTACCGTAACCGCTACGGCGAAAGCAAGGTCCAGGCTATACAGAACTTCGTACGTTATGCCTGCGACGAGCTGCACCAGCTGGGCGTCTATGTTTCGATAGACGTATTCGGAGAATCGGCAAATCCCGGCTATACAACAGCCTATGGCCAGTATTGGCCCGCAATCTCGACCATTGCCGATGCAATCTGCGCGATGCCATACCCGGACCACTTCGCCGACCACTACTACGGCATCTCCAAACCCTGGAACCATCCCTACGAAATAATGAAGGCCTGGGGAAAGAGGGTACAGGGCCGCCAGTCAATCACCGCCAGCCCCGCCAAGGTGCGTACCTGGATACAGGCTTATCACGTGATGCGCTGGGTGGACCGAAACGGAATAGACAATGACGCCAATTTCATCGAACGCCAGATAAGGGGGCTCTATGACGCCGGACTTACGGGGGGATTCAATACCTGGCTCGCATCCGGAAACATAGAGATCTACCGCTACCAGAAGGATGCCTACGGTCTGGATTATCCGTCCCTTCCTCCCATAGACAGCCTGCATACATTCATAACTCCTCTGGAACGCAATGGGAATGACTGAGAAAGAATCTACCCTGTTCAGCAGGACGGAACTGCTGCTCGGAGCCTCGGCGATGGAAAAGATATCCACCGCCAAGGTAATAGTCTTCGGAATCGGGGGAGTAGGCAGCTGGTGCGTGGAATCGCTGGTCCGCTCCGGCGTAAGGCACATTACACTGGTCGATGCTGATGCTATTTCTCCTTCCAACGTCAACCGGCAGCTGATGGCCACGTCCGGGAACATAGGTCAGGTCAAGGTGGATATTATGCGGGAAAGGCTTCTGGAAATCAATCCTGAGGCGGAGATAATCGCCCGCAACGAGGTCTATACTGCCGAGACCGCAAGCGCTTTCGATCTTGACAGCTACGATTATGTGATCGACTGCATAGATTCCCTGAAGGATAAGATGACACTGATACTCAATGCGTCGGCATCCTCCGCTACATTCTTCTCTTCCATGGGCTCGGCTCTCAAGACCGACCCTTGCAAGATAAGGGTGGCGGAATTCTGGAAGGTACGCGGATGCCCGCTGGGCTCCATGCTGCGCAAGCGACTGCGTCAGAGAGGCACCCTTCCAGCCAAGGATTTCCTATGCGTCTATGACGACGAGGTGCTGCCCAACAAAGGCCAGGCACCTGCCCCGGAAGAAGATCCGGGACTTTTCAAGAAAGCCCAAGTAAACGGCACCCTTTCGCATATTACCGGAATCTTCGGCCTGACCCTGGCCGGACTCGTAATACAAGACATAATCAAATAATGAAAAGATATCTTCTCCTTATACTGACAGTGCTTTCCGCCTGCTCCGCACCCGAAAGGACCGTAGGGGACATAGCGGAATGGAAAGCCGAATGGATCGGCGCTCCTTGGGAAGGGGAGCAGTACGATGTGGAGGCCGTCCATCATACACCGGAATTCCGCAAGACAGTCAACCTGGACGGCCCGGTAAGACAGGCGACCGCATACATCTGCGGCCTTGGGATGTTCGAGATGAGCATCAATGGCGAAAGGGTGGGCAAGGACTACTATGCGCCCAATGAGACCATGTACGGCACCCGTCAGGAGGGTTTCAGCTACAATATCAAGGTCGATGACCACGATTTCAGCAACTACCGCGTGATGTACCTTGCCTACGATGTCACGGATATGCTGGAAAGGGGAGAGAACGACATCGGGGTCACACTCGGTGAAGGCTGGTATTCCGCCTACAGGAAGAAATGGATACATCCTTTCGGTTCCCCGAGGCTGCTTTGCCAGATAGAGCTCACCATGAAGGACGGCAGCACGCGAACTATTGTCTCCGACCGTTCCTGGGAGGTGCGCCCCGGCCCCATTGTCAGCAACAATATCTACAAGGGAGAGGTCTATGACGCCCGCCGCAAGTATTCGGGAGGATGGACCGTTCCCGCGCTGCGCAGGCCGCCCCTGGGACGCCTGGAGCGCCAGCATGGCCTGGAAGACAGGATTATGGAAGTCCTTGACCCCAAGAGCATCACCCCTCTGGAAGACGGCTCCTACGAAGTGGATTTCGGCGAATACATCACCGGCCGCATACATCTCTATGGAATCAACGCGCCTGAGGGCTGCGAGATAGAGGTCCTGCATCCCATCAGCCCCGAGGACGACAAATCCTGGACCAAGAGTCTCTGGAACGGAGAATACAAGTACATCGCCGACGGAACCCGTAACGCGGAATATGCTCCATCCTTCAACTGGTACAGTTTCTACAAGGTCATAGTGAAGGGATGGCCGGGCAAACTCAAGGCTCGCAACATCAAGGCCGAAGCCATCTATACCGACATACGCACGACGGGCAAGTTCAGCTGCTCGAATCCTATGCTGGAGGCCATCAACCGCCTCTACTGGCGTACCCAGACCGACAATCTGCATATGGGAACCGCCTCCGACTGCCCGCACAGGGAAAAGGGGGCCTATACCGGAGACGGACAGGTGGCCTGCGTCGCAATGATGCATAACTTCGATGCCAACTACTTCTACCGCAAATGGCTCAGGGATATGTCCGACTGCAGGGACAAGAACACGGGATACGTCCCCAACGGAGCCCCTTGGCATCCCGGATGCGGCGGCGGAGTGGCCTGGGGGGCCGCAATGTGCATAATCCCCTGGGAGCACTACCTGCATTACGGAGATATATCCGTGCTCGAAGAGCACTACGAGGCCATGCAGGGCCAGCTCTCATTTATGGAAAGCTGGCGTACCCCGGAGGGTATAATGGATATGAAACTGCCCAGGGATGCGGAAAAGCCTGTGTATTATATGAATCTCGGCGAATGGTGCCCTGCATACTCCTTCCCGGATGACAGGCTGGTCCATACCTACTTCCTCTGGAAATGCGCCAGGTATCTTTCGCTTTCAGCGGCCGCCCTTGGCAAGGGGGAAGATGCTGCCCGCTATGCATTGTTGGCGGAGGATGTGCGCAGAGCCTTCCATACCTGCTTCTACGACCCCGACCGCCGTTCCTACGGGAACAATGACGGTTCCAACGTCTTCGCCCTGCATATGGGCGTTCCCGACGAATATAAGCAGGATGTCGTAGAATCCCTGCGAAAAGAGATAGAGGGCAACGGAGGCCATCTGAACACAGGAATCTTCGGGACTCAGATATTCTTCGACGTGCTTTGCGACAACGGCCTCCAGGAGCTAGCCTACGAGGCGATGACCAAGAAAGACCAGCCTTCCTACGGCTGGTGGCTGGAGCAGGGTGCGACCACTATGTGGGAATACTGGGACGGCCATGCATCGCGCAACCACCCTATGTTCGGAGGCGGAATTACCTGGATGTACACCCGCATCGCCGGCCTGCAGCCCGATCCTGCCGAACCAGGATACAAGCATATGATAGTACGTCCAACGCCTGTGGGCGACCTCAGCCGCGCATCCTACGAGACCCTGACACCCTTCGGCAAGGCACGCGTAAGCTGGAAGAAAGGCAGGAAGGGGAGTTTCTCTCTCAGCATATTGGTGCCGCCGGGCTGCCACGCATCCGTCTATATGCCCGGAAAAACCGAGGCTGAAGAATATGGAGAAGGAAATCATTCGATATATACCAAAGACTGATCATTATGGAAAACACTACAATTGAAAGGATAAACGACATAATCCTGAAACAAAGAGCCTTTTTCAAAAGCGGGCGTACAAAGGATGTATGCTTCCGCAAGGAAATGCTGCGTGCATTCGAAAAGGGCCTCAGGAAATGGGAGAAGCCCATTTGCGAAGCACTGTGGCAGGATCTGCATAAATGCTACGAAGAGGCCTATATGACCGAAATCGGCCTTGTTTACGGCGAAATCAAAGATGCCCGCAAGCACGTCGGGAAATGGGCCCGCAGGAAACGGAAGGCCTCCTCGCTTGTGGTTATGCCCTCGGCCTCATACATAGTGAGGGAGCCTCTGGGGTGCAGCCTTATAGTATCCCCCTGGAACTATCCCGTGCAGTTGCTGCTGAACCCCCTGGTGGGAGCGATAGCCGGAGGATGCACCGCGGTGCTCAAGCCCTCGCCCTATGTGCCGGCCGTATCCGCCGCACTGCAAGCCTTCGTGGAAGATACTTTCCCCGAAGAATACATAGCAGTAGTCCAGGGGAACAGGGACGTGAACAAGGCGCTCTTCGAAGCCCGCTGGGACCTGGTGTTCTATACCGGCAGCCCTGCTACGGCCAAGATACTTTCCTCGGCCCAGGCTCAGTATCTTACCCCTATGGTGCTTGAGCTAGGCGGCAAGAGCCCCTGCATAGTAGATAAGGACGCCGACATACGCATCGCAGCCCGCAGGATAGCCTGGGGCAAGTCGCTGAACAGCGGGCAGACCTGCATAGCGCCCGACTATCTCTTCCTCCACAAGGACATCAAGGAGAAGTTCATAGAGGCCTTTAAAGAAGAGCTTTCCGCTCTCTATCCCGACGGAACCCACGACAGCAACTGCTTCGTGCACATAGTCAGGGACGCCGCGTTCGAAAGGCTGAACGGATATCTGAAAGACGGCAAGGTGGTGGCCGGAGGGCGTTCGGATGCCTCCATACGCTGGATGGAGCCCACGCTGCTGGACGGAGTCAGCCCCGACGCCCCGGTGATGACCGAAGAAATCTTCGGGCCCATCTTCCCCATAATGGAATTCTCCGAACGCAGCGAGGTGGTGGATTTCGTGCTGTCCCGCGAGAAACCCCTTGCATTCTATTATTTCGGAAAGAAGGCCGACGGATGGGATATGATTGCCCGCACATCTTCCGGAGGAGCCTGCATCAACGATACTATCATGCACATTGCCAACAGCAGCATTCCTTTCGGCGGAGTTGGCAATTCCGGAATGGGCTCCTACCATAGCGAAAGGAGTTTCCTTGCTTTCACCCACGAGCGCGCCGTGCTGAGCACGCCCACCTGGATAGACCTGAAATTCCGCTATATGCCATATAAATTGTTCCCTTTAGTGAAAAAAATCCTTTGATAGCGCTATGAAGAATAAGAGAATCATCGCCTTCGTCCTGGCATTGCTGCTGGTAATCCCGGCTTATGCCGTACTCAGCGAAAAGGACCTTGCACAGACTCTGTCCGTGCTCCGCTACGAACTTGGCTCCACCTTCCGCCAGTCGCAGAAGAGGCCCAAGAGAATGCCCAGGAAGATGAAAGACAAGGGCGAGATGCAGCACACCAGCCTGGTGGGCATGATGCAGAGAAGCAACGAGCTTTCTCTGATGCTGTATTCGCAGAAGCAGGACTACACTTTCGATATGACCTACGCCTTGAACGAGGTGTCGCGCCAGTACCACGAGTTCACGTCCCGCCGCCGCCCCTACGATGATATCATCAAGCGCTACGACATAGACATAGACCGTTACGACAGGCTCATCCACGCCCTGAAAAGCCTGCCGCCTTCCACGACCGTGGAGTATCTTGACAGCCTCGGCAACGTCGTCACCCTCGATGCCAAGGTCAGGGTCAGCCGCAGCAGCGGCCTGGAGCGCAGGTATGGCCCGGGCAAGAACGCCTTCCAGCTGGATTCTCTGGGGCAGGCGGACCGCGACAGTTGCATATACTATGCCGAGAAGCTGCTCGAGCAGAGCAAGGCCAGAAAGAACCGCTGGGTGATAGACAGCACCCATTACAATCAGACCGCCAATATGCTGAAGTCGGCATATGATTATGCCCAGATGCGCTACAAGACGGTCCAGAACAAGATTTTCATAGAGGGTCAGGCATCCTATTCGGAAATACTCAAGAGATTCAATTTCTACTGGTATCAGGCTTCAAACGATGCCAAGGACAAATACAGCCTGGCCAACAAGGATAACGTCCACAGCCAGTGGAGAGGCCCTATGGTGGTCGGCTTCGGCGTATTCGTACTGTTCTATATGGTGGTTTCACTGCTGGTGAGCGTGGTTCTCGTGAGATTCCTCACCCGCAAAGTGAAGCTTTTCAAGAAAGACAGGATACTCAAGAACAAGTTCACCACCACCCTTATATTCACGGTCATCATCTTCGCCCTGAGCATAACCCTGGCCAGCACCTTCTCGAAGCAGCATTTCTTCAGCATGGCCTCGAAGATCCTGATAGAATTCGCCTGGATGCTGGCAGCCATCTTCGTTTCGCTCATCATCAGAGTTAAGGAAGACAGCGTACGCAAGGGGATAGGCCTGTATCTGCCCACCCTGCTGATGTGCCTTTTCATCATATGCTTCCGGATCGCATTCATCCCGAACAGCCTCATCAACATCATATTCCCGCCCATACTGCTGCTGTTCACGGTACTGCAGGGCATAGCTGTTTTCCGCAAGAAGAACGCTCTGCCGCAGAGCGACGTGGTGTACGGATGGATTTCCTTCATAATGATGGTAGGCAGCACCCTGATAGTATTCTACGGGTACGTCCTGCTCGGTGTCCAGCTGCTTATATGGTGGTTCTTCCAGCTTACCCTGCTGCAGACGGTATCCGCAGTATATGACATACTGAACCTCTATTACGACAATCATATACAGGCGAAGAAGCGCAACTACATACAGGAGCATCCCGACCTGCCGCACCGCAGTGACGAGGACCTGATAATGGTCACCTGGCCCAACGCCCTGGTACGCCGTGCCCTGCTGCCGGTAGCAATCGTGCTTTCGATTCCTATGAGCCTCTATATGGCCTCCGGAGTATTCGATCTCACGGGGATATTCAACCAGTTCTTCCGCTATCCTTTCCTGAACGTGGAGGGCTACATCAGCCTTTCTTTCTACAAGGTGGTGATGGTTATCTCCCTCTACTTCATATTCAAGTTCATCAACTACGTTTCCAAGGCCTGCTACAGGCATTATAAGATCATTTCCATACTCAAGAAGTCCAGCGTAAAGGTGCTGAACGAGAATCAGGTGAACTTCACGCTCGCGGAAAACCTTATCGCCATCAGCCTCTGGGGAATCTACATCATAGCCCTGTTCATACTGCTCAAGATCCCTACGACAGCCGTCAAGGTGATAGGCGCAGGCCTGGCTACAGGTCTGGGTTTCGCTATGAAGGATATACTCAACAACTTCTTCTACGGAGTCCAGCTGATGTCCGGCAGGCTCAGGGTGGGGGATTATGTAGAATGTGACGGAATCCGCGGCAAGGTTGAGAGCATCACCTACCAGACCACGCAGATAGTGGCGGCGGACGGTTCTATAATGGCCTTCCCCAACTCCACGCTCTTCAACAAGAACTTCCGCAACCTTACCAGGAACCATTCATACGAACTGCTGTCCTTCACGGTCGGAGTAAAATACGGCGTGGACGTGGAGGAAGTGCGCAAGGTAATACTCGAATCCCTGCTGCCGCTGCAGAAGACCGACAAATACGGTCGGGAGATTCTCGATGCCAAGTTCGGCATCCAGGTGCGTTTCCAGGACTTCGGGGACAATTCGGTCAACCTCCAGGTAGTGCAGTTCGTGTCCGTCGAGGAGAAGTTCGTCTATGCGTCGAGGGCCAAAGAGGCCATCTACAACGCACTGAACGAGCACGGAATCGAGATTCCCTTCCCTCAGCGCGACCTCTACATCAAATCGATGCCGGGAGAATGATCAGTTGATTTTCTGGTTGTTCTGTATGCCCCGTTTGGTATTCCAGGTGCCATAGACTTCGCTTACGTTGCCCACGGTGATGAAGCATTTGAAGTCCTTATCCTTAAGATAGTTGAAAAGCCTGGCATATTCATCCTGGGTGAGGAGCGTAACCAGTTCCACCTTGTCTTCGAGGGAGAAGCCTCCCTTGAGAGGATAAAGGCTGCAACCTCTGATAAGCGTATTGAGGATATACTGGCGTATGGGCTCGTAGTCGTCGGTAATGATGCAGACTCTCTTGCGTTTGTTGAGAGTATCGGTGAAATAATCCACAGCAATGCCGTTGATCCAGGTACCTATGAGACCTATTACGACCATACGGAAAGGATTGATGGCAAAGGCGGAGCAGCAAATGAGCGCACCGGCCACGGTAACGGATGTGCCGATGTCGAAATGAAGGTATTTGTTTACGATCTTGGCAAGTATGTCCAGGCCTCCGGTGGAAGCGTTGATATGGAAGAGTATGGCCTGCGATATGCTCAGCATAAGCACGAAGCAGATGAGGTCCAGCCAGGGATCGTTCATTACGGATGTTCCGCCGCCCAGGAGCTTTTCGTAGGGGAGGACGAACTCCCAGAAGTCGATGAGCGGACCGAGTATAAGGGCCGTATAGACGGTTTTAAGGCCGAATTCAGCGCCTATGAGCAACCAGGCCAGGACCAGGAGCAGAGCATTGATTATGACGATGATCGTGGATGTCTTAATGGCTATCCCGAAGCCGGCGAACACCTCGGAAAGCACTATGGAAAGACCGGATATGCTACCGATGATAAGTTTGCTTGGCATAAGGAAATAATAAACGGCTGCAGCGCCGAAAGACATTCCAAGTGTCATTATCAGTAGTTCCTTCCAGAACTTACCGCTTGCGAGAGGTTTTAGGATGCTGGTCATTATGTTTAACAATTACTTTTCAAATTTGGCAAATTGCTTTGACAAATCAAAATATTCGCCTATTTTAGTGACAATTTTTAAGCAAAATATGAGAAAGCTTTTTTTACTCTTCCTGATTGCGCCGTTCGCGTTTCCTTCATTCTCCCAGAACAAGGTCGACAGCCTGTTCCTCGATATGAGATCCACCTTCCATCAGGAGACTGAAAACGGAGTCTATGACAGCCGCATACGCGGGGAGCATCTGAATTTCCATATGCACGGGCACATCACTCCCGACATCAATTACCGTATACGTCACAGCCTGTGCAAGGCCCCTGCGGCTTTCAATGCCACCGACATAATGTATGTCAACTGGAAGATGGACGAAAAGTGGAGCTTCCTGGTAGGGAAGTACGCCGTCCTCATCGGCGGATATGAATACGATGCAGCGCCCATAGACGTTTATTACTACAGCAAGTTCTGCAACAACATACTTCAAGGTTTCACCTTCGGGGCCTCGGCCACTTACAGTTTCACCCCCACCCAGGCCGTCGTGGCGCAGTTCTGCAACTCTCCTCTTTCATTGGGAGTATCCGACATCTACGCCTACAACCTTGCCTGGACCGGCGAATTCAAGAGATGGTGGAAGACTATCTGGTCCTTCAATATGGTAGAGGACCAGAACCACAGGTTCATCAACTATATATCCCTTGGCAACCACTTCATATTCCGAGATGCCATACTGGACGTCGACATTATGAACCGTGGCAGTTTCTCCCAGAAAGCTTTCCTGTTCAGCGATATGACGCTTATCTCCAAATTCATATGGAGCGTGGGGAACTGGAACATCTGCGCAAAAGCCGGTTATGAATGGAACGATGCCGCAAACGTGGATGCTGAAGGCCGCCCCTACGACCAGGTAATAGCCCCCGGCACAGAATATCTGTACGCCGGATGCGGCCTGGAATGGTTTCCCTTCGGACGGGACAATCTGCGTCTTCACGCCGTCTATTACAGTGACAGCGATGGAAACCGGCACAATTACGAGCTGGGTATTACCTGGAGGGTGGATATAATCCGCTAGGCTTTAGGCTTGATCTTGCGGACGGGGTCGCAGGTCAGACCTATTCCAAGTTTGTTGAAAGTCTTCCTGTCAACCTCGCTGAGCATTACCGTAGAATGTACCTGGGCGCCCTTGAGTTTGGGCAGCTGGTCGAGCGCAAGCTTGCAGTTCTCGTCTATCAGGCTCATCATCGAAATAGCAACCAGGACCTCGTCGCTGTGCAGACGGGGATTGTGCCCGTGCAGATAGGTCACCTTAGTTTTCTGTATAGGCGCTATCATCGTCTGGGGAATGAGCTTGACATTGTGAGCAATTCCGGCCAGATGCTTCAGTGCATTCAGCAGCAGGGCTGCGCTAGGGCCGAGCAGGGGGCTGGTCTGAGCGGTGATGATGGTGCCGTCGCACAACTCTATGGCCGCAGTGGCGACGCCTGATTTCTCGAGCCTTTCCTTGGCAGCTACTGTGCAGAGCCTGTAGGCAGTGGTGATATTGGCCCTCTTCATCAGCAGGGCAATCTTGTTGACCTCGCTTTCGCTAGCCTTTCCATCCGCGAAATTGCAGAGAGCCGAATAATAACGGCGGATTATCTCGTGCTTGGATGCATCGCGGCATACATCGTCGTCGTCGATGCAGTAGCCCGCCATATTGACTCCCATGTCAGTAGGGGACTTGTAGGGGGTGGAGCCGTATATGTCATCGAAAAGGGCGTTCATCACGGGGAATATCTCCACGTCGCGGTTGTAGTTGACTGCGGTCTCACCGTAAGCGTCGAGATGGAAGGGGTCGATCATATTGACATCGTTCAGGTCGGCCGTGGCGGCTTCGTAGGCGATGTTGACGGGATGGGTGAGCGAGAGATTCCAGATAGGGAAGGTTTCGAACTTGGCGTATCCCGCCTTTATTCCGCGTTTGTTCTCCTGGTAGAGCTGGCTGAGGCATACGGCCATCTTGCCGCTTCCGGGTCCGGGGGCAGTGACGACTATGAGAGGCTTCTCGGTCTGGACATAATCATTCTTGCCGAAGCCTTCTTCGGAATCGATCAGCGCGACGTTGTTGGGATAGCCCTCGATGGTGTGGTGATAATAGACCTTGATACCCATGGCCTCCAGACGCTTGCGGTAAGCTTCGGCGCTGGACTGGCCGTTGAAGTGGGTTATGACGACGCTGTTGACGCTGAGCCCCTTTCCGATGAACTCGTCCCTGAGACGGATGACGTCCATATCGTAAGTGATGCCCAGGTCGTTGCGGACCTTGTTCTTCTCGATGTCAACGGCGCTGATCACTATTATGATTTCGGCATCGTCCTTCATCTGAAGCAGCATCTTGAGCTTGCTGTCCGGCTCGAATCCCGGGAGGACACGGCTTGCGTGATAGTCGTCGAAGAGTTTGCCGCCGAATTCGAGGTATAGCTTGCCCCCGAATGTGGCGATGCGCTGCTTGATGTGTTCGGACTGGATCTTAAGGTATTTCTCGTTGTTGAAACCTTTATTCATAAATGCCTACTCTCTTGAAAATGTAATCTACGTTCTTGAAATAATAATCCAGGGTAAAACAAGCGTCAATCTCCTCTTCGCTCAGGCTTGCCCTGACTCCGGCATCGGCCTTGAGGAGGGTGTTGTAGTCGAGATGCTCGCTCCAGGCCTTCATAGCTATGGGCTGTACCGTATCGTAGGCCTGTTCCCGGGAAAGTCCCTTGCCGATCAGTGCGTTCATCACCCTCTGTGCGAAGATGACGCCGTTGGTGATATAGATATCCTCCTTCATCTTGTCGGTATAGACCACAAGATTGTCAAGGATGCTGCCGAAGCGGTTCAGCATATAGTCCAGCAGCTCCGTGGCATCGGGAAGGATGATGCGTTCGGTGCTGGAGTGGGAAATATCCCTCTCGTGCCAGAGCGCCACATTCTCGTTGGCAGTGGCCATATACCCGCGCATCACCCTGGCGCAGCCGCATATATTCTCGCTTCCTATGGGGTTGCGCTTGTGGGGCATAGCACTGGAGCCCTTCTGCCCCTTGCGGAAAGCTTCCTCGGCCTCACGGACCTCGGTGCGCTGCAGGCTGCGTACCTCCATCGCCATCTGCTCGATCGTAGAAGCAATGACCGAGAGGGTGGAGAGATAGAAGGCGTGCCTGTCGCGCTGGAGCACCTGGGTGGATATGTTCGCGCTCTCGATTCCAAGTTTTTCGCAGACATAGTCCTGGATTGAAGGGGGGATGTTGGCGAAGTTGCCCACGGCACCGCTCATCTTCCCGGCTTCCACGCCCTTGGAAGCAAGGGCAAAGCGCTCGATATTGCGCTTCATCTCCTCGTACCAGAGAGCCCATTTCAGGCCGAAACTGGTAATATCCGCGTGGATGCCGTGGGTCCTGCCTATGCAGGGAGTATCCTTGAATTCCACGGCCCTGCGGCGGAGGATCTCCACGAAGGCTTCCATATCCTTGCGGAGTATGTCGTCTGCCTGGCGTATCAGATAACCGTTCGCAGTATCCACGACATCGGTGGAAGTAAGCCCGTAGTGGACCCACTTCTTCTCCTCGCCGAGGCTCTCGCTGACGCAGCGGGTGAAAGCCACCACGTCGTGCCTGGTCTGTTCTTCGATCTCGTGTATGCGGTCCACGTCGAAACGGGCGTGGAGCCTGATTTTCTCCACGTCTTCGGCGGGGATGACACCTAGTTTGCTCCAGGCTTCGCAAGAGAGGATCTCGACTTTTAGATAGGCGTCGAACTTGTTTTCTTCGGTCCAGATCGCCCTCATCTGCGGGCGGGAATACCTTTCAATCATATCAGAGGGCTGCCTTGATGTTATTTTCCATTTCTTCTACGCTACGCTTCGAGCCGCTGAAGCTCTGGCCCGTAACGTGCTCGAAAAGCTCAATATAGCGCTTGCTGATGCCCTCCACGACCTCGGGGGTCATCTCGGGCACGCTCTGGCCCTGCTGGCCGCTGAATCCGCCTGCCATAAGCCATTCGCGTACGAACTCCTTGGAGAGCTGTTTCTGCTTCTCTCCGCGGGCTATGCGCTCCTCATATCCCTCGGCATAGAAATACCGGGAGGAATCGGGGGTGTGGACCTCGTCCATCAGCATTATGCGTCCGTCCTTCTTGCCGAACTCATACTTGGTGTCCACCAGTATCAGTCCGCGCGAGGCAGCCATCTCACAGCCCCTCTTGAAGAGCGCACGGGTGTACTTCTCTATCTGGGCATAGTCCTCGGCACTTACCAGGCCGCTGGCAATGATGTCCTCGCGGGAGATGTCCAGGTCGTGGCCGGCATCAGCCTTGGTGGTAGGGGTAATGATAGGTTCGGGAAATCTTTCGTTTTCCTTCATTCCTTCGGGCATAGGGACACCGCAGATGCTCCTTTTGCCCTCCTTGTACTCACGCCAGGCGTGCCCGGAGAGGCATCCGCGTATCACCATCTCCACTTTGAAGGGCTCGCATTTGTGACCGATGGTCACGGCAGGATCGGGGACGGATATCTTCCAGTTGGGAACTATGTCGGAAGTGGCATCCAGGAAAAGAGCTGCAATCTGGTTGAGAATCTGCCCTTTGAAGGGAATGCCCTTCGGAAGGACACAGTCGAAGGCGGAGATGCGGTCGGTCGCGACCATCACTATCTTGTCCCCAAGGTCATAGACGTCGCGGACCTTGCCTACATATTTCCCTTTCTGACCGGGGAAACGGAAGTCGGTACTCAGAATAGCGTCCATATTCCCTTAGTCCTTGAAGATTATGGCATTGCGGTCGGGGCCGACGGAGACTATCCTGACGGGGCAGCCGGTCTCCTTCTCGATGAAGGCCACATAGTCCTTCATTTCGGCGGGGAGGTCTTCGTACTTGCGTATGCCGGTTATATCCGTCTTCCATCCCTTGAATTCCGTATAGACAGGCTCGACGTTGGTGCCGCCGTCGTAGGGATATTCATCGGTGTATTTGCCGTTTATCTTATAGGAAGTGGCCACCTTGACGGTGTCGAAGTCATCCATTACGTCGGATTTCATCATTATGAGGTCGGTAACGCCGCTCATCATTACGGCATATTTGAGTGCGACCATGTCCAGCCAGCCGCAACGGCGGGGACGCCCTGTGGTAGCACCGTATTCGTGGCCAATGCGGCGGAGTTCTTCTCCTGTCTCATCGAAGAGTTCGGTGGGGAAGGGGCCGCTGCCCACACGGGTGCAGTATGCTTTGAATATGCCATATACCTTGCCGACCTTGCTGGGGGCTACTCCAAGTCCGGAGCAGACTCCGGCCGCCAGGGTATTGGAAGAAGTCACGAAAGGATAGGATCCGAATTCGACGTCGAGAAGGGAGCCCTGGGCGCCCTCGGCAAGCATAGGAGTACCTTCGTCCAGCTTTTTGTTGACCAGGAACTCGGTGTCCACGAATTTGAAGCGCTTGAGCTCTTCTACGGCCTTGAACCACTGCTCCTCGTAGGACGAGATGTCAAAGGAGAAATCCTTGTAGTGGGAGAGGAGCTGGAGGTGCTTGTTCTTGAGGGCCTCGTATTTCTGTTTGAACTCGGGGAGGAGAACATCTCCGAAACGGAGGCCGTTGCGGCCGGTCTTATCCATATAGGCGGGGCCTATGCCTTTGAGGGTGGAGCCGATCTTGGCTTTTCCTTTGGCAGCCTCGCTGGCTGCATCCAGGGCCCTGTGGGTCGGGAGGATGAGATGGGCACGCTTGGAAATTATGATTCTGTCGGTGACGGGGCCTTCGAGAAGCTCGATCTTGCTGATTTCGTCGAAGAGGATGACGGGATCGACCACGACTCCGTTACCGATGATGTTGAGAACACCTTCACGGAAGATTCCGGAGGGAACGGTATGGAGGACGTGGCTTTTGCCCTCGATACTGATTGAGTGGCCTGCATTCGGTCCGCCCTGAAAACGTGCGACAACTTCGTAACCAGGTGTAAGACAGTCAACAACCTTTCCTTTTCCTTCGTCTCCCCACTGGAGGCCAAGGACAACGTCGATTTTGTTCATAAAAGTATTATAGATGTTAGGTAAGTTACACAAACTGGACCGTGGTCAAAGTTACGACTTTTTTAAGACAAAACAAAAGGCATTTTCCAGTTTTTTTTGCTTTATTTGTATCATGAAAAATCATGACCACATATTAATCGCAACGGCCCTCTGCTGCCTTGCAATCTTCTTTTCCTGTGATAATCAGACGGATAAATGCGTCAGCTGTATGTCCACTCCCGGCAATCCATATCTTCCCCTCTGGGAGCATGTGCCTGATGGTGAGCCATATGTGTTCGAAGATCCCGACAATCCGGGGAAATTCCGCGCATATATCTTCGGTTCCCACGATGTGCTAAGGACCGAGTACTGCGGCTACGACATAATAGCCTGGTCGGCCTCGGTCGACAGCCTGAACGTGTGGCGCTGCGAAGGCCCCGTGCTGATAGTGGACAAGAATGCCAAGGGAGAGAAATTCTATGAGGAGGACAGGGGAGACATCCTCTACGCTCCGGACGTTGCGATGAAGGTGGCACCCGACGGCAAGAAGACATATTATCTCTATCCCAACGATCAGGCCATGGGCCGTAATTCCCTAGTCGCCATCAGCGACAGGCCGGACGGTCCCTATGAAATATGTAACTGGAGCAAGGAGAACCCCGACCAGACCAAGGGATTGCTGACTTTCGACCCCGCGGTCCTGGTGGATGACGACGGCAGAGTATATGGTTACTGGGGTTTCGACCATTCCTATGCAGCAGAGATGGATCCCGACGATATGGCCTCCCTGAAACCCGGCACCGAAATAATAGACGGTATGATTCCCGGCAGGAAGGAAGACGACATCTTCCGCTTCTACGAGGCTTCTTCCATCCGTAAGATAGAAGACAAATATGTTTTCATCTACAGCCGCTGGACCAAGGACGGAGATTTCGGCTTGCCCAATACAAACTACACGCTAGCCTACGCCTATAGCGACAAGCCCCTGGGCCCTTGGACCTATGGCGGAACCATTATCGACGCCAGGGGCAGGGAAATCAACGAGAAAGGGGAAATCATAGCCTCCGCGACAATCAGCGGCAACACCCACGGCAGTATCTGCAAGATAAAAGACCAGTGGTACGTATTCTACCACCGCCAGACCGGCACCAACGAGTTCGCCCGTCAGCCCATGGTGGCACCCATCGAAGTTAAAGTAGAGGCGGGCCCCGGCGGAAAGGTGTATATTTCCGAAGGGGAATACACCTCCGAAGGCTTTGCCCTGAACGGCCTAGACCCTACGGAGCGCCACTCCGCGGGCATAGCCTGCTGGTACACCGGCCCCAAGGTCGCCGTACACGCCTGGCCTGAAAAGACCTACTTCGGTTCCTATGTCGCCGCCGGACACGGTACCGACTCCAATTTCGAGGCGCCCTACGATATCAGGAACAACACCAATCCCGTAATCAACAACAACGACGGTTCGATCGTCGGATACAAATATTTCAATTTCACCAAGATGTGCGGAAAGAAGGATCCGAAACTGAATCTCCGCCTTATTCCCGAAGGCGTGGACGGTACCATCCAGGTAATGCTGGACAGGCCCTGGGAGTCCCAGGGAGGCACACTTCTCGGCTCTGCCGAAATCAAGGCGAAGTGGGCCTCACGCAGCAGGGAACTCCGCATAGACCTTCCCGGCCTGGAGAAATACAGCGGAAAGCACGCCATCTATTTCAAGTTTTTCTCCGATACCAAGGACAAGAGCATCTGCACCTTGGAAGATTTCGTGTTTTCAGTTAAGTAGTGTATTAAATGAAGAAACACGGTTTTAAAGAATGGTTCACGGCAACGCGCTTCTGGTCATTTCCGGTTTCAGCGATGCCAGTAATTGCAACTTATGCATATCTTATCAGCGAAGGGCTGATTCCCGCCGGGATCAAGCCGCATCTGGTGGCTCTGCTCTCGGTCCTGGGAGTCATACTGCTGCACGCAGGCGGTAACGTCCTCAGCGACTGGTTCGATTACCGCAGCGGAGTCGATAACGAGAACGCCTTCGCGGTACCGAACCTGGTATTCCATAAGTTCGAGCCAGGGGAATATTTCCGTTTCAGCATTTGGCTGCTGGCCGCCGGTGCGCTTCTCGGCCTGCTTATATGCTATCTAAGCGGTATCGGGCTGCTGTTGATAGGAGGAGCAGGTTTCCTTCTTACCTTGCTTTATTCCTTCCTGAAGTACCACGCACTGGGCGACCTTGACATATTCGTCATCTTCGGCGTCCTTACCGTAGCTGGAGCCGCATACGCCATTACCGGAGCCTTCCTGCCGGAAGCTCTTATACTCTGCTTACCCATTGGTATCATCACCGTATCCGTGCTGCACGCAAACAATGCCTACGATACGGATACCGACCATGAGGCGGGCATCAAGACCTTTGCAATGCTGATAGGCCGTAAAGCTTCCGCATTGCTCTATTGCAGCTATATGGTAATTCCCTTTATCTATATGGTGGCCGTAGTCATTCTCGGCAGGCTCCATCCGCTTTCGCTGCTTTGCCTGCTTGCCATAGTCCCGGCCTCCAAGAATTTCCGTCAGGCGGCAAGCTACGGCAAACTCGGGCTGGAAGCGATGAAGGGTCTGGACCAGGCTACCGCCCAGATGCAGCTGGTGTTTTCCGGCTTGCTTTCTGTAGGCCTGCTCATCTCCGGACTTCTATGAGCAGTAGCGTAAAAGGCATTAAGCTGGCGGTTCCCGTGGCCGCCTTGCTTTGGTTCTACATGTTCAGTCCCTGGACTCAGGGGCGGCCGAATTTCTGGCTTGTAATGAGCTGTGCGGCCGTAATTCTTACCGGCCTGGCCATATCCTTCCTGCCTGCAGGGGAGAGGTTTCCCAAAGTGGAGAAGCCCATCTTCCAGCTGCTTGGCGGAATCGCCCTGGCCTTTGCGCTCTGGGGTATATTCTGGGTAGGGGACAAGGCATCTTCCTGGCTCTTCGATTTCGCGAGGCCGGAAGTGGATGCAGTCTATTCCATCAAGCAAGGCCTTCCCGTGCCCGTCATCGGAGCTCTGCTTCTGCTGCTTATAGGGCCGGCGGAAGAGTTCTTCTGGAGGGGATTCGTGCAGAAGACGCTGACATCCTCGCTGAAAGGGCGCTATCCCCAGGATTATGCCTTCCTGCTGACTGCAGCCATATATGCCCTGGTGCATATATGGTCCTTCAATTTCATGCTGATAATGGCGGCGCTGGTAGCCGGACTGGTCTGGGGATTCATATACAGGCTATGCCCCAAAGCCCTCCCGGCCTTGATAATCAGCCACGCGCTGTGGGATGTGCTGATCTTCATTATCCTCCCTATATGACAAGATGGTCCCTGCGGGCAATGCTTTCAAGCATCTCTGCAGGGATTATTGTTCTGACGGCATCGGTGGCCTGCATAGGCAACGTCGGCCCCGGTTTCGGGGAGGTGGGCTTAGAATGCGAAAAGGGCGGTGGAGAGATAGCGTTCCCCGGTGTCGGGGAGAAGGGCTACGATAGTCTTGCCGGAATACTCTTCCTTCTTGGCGAGGGCGCAGGCGGCAGAGAATGCGGCGCCGGAAGAAATGCCCACCAGAAGGCCTCTGGAGGAGAGATAACGGCCGGCAAGCATGGCATCCTGGTCGGAAACGGTCATTACTTCATCGACCACGGAGGCATCGTAGGTCTCGGGCACGAAACCGGCTCCTATGCCCTGTATCATATGTTTCCCTGCCTTTCCGCCGGAGAGGACGGGAGAGGATGCCGGCTCCACGGCGACTATCCTGACCGCCTTGTTGCGCTGCTTCAAGGCCCTGCCGACGCCGCTGACGGTGCCGCCGGTGCCGACTCCTGCCACGAAGACATCGACCTTGCCTGCGGTATCCTCCCAGATCTCCACGCCCGTGGTCTTTTCGTGGACTGCGGGGTTGGCAGGATTTACGAACTGTCCGAGTATGATGGATCCGGGGATTTCGTCCCTGAGAGCCTCGGCCTTGGCTATGGCACCTTTCATACCCTCCGATCCGGGAGTCAAGACCAGGGTGGCGCCGAGGGCCTTCAGCAGATTCCTGCGCTCCAGGCTCATAGAATCCGGCATGGTAAGAATGGTCTTGTATCCTTTTGCCGCGCCGACCCAGGCAAGCCCGACACCGGTATTGCCGCTGGTAGGCTCTATAATGGTGGCCCCGGGAGCGAGCAGGCCGCGCTTTTCGGCATCCTCGATCATCGAAAGCGCTATGCGGTCCTTGGCGCTGCCTCCGGGATTGAAAAACTCTATTTTGACTAGTATCCTGGCCTTCTGCCCTTCAATACCGGAAATCTCCAGGAGGGGAGTGCGGCCGATAAGATCAGTAAGATTCTTGTAAATCATAAAATGTATTCTATCGGATACAAATTTAGGCAAATTCCGCCGAAATTTATCGGAATGGAGTATTTCTTTGCAACTAAATGCTATATTTGCCAGCATGAAACGATATTTGCTCTTGCTGACCGTGGCGATTGCAATTCCCGCCTGTTCGGATAGAGTCGGCAAATCACTGATCGATTATGTGGATACCCGCGTAGGCACCGATGCCAACGCCATATATACCGAAGGTCGCTTCGGTAAGGGCAGCGAGGAGTACGGCCAGACGCTTCCGGCGGTGCTGGAGCCCAACGGGATGAATTTCTGGACAGCCCAGACCTCGGACTCCGAGCGCAAGTGCATCGCGCCTTATTACTACCGCGACAGCCTGTTCCAGGGCTTCCGCAATTCCCATTGGATTGTAGGCGGATGCACCCAGGACTATGGTTCGATGACCCTTTTCCCCGCCATCGGCCTCGACAGGCTGAGCCCCGTGGATAGGGCCACTCCCTTCAGACATTCCGACGAAACGGCCACTCCATCATATTACTCCGTATATCTGCACGACAGCGGCATAAGGGCAGAGATGACGGGCCGTTCCCGAAGCGCCATCTTCCGTTTCAGCTACCCCGCCGACAGCCCCGCCTGCCTTATCGTCAACCCCAACAGCGACGAGGGGCAGGGCTATATAGAGCTGGATACTCTCAAAAAGGAAATACGAGGGTATAATCCCGTGCACAGGATATACCAGGGCTGGGGGAAAGCGGCCGGTTTCAGCGGATATTTCATTATACGTTTCAGGGAAGACCTCGCCTCTTACGGCACCTTCAGCCGCGATACGGTAATAAAGGGCGCTACATCCATCGGGGATGAGAGAGGCATTGGGCTGTACGTGCAGTTCAAGCGCAAAAAAAGCGGTGATCCAATCATAATCAAGGCCGCCAGTTCCTTCACGGACATAGAAGGCGCTGAGAGGAACCTGGACAAGGAGATTCCGGCTTATGATTTCGACAGGACCAGAAAATACCTCACAAAAGTCTGGGAGAAGCATCTTAGCAGGATTTCCGTATCTTCGGAAGACAAGCTGCTGACCCGGAAATTCTACGGGTCCCTGTACCGCGCGTCGTTCCTCCCGAGGGTGATAAGCGACGTGGACGGACGCTACCCGGCCTTCTCCACCGGAACCCCGATAATGCAGTCGGACGTTGCCCATTACGATGATTTCTCGATGTGGGATACCTACAGGGCCCTGCATCCTCTGCTCAACATAATATCTCCCGAAAAGAACGGAGAGATGATGCAGTCGCTGGTGGACAAGTACCTGCAAGGCGGCTGGCTCCCCATTTTCCCATGCTGGAACAGCTACACGGCCGCAATGATAGGGGACCATTGCATAGCGGCTATCGGAGATGCCTATGTCAAAGGGGTACGCAACTTCGACATCGAAACTGCCTATGAAGCTATGCGCAAGAACGCCTTCGAGATCCCCGAGGACAGAGCAGAATACGAAAACGGAATGGGCCGCAGGGCCCTGGAGAGCTACCTGGCCTACGGATACATCCCCCTCGAAGATCCTGTCAGGGAGGCCTTCCATTCCCGCGAGCAGACATCCCGCACGCTCGAATACGCCTACGACGACTTCGTGCTGTCGCAGGTGGCCGAGGGGCTCGGGAAGGAGGATGACTACAGGCTGCTGCTGGAACGCAGCAAGAACTACAGGAATGTCATCGATCCTGCCAGCGGATATGCCAACGGGCGCCACCAGGATGGTTCCTTCTATGAAGACAACCGCCCCGAAGTGCTCTCCCGCTACATCACCGAAGGCGCCCCCTGCCACTATACCTGGTATGTACCCCAGGACCCTTGCGGCTTGATGGCCATAATGGGAGGCAGAGATGCCTATATAGCAAAGCTTGATTCCCTTTTCGACGAAGGACTCTACTGGCACGGCAACGAACCCTGCCACCAGGTTGCTTATATGTACGACTATGCCGGAGAATCCTGGAAGACTCAGAAAAGGGTCCGGGAGATACTTGACACCCAGTATGCCGACATTCCGGGAGGCCTGGCAGGCAACGATGATGCCGGACAGATGTCGGCCTGGTTCATATTCTCCAGCCTGGGATTCTATCCCGTATGCCCCGGCAGCACCGAATATATGATAGGTACTCCCTGCTTCGACAAGGCGGTTTTCCATCTGGAGAACGGGCGCAGCTTCTCCATAAGCACCAGGAAGACGGGCAAGGACAACAGATACATACAGTCCGCCACCCTGGACGGAAAGCCCTACGACAAGAACAGCATCACCCACGAAGACATATGCAGAGGCGCTTCCCTCGAGTTCGTGATGGGTGACGAGCCCAACAAGGAGTGGGGAACAGGATTATGAGCAAGTTCTTCAAACTGAAAGATTTCCTCGCCAAGGACGAGGTCTTCCATATAGCCCGGGTGTTCATCACCACCAGGTACGACATCTCCTACCACTCCCACGACTATGCGGAGCTTTTCTGGGTGGAAAGCGGAGAGGGGATACACCACATAAACGGCAACAAGGTCGTCCTCCGCGCCAACGATATGGTGCTGATACGTCCGGAAGATACCCACACTTTCTCTTCGAACGGAAAGGATCTCACCATCGTGAACATTGCCTTCCCGAAAGAAACGCTGGATTACTTCCATACCCGATATTTTTCCAATTCCAACCAGTTCTTCTGGTCCGGGAGCGCTCTGCCTTACCACATACGCATTCCGGATACTCTGGTAAAGCGTTTTTCCTCACGGGCCGAAGAGACTATGCGTTTCAAACGCTCCTATATGCAGATGGACAGCCTGCTGCTCTTCATTTTCAGGACCATACAGGAATTCGACACCCACCAGGACTATTCTTCAGCTCCATCCTGGCTGGTTTCCGCCATCAAGACATATAACAACACCGACCGTTTCCGCGGCGGGATATCATCGTTCGTGGACATCTGCGACCGCAATCCAGACTATGTCAACAGGGTGGTGAAAACGGTTTTCAAACAGACCTTGACGGATTTCGTGAACGATATACGTATCAAGCACGCGGCTGATGAGCTTATACTTACGAGCATACCTATCAAAGTGATAGCCTACTCCTGCGGATTCGAGAGCATAGCCTACTTCTACAAGCAGTTCGGCAAGCGTTATTCACAGACCCCTTTCGACTACAGGAAACTTAACCAAAAGATAGTTTGACATACCGCAAAAGTCGGAATAGAGTAATCTTTTTATTTTTTTCAATAAACTTGGAGTGTAAAACAAGCCGAATAATCGTATAGCTTTGCAAAAAGGGGAAACGATTATTAATGAATGGCCTGATCACATCGCTTCAGCGAATGTCCGTCCACGACGGTCCTGGCATCAGGACAGTGGTATTCCTGAAGGGCTGTAACCTGAAGTGTAAATGGTGCCATAATCCGGAGACACTGAGCCGGAGGCCCCAGATCCAGTACATAGAAGGTAAGTGCATCCATTGCGGGACGTGCCTGCAGGTATGTCCAAAGCACGCAATCAAGAAGGAAGCAGATTCTTTGACAATTGACAGGGAGCTTTGTGCCGGGTGCGGAGTGTGTGCGCAGACATGCTGCACCGGAGCACTGTCCGTCATTGGGCGCGAAGTCTCCACAGAGAAACTCTTCGAAGAAGTAAGCAAGGATATTCCCTTCTTTGAAGAGTCCGGAGGAGGAATCACAGTTTCGGGCGGAGAGCCCCTGCTGCAGGCGGCATTCGTGAAGGAATTCCTGGGTATCTGCAAACGGCAAGGGCTGCATACGGCAATAGAGACGAACTTGACTCTTCCTTGGAGCACGATAGAGCCTTTGCTGCCCATTACGGACCTCTGGATGTGCGATTTGAAACTTGCCGACGACGTCAGGCACAAAGAATGGACGGGGATGGGAAACTCCGCCGTCATAGACAATATAGGGAAACTTGCGGAAAGCGGTGCGGATCTCTGCGTGAGGACTCCGGTCATACCCGGGGTGAACGACCGCAGGGAAGACATAGAAGACATTTGCCGTCTTCTCGTCCCGTACAAGGGGAAACTGAAATACAGCCTGCTTGGCTTCCACACGCTGGGCTTCGGCAAATACGACTCGCTCGGGATGACCAACGAAATGAAGGGCACGGAGGGTCTGCCGGAAGCAGTGCTTGAAGATTTGAAAAAAGTTGCTTCGATAATATAGATGGACACTTTACTGGAAAACAAGCTTCTGTCCCTGCGCAAGAAGAAACTTGCGCAGACCAAGGAGAAAATCCACGTCGAAGGCCTCCTCGACGAGGATGATTATGGCCGTATAGTACCCCCTGCGGGCCTGTGGAACACTACTCCCAACAATCCCGACGGATCCTTCTACGGCTACGATGCCTGGACGGACAATTTCTGCAGCCTGATGAAGGTCCATCCCGTTTACATCGACCCCGACGACGCATTCAGCGGCAGGTGGATGTACTTTATGTCCAGGATGAAACCCAGCAAATGGAATCCTGACTATCCTTACGACTTCCTCAAAGAAAACATAGAGAAATATGACATTATCTGCGGCATAGGAGATGACGCCCATTTCGCCCCCGATTTCAAAATCGGTCTCGAACTAGGCTGGGAGGGGATTCTCGCCAAGATAGATAAGTACCGCAAGATAAACACCGACCCGGAAAAGCAGCACTTCTACGACCTTCACGAACGCGCCGTCAAGGCCATCCAAGGCTGGATAGGAAGGCACGTAGATGCGGCGCTGGAAATGG
>JAEEXQ010000091.1 GCA_016287875.1 Bacteroidales bacterium | reverse complement strand
GAACCCTGGACCCAGATAGATAAAGATCCCCGCAGCCGCGGAGTCCGAGAAAAGGAGAAATGCCGCATACTCCTCGGCAAACTTATGCCCTGGGAATTGATTCCGGCATTCATAGCCTGCAACCCCGGCATAATCACCCTCGAGCGCAAGGGACGGACGGACACCAAGGTCTGGGTGAACCTTCCGACCATAGCCAAGTGCCTGAAGGAGTGGGTTTTCGATATCGAGGGATACGTGGGTTACGAGCGGGCGGTAGTAACTGCGGGCGGTGTAAGCACCGACGACGTGATTGCCAAGACTCTTGAGTCGCGCGTCAGGCCCGGCCTCTATTTCTGCGGCGAAGTCCTTGACATCGATGCCGATACAGGCGGCTACAATCTCCACTGCGCCTTTGCCACCGGCCTCCTTGCAGGCCAGTCAGCAGCCAAATCCTTGGTCAGCTAGAAATCTGCTATACGGGAGACGGGAGCGACGTCGAGGCCGGTGCGCTCGCCGGCGAGATAGTGATAATAACCGGCAATGGCGATCATCGCGGCATTATCCGTCGTAAACTTGAATTCGGGAAGATAGGTATTCCAGCCGCGCTTCCTGCCCTCGGAGACTATACGGTCGCGAAGTCCGCTGTTGGCCGAAACACCGCCGCCAATGGTAATCTCCTTGATGCCGGTCTGCTTGGCGGCCTTGACGAGCTTATCCATCAGGATGTCGATCAGCGTCTTCTGGAACGAAGCGCAGATGTCCTCCTTGTTATTCTCCATAAACGAAGGATCCTTGGCCATCTCGTCACGCACGAAATACAGCAGCGAAGTCTTGATGCCGCTGAAACTGTAGTCCAGACCGGGAATGTGAGGCTTGGCGAACTTGAAGCGCAGCGGATCCCCCTGCTTGGCAAGGCGGTCGATGACCGGACCTCCGGGATAGCCGAGCCCCATCATCTTGGAACATTTGTCGAAAGCCTCGCCCACGGCATCGTCGATGGTCTGCCCCAGGATTTCGAAATCCAGAGGGGAATTCACCTTGACTATCTGGGAGTTGCCGCCCGAAACCAGCAGACATAGATACGGGAAAGCGGGCTGTACCACGGGCTTGTCCTTCTGTTTCACGAAACCCGCGAGGATATGCCCCTGGAGATGGTTTACCTCGACGATGGGAATATCCAGGGCAAGGCCCAGGGACTTGGCGAAGGATGTGCCCACAAGCAGCGAGCCCAGCAGGCCGGGACCGCGGGTAAATGCAATGGCAGTAAGATCGGAGGCGGAAATTCCCGCACGGGAAAGCGCCTCGCTCACCACGGGGACAATGTTAAGTTCGTGTGCCCTGGAAGCAAGTTCCGGCACCACCCCTCCATATGCCTTGTGCACGTCCTGGCTGGCGATTACGTTCGACAGCAGCCAGCCATCGGCGATGACGGCGGCGGAAGTATCGTCGCAGGAGCTCTCTATTCCTAAAATAATATCCATTTCACCAGTTTTGCGAATGCAAATTTAAGCATTATTTCGTATTTTTGTAGATTAGAATAATTGTGCGCCTACGAAAAGGAATGCTGACATAGCCGTAAGAATCTTCGGGTTCATAGTTCTGTTGCTGGCAACGGCAGCAGTGGCCGTGCAGTCCCCCGGCGTGCAGGCAAGGCTGGTGCGCCAGCTTATCTCCCGCTATTCCGAGAAACTCGGCGGGCAGATAGCCTTCTCTTCGGTCAACGTCCAGGCCCCGGGCACGATAGAGCTCAAGGACGTGCTGATCATCGATTCCAACCCTTACACCGCAGACCCTTTCAACAACGGCTACGCCAGCAGCGACACCCTGCTCAACGCCAGGTCGATAAGGGCCAGCGTATCTGCGAAGATGCTTCTCAAAGGAGAAGCCGTGCACCTCAGCCGGGTGGAGATAAGGGATGCGGATGCCTTCCTGGCCCTCGAGCCGGTGAAGCTGACCAACTTCGAAAGGGTGCTCAGCCCAGATGCGAAGAAGGATTCCACTTCCAAGAAGATGCCTCCGCTTACGGTGGGAAAGATATACGGGCAGAACATACATTTCCGTATGGCCGACTTCGAAAGGCCCCGCAAGCACTTCTTCGAAGGTGCCATCAACTACGAAGACCTGGACACCCGCATCAGCGAACTGGTAGGCCGCAACCTGTCGGTACGCGACGGATACGTGTCCGGCACGGTGGACAGGCTGGCCGTCAAGGAGAAATCCGGAGCCGACGTGGTAATCAGCGGCCGCACCAAGGTCGGGCACGGGCAGACCATAGTCAAGGACCTCCGCATAAAGGACTCCCTGACCGATTTCCACGCCCCGCTCTATTCGATGACCTACAAGAACGTGAAGTCCTTCAAGCACTACTGCCGCGACGTCCGTATGCGCCTGAAGCTGGCCAAGAGCACGCTTTCTTCCAAGACCATCAACTGGTTCGCGGAGGGGAACCTGGCGGATATGGATTTCCTGCTGGATGTGGACGAGATAGATGCGGAAGGCTATGTCTGCGACCTCGACATAAAGACCCTGCGCTTCACCGACCTCTATGGAGGGGTGAAGGGGGATGCATCCTGCCGCCTCACCGGCATAACCATCACCAAGGACTTCGTGCTGGACGCCCTGGTGAGGAAAATGGATTTCACCACCGCCGGAGCCGGCAAGTTCGCCGGCCGCATGTTCGGCAAGGACATAGACATCAGCAAGTTCGCCAGAGGAGAAAGGCTCTCCTTCAGCGGCAGCGCCAAGGGCCCTCTCGACAAGATAGACGCCAAGGGCAGGCTCAAGGCGGGGTCCGGCAGCGCCGATGCCAGGCTGCGCATTACCAACCTGCGCAAAAAGACGGTCCCCACCGGCGTAGAAGGAACATTCAGCACCCGCAACCTCAAGGTCGGGAAGATGATAAATCAGGATTTCATCGGCAAGGTAACCGCCAACACCGGTTTCAAAGCCCAGCTTGACAATGGCTCCGTGTCGGTGAAGGTGGATTCGCTGATGGTAGATAAACTCGGCCTGCTGGGCTACGACTACACCGGCATAGCTGCGGCGGGAACCTACTCCGACAATGCCTTCGACGGAAAGATCATCTGTGCGGACCCCAACCTCAACTTCATCTTCCAGGGAATTTTCAACCTCTCCCCCAAGACCAACAACGCCCTCTACAAGTTCTCCGCCAACGTGGGCTATGCGGACCTCGAAGCCCTGAAGCTCGACAAGCGAGGGGGGACCTCCAAGGTATCCGCCGAGCTTAACGCCAACCTGATGAAGATTTCGAGGGGAGACCTGCTGGGAGATTTCAACATCTACGACCTGACCCTCGAAAACGACAACGGCGTCAAGTACATAGGCGACATCTACGCCGGCTCCCATACCACAGGCGGTACCAGCCGGGCCCAGATACGCTCCAACTTCCTGGACGCAGGATATGTGGGCAACCGCAACCTGCTGGACTTCTTCGGCGACATCCAGACCGTGACCACCCGCCGGGAACTGCCGGCACTCTACAGCAAGCGCAACAAGGACACGGGCGACCCCGATGCCGACTACGACATAAGCATAGATTTCCACGACAGCCGCGACATACTATCCTTCATCAAGCCCGGCATCTATATCGCGGATTCCACGAGGATTGACGTGCGGATGACCGGAGGCAAGCTCAACGCCAGCGTCCGCTCCCCCAGGCTCGCCTATCTTACGAACTACCTCAAAGGCCTCAACATAGCCCTGGACAACGAAGGAGGCAGCGCCAACGCCACCTTGCTGACCGACGAACTCCAGCTCGGCCAGATAGGCTTCACCAACAGCGCATTCACCGCCTTCGCGCAGAAGAACGACTTCTTCCTGAGTTTCCACTACGACAACATAGTGGGCATAGACAATATGGGAGAGATCTATCTCGCAGGCAACATCGAACGCGACAAGAGCGACACCCTGATAGTTAACGCCAAGCCGCTGTCTTCCTACGTACGTTTCGATGACGAGCAGTGGGACCTCGCCGAATCCAACGTCCGTTACCGCGCGGGAGAAGCCAAGTTCGAGAACTTCCTCATCTACAACGGGGACCAGTCCATTAGCATCAACGGAGGTATCTCCCCCAATCGCAAGGATACCCTCAAGCTGGACATCAACAGCGTGGACCTCGCCGCCATCAACCACTTCACCGGCAGGGACTTCGGCTTCAAGGGCCGTACATCGGGCAAAGCACTGCTCTCTTCGCCGCTGAAGGGGAATGTCATAGGACTTATGAACCTCGCCTGCGACTCGCTCGAAGTCGGAGGGGAAAGCGCCGGCTCGCTGAGGATGGCCCTGGCTTGGGACAAGTCGGCGGACAAGCTCAGCGCCTTCATCCGTGACATAGCCGACGGAATGGACGCTATAAACATCAGGGCCGGAATGGGCCTGAAGAGCAGGAAGGTGGACATGGACGCCAAGGTCGAAGGGCTCAAGCTCGCGCTCCTCTCCCCCGTCATCCCGGATGCCATCAGCAAACTGGGAGGCTCGCTCCACGGGCAATTCAGCGCCAAAGGCAGCTTGGACAGCCTCATCCTGTCCAGCAACGGAGCAAGGGTGGAGGACGGCAAACTGAAGGTGGAATACACCGGAGTCAACTACAAGCTCGGCGGGCCCTTCCATCTGGAAAACGACGGCATATTCTTCGACGGCTTCAGCATAACGGACGACGAGGGAGGATTCGGTTCCCTGAACGGAGGCTTGCGCTTCAGCAATCTTAAGGATATTGCCTTGGATGCAAGGCTGAGCCTGAGCAACCTGATGTTCCTGGGCAACAGCAGCGGAGATATCTACGGCGACCTCTACGCCAGCGGCAACATATGGCTGAGCGGCAACCCCGGGAACATCTCCATCGATGCCGACGTGTTCACCAACAAGGCTGGCAGCGTGCACGTCTCGCTGGGAGGAGCATCCTCCGCCACAGTGGGCGACCTGCTGACCTTCACCGACCACAGCGAATCCCGCATCGACCCTTACGAGCTGATGCTTATGGAGATACTCCAGCAGGCGGCGGCCATCAAGAAAGAATCCGCCACTAACATAATGGCCAGGGCCAGGATCAACGCCACCCCCGAACTGGAAGCGGTGCTGGAGCTCGACAACAGCGGCGAGAACTTCCTTACCGCCCGCGGCTCGGGCCTGCTCAACGTCGAATTCAACTCCGGCCGCAAACAGGTGGATGTCACCGGCGACTACAACATCTCCAACGGTAAATACCACTTCGCCCTGCCTGGCATAGTCAGCAAGAACTTCAACATAAACAGCGGCAGCAGCATCAAGTTCGGTGGCGGCCTCGCCAACAGCGAACTTGACATCGACGCTATCTACACCATACGCACCG
>JAEEXQ010000090.1 GCA_016287875.1 Bacteroidales bacterium | reverse complement strand
AGGCCTGGAAGCCTTCAAGGCCGACGTGCCCGACGGCAAATACTATGTTTACTTGCACTTCGCCGAACTTGCCGGCGGGAAAGCCCTGATCTACAATCTCGGCGACGATGCCCAGGCCAGCGGAACTGCCGGAAGGGTTTTCTCCGTGGACATCAACGGAAGCACGGTACTGCAGGACTTCGACATTGCCGGCGGATACGGATACAATACGGCTGTTGCGCAACGCTTCGCCGTCGATATAAATAATGGCAAGGGCCTGAGCGTAGATTTCACCCCCGTCAAAGGCCTCCCGGTACTGAACGCTATAAGGATATTGAGATATCAATAGGATGAAGTTATTTGCATCACTTCTGTCGCTGCTGATCGCGACTTCTGCATTTGCCGGCAACGTGTCGGTAAAAGATTTTGGCGCCAAGGGGGACGGCGTTTCCCTCGACACCAAGGCCGTGCAGGCTGCCATAGACTGCGCTGCCGGGCAGGGAGGCGGAGTAGTCAGCGTGCCGGCCGGGACCTATGTATGCGGTTCCATATGGCTCAAGAGCAACATCGAACTTCATCTGGACTGCGGCGCCGTAATAAAGGGAAGCCCGGACATCAAAGACTACTGCAGCGCAGATTGCTGCCCCCAGAACGAGGCCGAGCCCAACAGCGGCGACTATGTAAGCGGAGGCCATCTCCTGCTGGGTGTTGGAGTGCAGAACGTAACCCTCAGCGGGCCCGGCCGTATCGACGGCAATTCCGACGCATTCCTGCTGGGCCCCGACGGCAAGGCCTATTCCAAGAAAAAGAATGTCCCCGCCCGCCCCTCGCAGATGGTCTGGTTCGTGGACAGCCAGGACATACGCATTAAGGACCTCGAACTCGCCGACGCCCCCTACTGGAGCTGCTTCATACTCAACTGCGAAAGAGTATGGATAGACGGATGCTACGTGCACACCCGCAGGAAGGACTACCACACCTTCAACGGGGACGGGCTCGACATAGACCGCTCGAAGTACGTTTCCATATCCAACTGCAGGATAGACACTTCCGACGACTGCATCACCCTCCGTGCCTCCGGCGCGCATCTTCTGGCAGACCCCAAGGACTGCGCCTGGGTAACGGTATCCGCCTGCAACCTCTCCTCGAGCTGCAACGGCATACGCATAGGAGTTGGCGAAGGCCGCATCCACGATGCAGTGTTCTCCAACATCACCATTTCCGACACCAAGACCGCCTTCAACATAGTGGGAGCCTACGAAAAGAACGGCCGCGGAACGGATATCGACGGCATACTGATCAAGGACATACGCGTAGATTCGAAAGAACTGATACGCATACATCATATGCACTCCAAGGCCTGCACCATCAAGGACATCACCTTCGATTCCATCAGCGGCAGCGCCCCCGAGACTTCCCACATCTGGGCCAGGGAGGCCGCTCCGTTCAAGGGCATAGTGCTCCGCAACATCGACGTGCCGACGCAGTTCGAGTGCGTGAATGCGGAGGTCAAGGTAGAAGGCGGATCCATGAGTGAGAAGGCGCTTTCGGCAGATGAGGCCGCGGAGCGCAGGAACAACATAGAAAACAGCAAGCATCTTCTGTATTAGATGAAAAGATATCTGGCAATATTCATTATCCTCACGCAAGTGCTTTCCGGCGCCTGCGCCAAGGTCGATAACGGCGGCACAAAAGAGGAAGAAGAGAATACCGGAGTGGTCAGCAACGACCCCTTCAGCCTGACCGTAGCCACCTGCAACGTGCTCAAGCCTTCCGGACGCCGCGAGGAGATGTCGATGGACACCCCCATCGTCGCCAAGTCCCTTGCCAGGTCCATCATCGATACCAAGGCCGACATCATAGGCTTCAACGAGCTGGACGAAAACTACATAGGCAGCGGGCAGTACTCCCTGAAGTCCGCCTGCGCCACCATCAAAGACTTCACCTGGAAGCTCGAATGGCCTAACGACATACACGAACTTACCACGGTGGTTACCTACTCCTACGCCAATGGCTTCGCCTTCAACAGCTCCAAGCTCCAGCTCGACGACTCCGGATACGTCTGGCTCTCGAAAGAAGAGGACCAGTGGTACGTAAAACCCTCGTCGGCATACAAGAAAGCAGGCAGCCCGGAACGCACCTGCATATGGGCGAAGATGACGCACAAGGCCACCAGAAAGGTATTCTGGCTCTTCGTTACGCATCTCCCCACCGACTCCCAGGGCGGTGCAGAGAATATGGCGAAAGTGGTGAACGCCTTCGCCGCCCAGAAGGCCGGGAAAGATCCCGCCATACTTACGGGAGATATGAACAGCTCACCCTCTTCCGCCGCATACTATAACCTCACCAGGTTCTGGAAAGACGGCAACAAGAATAGCTGGGGCACGCTCAGCGGCAGTTCGGCCAAGTACTATTACACCACAAGCGTGTTCTCGGACGACCGCCCCGACCGGAGGATAGACCATATAATGACCCGCGGCTGCACGGCGAAGGATTATCGGAGGATAATAGTCCACTACAATGTGGACGGCAAATCCTGGTGCCCCTCCGACCACCTGCCGGTAGTCTGTACCGTTGAATTCGAAAACAAATAATAATAACACGATGAAAAGAGTTTTATTCCTTTCCTTAATTCTGCTCGGTTTGACGGCTTGCGATAAAGACAAGCCCGTCGTCAAACCCGTAGAAGGCAAGATCAGCCTTAAAAGCGAAACGTCCATCGTCCTTTCCGACGATGCCGACAGCAAGCAGGCCACATTCTCCGCGACACTGGCCTGGACTGCCGCTTCCAGCGAAAGCTGGCTCAGCGTTGAGCCCGGCAGCGGCGAGGCAGGAGATGCCACCATTACCATCTCCGCAGGCAAAAACGAGAACTACGACCCTCGTACCGCCACCGTTACCCTTACCTGCGACAAGGACACCAAGACCATCCAGGTAACCCAGAAGCAGAAAGGAGCCCTGCTGCTTACTGAATCCACCATCCCCGTCGGAGCAGAAGGCGGCACCGTCGTCATAGTGGCCAAAGCTAACGCCAACGTGAGCGCAAGCATCGATGCAGCTGCCAAGGAATGGATTTCCGACATCACCACCAAGGCCCTCACCGACTACAGCTTCCAGTTCGACGTCAAAGCCAACGAGAGCGAGGAAGCCAGGAGCGGCAATATAGTATTCTCCAACGAATACGGCAGCGAGACCGTTACCATTGAACAGGCCGCCCAGACCCCTGCCAACGTGTTCGGCGAGGTAACGTACGTGAGCGGCTCGTCATCTTCCCTGGTATTCGGCTGGACCACCGGCGGAACTGCCGCCGAGGATGCCGAAGTGCCTTATAAACTGGAACTCTTCAAAGACGCCGCGTGCAGCGACCTCCAGGTATCCTTCGATATCCCTGCCGATCATTCCTGCTGGGATGGCAAGGACCTCAGGTTCACCTTCGGCGGCCTGCAGCCCGCAACCAAGTATTGGTTCAAGGTTACCAATATGCAGAACGGAGACGTCTCCGATCCGGTCGAGGGCACAACGGAGGCTTTCACCGTGGTGGATCCCTCTACCGTAACCAATGCTGCCGTGGGCGATGTTATCCTGGCCGAAGACTTCTCCGAGATTGGCTGGGGGGCCGATATGCTTGCCAATGCTGCCGGCTTCATCCCTTCGGGCAAACCCCTTGATCTTTTAAGTGGCAATTATACGACAGACGATGGCAATTTCCTAGATTACGACAATACGTCCGGCCGTATTTACGGCGAAACCAGAGTAACTTCCGACAAGAGGCTTTACAACTGGGGCTTCTTCGGCAACAGTTCGGTGTACTCCTATGCCGGTTATCTCCGCGTTGGCTCGTCTTCCTCCGGTGCACGCACGCACATTGTTTCTCCGGCGCTTTCCGGCATTCCGGAAGGGATGACGGCGACCGTGGATGTAACCGTAACCTCCAGCGTGTACAACAGCGGCGCAGATGTCGCGGTCTTCGTCAATGACCATTCCACCCTTACGCTTGTCCTTGCTCCGGACCAGAAGGAAAGCACGAATCCTAAGTTCTCCAGTTCCGGCGGCAAGTACACCGGTGCTTCGCTCTCCGACGGCTATCCGCTCGACACGGACGTAAAGAGCTGGACCACCAAAACCATAAGGATAGAGGATGTAAACAGCAACAGCTGCCTGATCATTGGTTCATACGAAAACATCGACACCAAGAACCGTTTCTTCCTTTCCGACGTGAAAGTGCAGATAGTCTCTCTTGAGGAAGCGCCCGATATCCAGGCCGATTTCTGCACGGCATCATCCTCCAGCCTTTCCTTTACCTGGACTGAAGGCGTCTCTGCCTCCGACGATGTGAGCAAGCCTTACACGATAGCCCTTTACAAGGATGCGGGCTGCTCCCAGCTTGTCGTAAGCCACATCATCCCTGAAGGTCACGGTTGCTGGGACGGCAAACAGCCCAAGTTCGTTTTCGGCGGCCTCGAGCAGGATACGGATTACTGGTTCAAGGTGACGGATACGACGGAAGGCGCCGTAAAGGCCTCCAAAGCCGTGAAAGCCACCACACTTCCTTTCACCAGGGTTGATGCATCCACCGTAAGCAACGCCGGAGTAGGTGACATCATCCTAGGCGAGGACTTCTCCGAGATTCACTACGGACCGGACGAGTTCGACGGCGCTGCCGGCTTTATGCCCAGCCCTCACACGCTTGCTCCTATAAGCGGAGAGGACCCGGACGGCACCTTTGAAAAAGCCGGCTCGACCAGTACCCGCCTCTGGGGCAACAACTTCGAAATTACCGAAGGCACCCGTATGTCCCACGGCTGGGGCTTCTACGGCAACAGCGCCGTGTATTCAAGGGTCGGCTATTTCCGTTGCGCGACTACTGCCAACAATGCCCGTACGCATATCGTTACGCCCAAACTGGCCGGCATCCCGGACGGATACACCGCAACCATCGAAGTCACCGTTACGGACCGTATGTACGAGTCCAACGGCGATGTGGGCGTATTCGTTGCCTCGAACCTGACGATGAATACCACCACCGACAAAACTAGTGCATCCTTTGGCAAGTACACCGGCGACGGCGCCCTTTCCAACGGCCACGCACTTGGCATAGGCACAGGCAAATGGTACACGAAGAGCGTAATCATAGAAGGTGTAACCAACGCCGACCAGCTTCTGATAGGCTCCCTCGAAAATGTCAACGTGGACAAAAAGAGCAAGAACCGTCACAACTTCTCCGACATCACCGTCAAGATTGTGGCTTTGAACGACGCCAACCGCACCACCAAGGTCAGCATACTCGGCGACTCCATCTCCACCTTCAAGAGCTGGTGCGACGAGACCAAGGGCGGAGCCTACTATCCCAAGAGCGACGGCGACGTGACTTCCGTGAC
>JAEEXQ010000089.1 GCA_016287875.1 Bacteroidales bacterium | reverse complement strand
CGATGCTCTTCGCAAGGGCCCTATATAACGACCGCCCCATCAAGGTCTTCAACCACGGCGACCTCAAACGCGACTTCACCTATATCGACGACATAGTCGAAGGCACCGTCCGCCTGCTGGATACTCCGGCCGAAGCCGAAAACTGCCCCGGCGGGGTCTCCCACCGGGTCTTCAACATTGGATGTTGCAACCCTGTTATACTGGGCGAATTCATCTCGACTCTCGAAGACGCGCTTGGAAAGAAGGCGCAGAAGGAGATGCTTCCGATGCAGCCCGGCGACGTCCATCACACCTGGGCCGACACTTCGGCACTGCAGGCGCTCACCGGATTCAAACCCTCCGTGCTTCTGCCCGAAGGCCTGAAGCGCTTCGCGGAGTGGTTCCTCTCCGACAGCAATCCCCTGAAATAGAATGAAAAAGCCGGCTCAGAGAGTCGGCCTGTAAGAACTCATATCCTGACCTTTGGCCTCTCCTTCACGGATCATCGTGGAGGAGATGTCGTATAATTTCGCCTTGCTCAGGATCGTGACTCCACGCAACTTCCGGCGCCCCTTTCTCTCCTTCAGCAGAGCCTCGCTGTCGTATCCCTGACGGGGATAGACCCAGACCGGAAACTCTTCCAGGATTTCAGGGCCGCACTTCCATTTCTCCAGGGAGGCGAGGTTGTCTCCGCCGATTACCATAATGTGCCGGCAATCAGGCTCGATGCCCTGCAGATAACGCAATGTATTGATGGTGTAGAGAGGCGGCTCCAGATGAAATTCGACATCCGAAACTACGACGTCCAGGCCGCTGGCGGCTATCACTTTGCGGACATTCTCGAGACGCTCTTCGGCGGTAACTGCATTCCCCGCCTTGAAAGGGCTTTCGGGAGAGACCACCACGCGCACCTCGTTGGCGTCGGTGTGCTCCCTGAGATAGCGCAGAATCGCCAGGAGGCCGTTATGCATCGGATTGAACGATCCGAAAAAGAGGGCCACCCGGCGTTTGCGTCTGAATGCCTTGAAGCACATCTGTTACTTGTCGGCGAATTCCACTACGATCTCCTCAGCCTCCTCGAGGCAGGCGTCGAGATCGTCATTGATAAGGATGCGGTCGAACTGCGGAGCGTACTCCATCTCCTCGGCCGCCTTGTTGACCCGCTCCTCGATAGCCTCGGGCGAGTCTGTGGCGCGTTTCATAAGCCTGCGCCTGAGTTCCTCCACCGAAGGGGCCTGGATGAAGACCGAGAGGGCGTTGTCGCCGAAATAGCGCTTGAGGTTGACTCCGCCCTTGACATCCACGTCGAAAAGGATGATGTGTCCGCGGCGCCAGATGCGCGCTACTTCCGACTTGAGGGTGCCGTAGAAGCGGTCTTCGTAAACCTCCTCGTACTCGACGAACTCGTCCGCCGCGATCTTGGCGCGGAACTCCTCCGGAGTGAGGAAATAGTACTCGACTCCATCCTGCTCGGTGCCGCGGGGAGCGCGTGAGGTAGCCGAAATCGAAAGCTCGAAAAAGTCGAATGACTTGAGTAGATGATTGACGACGGTGCTCTTGCCCGAACCTGAAGGAGCCGAGAATATGATTACCTGTCCGTTCATTCACCTAGCTTTGCCGGCGGAGCCGAGTACGTTGACTATCTTGTGGATATAGAGTGTCTTCAGCGCGGCGCGCGCGGGGCCGAGGTACTTGCGAGGGTCGAATTCGCCGGGTTTCTCATCGAATACCTTGCGGATGGCCGCTGTCATTGCAAGACGGCTGTCGGAGTCGATGTTGATCTTGCAGACAGCGCTCTTGGAGGCCTCGCGGAGCTGCTCTTCGGGAATACCCACTGCATCGGGAAGTTTTCCGCCATGCTCGTTGATGATGTCTACATACTCCTGGGGAACGGAGCTGGATCCGTGGAGAACGATGGGGAAGCCGGGGAGCTTCTTCTCGATCTCGTGGAGGACGTCGAATGCGAGCGGCGGGGGAACGAGGCGGCCGGTCTTGGGGTCGCGGGTGCACTGCTCGGGTTTGAACTTGTATGCGCCGTGGCTGGTACCGACGGAGATTGCGAGGGAGTCGCAACCGGTGCGGGAAGAGAAGTCGATGACTTCCTCGGGACGGGTGTAGTGGGATTCCTCTGCGGCAACCTCGTCTTCGACACCGGCGAGAACGCCAAGCTCGGCCTCTACGGTAACATCATACTGGTGTGCATAATCGGCGACTTTCTTGGAAAGGGCGATGTTCTCTTCGTAAGGAAGGGAAGAAGCATCGATCATAACGGAGCTGAAGCCCATATCGACGCAGCTCTTGCAAAGCTCGAAGCTGTCGCCGTGGTCGAGGTGAAGGACGATCTGGGGATGCTCCCAGCCGAGTTCCTTGGCATATGCGACAGCGCCTTCGGCCATATAGCGGAGAAGGGTCTGGTTGGCGTAGTTACGGGCGCCTTTGCTGACCTGGAGGATAACAGGAGATTTGGTCTCTGCAGCGGCCTGGATGATGGCCTGGAGCTGCTCCATGTTATTGAAGTTGAAGGCGGGAATAGCGTAACCGCCGGCAACGGCCTTTGCGAACATCTCACGAGTGTTCACAAGACCTAAATCTTTATAATTGACCATAGTTTATAGATAATTGAATGATTACTACTAAAAAGCAGCGCAAATTTAGTTATTTTTGTGATTAAAATGAAGAATAATCGTCAATTATCGCTATAAATTATGAGCCGCCGCATACTCTTCATACACGGGTTGGCATCTTCCGGCAAATACAAGATGGCCGACCAGTTGCGTATACTCGTGAAAGGAGCCGAAGTGCTGTCGCCGGACATCCCCGCGGAACCGTCCGAAGCCCTGCCTTTCCTTGAGAAGATATGTCGCGAAGAGAACCCCGACCTGATAGTGGGCCACTCCCTGGGAGGCTTCTGGGCCCAGAAACTGCGCGGCCGGCGCAAGGCCCTGGTGAATCCCACTTTCCACATAGCGGAATTCCTCCGTCCCAGGATAGGGGAGATGCAGTATCTCAGCCCCCGGGCGGACGGCGCGGAGTCCTTCGTCATCAGCGGGAGGATGTGCGATGAGTTCCAGGCGCTGGAAGACCGCGAGTTCGACTCCCTCGGAGAGGAAGAGAAGGCCCTTACCCTGGCCTTCTTTGCGGAAGATGATGAAACCGTACGCCAGGGCCCTGAGTTCGCCCTCCACTACGGCAAGGCCGGAATCAGCTATCCCGGCAGGCATCAGCCCGTCTTTCCGGAGATGAAAAAATATATAGTCCCCGCCATACTCGAATTCTGCAACTGGCAATGAAGTATCTGACCAACGACTGCACCGAGGCCTGCCGCAATATGGCCTTCGACGATTTCGCGCTCGAATGCCTCCCCCTCGACGATCCTGTGTTCTTCCTGTGGAGGAACGCTCCCTCCGTAATCATAGGCCTGAACCAGAGCGCCTATGCGGAGGTGGACCTGGAGTATATGCGCAGCCACGGGATTGCCTTGGCCCGCCGGGTCACGGGCGGAGGAGCGGTGTACCACGACCTTCAGAATCTGAACTATACCATAGTGGGGAAGTCCCGGGACCTGAACGCGGACTATCCCGACTACCTGCATATGATGGTGAATGCCCTGCGCAAGCTGGGGGTGAGGGCTGAACTCAGCGGCCGCAACGACATAATGGTGGACGGACGGAAGTGCTCGGGCTATGCCAAGAGGGTGTGGAAAGACAGGCTGATGATACACGGCACGCTGATGTTCGACGTCGACCTTTCGGTGCTTCAGAGGGTGCTCAGCGTGCCTGGCAGCAAGATGGCGGCGGCCGGCATCTCGTCGGTTCGCAGCAAGGTCGCCAACCTGAAGGATTATCTGCCCGGATTCGAGGACGTGCTGGCGCTGAAGTCGGCCCTGCATTCCATATTGGCAGGGGGAGATGGCGAAGTCGTGCTCAGCCCCGCCCAGCAGGCATCCATAGAGAAGATGGCGGATGAAAAATTCCGCAGCTGGGAGTGGATCTACGGGAAATCTCCCGCCGCCGACTTCAAAACCACCCGCAAGTTCGCCTGCGGCACGGTGGAACTCTCCTGGAGCGTCCGTCACGGGCTTATGGAGGATGTAAGTTTCGGGGGAGATTTCCTTGGGAACCTGCCTGCCGAGGAGCTGGCCGCCCGTCTCCGGGGGCTGCGCTTCGAGCGGGAAACAATAATCCGGGCCTTGGAATCGGGCCCGGAAAAAGTGTCTTCTTATTTCGACGGCCTGCAGGCCTCGGAATTACTTGATGCCGTATTTGCGGAGAATGCGTAATATCGGTTTCCGCACGGATTCTGCCCAGAGATAATATCCCCAAGCTCCCGGGTGGACGCCGTCAGCCGTGGTGTCGTGTAATTCCGATGTGGCATTCGACGGGATGTAATATACATCCTTGTATTTCTTGACGGCCTCTTTCATCAGCTTGTCGGCCATAGCTATCTTCTTGGCCTCGGCCTCGTCGGCCTTGCGGTCGAAATTGCGCGTCTCCCTCCAGATAGTACGCATGAAAATCATAGGTACGCCGGGCTTTGCAGCCTGGATAGTCTCTATGAAGTTGAACAGATTGGCTTTTACGCTTTCGTCGTTACCATTGGAGAAAGCGTCGAATACGAAGGCCTCCACGTCGGACTGGGCAAGGGCGGCGGCAAACTGGGGCTGCATCCTGCAGTCTCCGCTTACGCCTAAGCTACAGAACTGGAGTCCGGTTTTCCTGGAAAGAAAAGCAGGAACGGTCTGCCCTGATCTGACAGTCGAGATACCGTGCATGAAGCTGGAACCGTGCAGGCAGATTTTGTGACGGAAAGGTGCTGCGGCCTTTTCGAGCATGCAGCCCTTCTCCACTCCTATCTGCAAAGAAAGAACCTTGCTTGCCGTGGGCAGATATAGCAGACACTCCTTGACAGAATTGTCCATATTCTTGACCAGGGCCCTTTCCTTCCCATTCTCGGTATCGATGGTATTCCTATATGCACAGATTCCGGCCCACAGCCATTCCCCGTCCTTCTTGATATAGAGATCGAAACCGCGATCGGAACGCCCTGAATTCAAGGATCCGCTTAAGTTTTTGAATTCAGGCTTTACCCATATGGAAGGGGAATCGGTTTTGAATGAAACGATTACTCCGGAAGACATTTCCAGCAAGTTGACGTCCTTTTTGGTCCACCCGCCGAAGCGCTCGAAATCCATACGCTCGTAAGGGTTGGGCGTGTCCTGAAAGACCTTGCCGCTGATGGTAAGGGCGGTCGCATCTTTGAAATCAAGTTCCACGTCCTGTGCATAGGCTGAACCAGTAGCCGTCAGGACAAGGCAGAGAATAAACAGAAGGATTCTTTTCATATCAAAGTTCTATAATTGTTTCCGTGTCGGTGACGATGGGTATCCACGCTACAAGGGCCGGGCCGTCCCAGGCTTCCACGACAGCTGTTTTGGCCTCGGGGCAGGACTT
>JAEEXQ010000088.1 GCA_016287875.1 Bacteroidales bacterium | reverse complement strand
AGATAGGAAAGCTCCGCGAGCGTGTGAAGGCCCCCGTGATTGCCCTTACCGCTACGGCTACTCCGCCTGTTGCGGAGGACATAATGGACAAGCTTGGTTTCGAGGAGCATCTTCTGATCCGTGCCAGTTTCAAGAGGCCGAACCTCCACTATGTCGTGCGCCGCTGCGAGGATAAACTCGGGCAGTTGATCGGTGTCTGCAATGGCGTCGAGGGCAGCGGGATAGTGTATCTTCGCAGCCGGAAGAAATGCGAGGAATATGCTGCCCTGCTTCGCGCGGAGGGTATCAATGCATCATTCTACCACGCCGGCCTCTCTCCCGAGATGAGGAACGAGCGCCAGGCCGCCTGGAAGAATAATGCTATCCGGGTGATGATCTGCACCAATGCTTTCGGAATGGGAATAGATAAGCCAGATGTCCGTTTCGTGGTGCACTGCGACATCCCCGAAAGTCCCGAAGCCTACTTCCAGGAAGCCGGTCGTGCCGGACGTGACGGCAAGAAATCCTATGCCGTGCTCCTTTGGAGCCCCGATGACGTACGTCGCCTGCATCAGCTGGAATCGCTCGCCTTTCCCAGCCTGGAATATATAGAGGATATCTACCATAAACTGCACGTTTTCTTCCAGATACCATATGAGCAGGGGATGGGGCGGCAGCTGCGTTTCAGCCTGGCAGATTTCTGCTCCCACTATAAGTTGAGCCAGGCATCCGCCCGCAATGCCATCATCTACCTGCAGCGTTCCGACCATATCAGCTACACCGAGTCGGTGGATATCAATACCCAGGTCAAGATTGCGGTCGAAAGGCGGGATCTCTACGACATAGACCTTCCCGACCCTTTGATGGTGCCCCTGCTGGAACTGCTGATGCGCAATTATACCGGCATCTTCTCTTACCCCGTGGCCATAGCCGAGGATTTCGCGGCGGGAAGCTTGGGAGTCTCCGTCCCGGCCCTGCGTCAGTTGCTATACAGGCTTAGCCAGGAGCACGTGATCCGCTATGTGCCGGGCGAGAAAAGCGACGTGATAACCCTGCACCACAATCATCTTCAGAGGGGGAATGTCGATCTGCAGCCAGCCCGATATGCAATGCTCAAAGAGAAGAGCGCCGCACGCACGGAAGCCATCATAGGCTACGTGAACGAGCCGGACGAAAGCCGCCTGAAATATCTGCTTTCTTATTTCGGGGAAGAATAATCCCTTGTCAATCGCTGATTACCAGTCCGTCGTAAGCCGGCAGCACCTCCGAGCGTATGCCACGGCCGGCGCATAGTGCGCGCAGTTCCTCCGCGAATTGTTCATAGACCGGGAAATTGTGGCTGAGATGCGTGAGCCAGGTATGCTTGGCACCGATGCGGTCGGCAAGCGAAAGGGCTTCGTCCAGGCTAAGATGCGAGTGGTGAGGCTTGTAGCTGACGGTGTTCAAGGTCACGTGCTCCAGCCCTTCCAGCTTGTGCATTTCTTCTTCGGGGATGTAGCTGAGGTCGGTGAGATATGCGATATTCCCTATCCTGAAACCGAGTATCGGCATCTTTCCGTGTATTCCCCTTATGGGTATCACCTTTACCCCCTTTCCGTCTTCCGTGGCAATGTCCACGATGTCCTCGGGCCCTGGCTGAATGCTGCCGTCGGGCATCTTGTAGCCGTATCCCACATCGTGTATCCATACCAGTTCCTTGTCATCTGCGCAGGGATGCACGGTGAAGGGATCCGTACCTATCAGATGTATATGCCATTCGGGCGCTCCGGGATATCTGGGAGATGCGAAGGCATAGGCATATTCCCTTTTCAGGTCGTCCAGTATCTTGGGCTCGCAGTAAATCTCCGCGGGGCGGCGGTCCACATAGTTCAGGGACCTTACGTCATCCAGACCGCCTATATGGTCCTTGTGGTTATGGGTGATGAGTATGGCGTCCAGATGGCCGATGCCGGCCCTAAGCATCTGGCTGCGGAAGTCGGGCCCGCAATCCACCAGTATGTTCAGCCCCCCGGCCTCGAACAGGGCAGAAGCGCGGTAGCGCTTGTCGCGGGGGTCCGTGCTCCGGCACACTGGGCACTGGCATCCTATAATGGGGATGCCCTGGGATGTTCCGGTTCCGAAGAAAGTCAGTTTCATATTATGATGTCCGTCAGCACCCCTACCAGCGCAGGGTCGTAGGGGCGTGTAATCCTTATGTAATTGCCGGTGTATCCTCCCATGCTGCCGTCCTTCTCCTTCGATTCGAAGAGTACCTTTTCGGCGATGCCGCGGTTCTGCTCCGTGAATTCGGAGTGCAGGCGGTCGCAAAGCTCTTCCAGCTTCTTCACGCGCTCTGCCTTGACCTGTTCGGGAACCTGCCCGTCCATAGTCGCAGCCGGTGTGCCCGGACGTTTGGAGTAGGGGAATATGTGGATGAACGCCGGGCGTATCTTTTCCAGGAATGCGAGTTCCTGTTCGAAGAGTTCGTCGGTTTCTCCCGGAAGGCCGGCCATCACGTCGAATCCGAAGAAGACTTTGGGCTTGCCGGGGCCTTCCATCTTATTGCGGATGTAGGCTATCTTTTCGGCGAAGAAGGCTGTGGTGTAGCGGCGGCCCATCTTTGCGAGTATTTCGTCGGTTCCTTGCTGCAGAGGGATGTGGAAGTGGGGCTGGAACTTGGTCCCGGAGGCTATCCAGTCGATTATTTCCTCGGTTATCAGATTCGGCTCTATGCTGGAGATGCGCCATCTTTCTATTCCTTTCACTTCGTTGAGGGCTTTCAGCAGCTGGAGGAAGGATTCGCCGGTGCCGCGGCCGTAGTCGCCGGTGTTTATGCCGGTTATCACTACTTCCTTGACGCCTTCGGCGGCTATTGCCTCTGCAGCCTTCACCGCTTCGCATATGGGAATGCTGCGGCTGCGTCCCCTGGCATATGGAATCGTGCAGTAGCGGCAGAAATAGTCGCATCCGTCCTGCACCTTCAGAAACGCGCGTGTCCTCTCGGATGTCGAATACGCTCCGAATACACTTCCGGGCAGGTAACTGTCCCTGGAGGAACTCCGTTCGCTTCGCTCACTCCGGCCCCTCCCAACGTATCCTTCGCGGTCAGACGACCGCTTGTCTCCGTCGGGCCCCTCCCCCTGCCCCTGTCCGGGGGTGGACAGGCCCTCCAGGGGCAGTTCCTGCCCGGTACGTATGCCTTCGGAGGAAAGGGTTTCGGGGACGACCAGCGATTTTTCGGTCGAAAGGAAAACGCGGCTGACTCCCGGTATGGCCCGTATTTCATCCGGCTTCATCTGCGCATAGCAACCAGTAACGATGATACGGGCATCTGGATTGATACGATGCACCTTGCGGATTTCCCCGCGCGACTTGCTGTTCGAAGTCTCGGTGACCGTACAGGTGTTTATCAGGTATATATCCGCCTTCTCGCGCCAGGGCACAACTTCCAGCCCGGCGGCGCGGAAACCCCTTTCGTAGGTCGCTGTCTCCGCGAAATTCAACTTGCATCCAAGGGTGATAAAAGCAATCTTCATCGGGCACACCCTCCATATAAAGTCACCTTCGCCACGGCTGCACTGCCTCCCACCGGAGGATTCTTCTTGGAAACGCTGATCTCGAACTCCGGAAGGGCCGGGAAGGCCTCCTCGATGGCGGCCCTTATCCTGCCGGCGACGTTTTCCAGAAGGTCGGAGGGGGTGGCCATTTCCGCTGCAACTATCTTGTAGATGGCAGAATAGTCAAGGGTATCGGCCAGGTCGTCGCTCTGGGCGGCAGCCGCCAGATCCACGGTAGCGCGGAAGTCCACCACGAAACTGCCGCCATTCTCCTTTTCGGAGGCCAGGCAGCCGTGGTAGGCCAGGAATTCCATCCCCAGCAGCTCTATTTTGCCAAAATCAGGAACACGCACGGGCGCTTTCCTATCTGCGGAACATCTTTTTTCCATTGTGAGACTTTTGCGGTTTTTATGTAAGCGTCGGGGAGGGTGATATCGGCGGCGATGCAAAGCCTGGTGGCGGGGCCCAGCTGCTCCAGCAGGTCTTTCAGCAGGGAATCGTTGCGATAGGGAGTCTCTATGAAGATCTGGGTCTGATGCAAGGCGGCGGAGTCCTTTTCGCAGCGGCGTATGGCCGCGCGGCGCTCGTCGGTCTTTGCGGGGAGATATCCCCGGAATGCGAAACTCTGCCCGTCCAGGCCGGAGGCCATCAGCGACAGCATAAGTGAGGAAGGGCCTACCAGGGGCACGACCGTTATCCCTTCGCGGTGGCAGAGCGCTACCAGGGCGGCTCCGGGATCTGCGACCGCGGGCAGGCCGGCCTCGGAAATCAGGCCTACGTCCCCTTTGTCGAAAAGGGCTGCGAGGGCCTCCACTTCGGCCGGAGCGGTATGCTCGTTCAGCTCGTGGAATTCAAGCTCTGCGATATGCCCTTTGAGACCTGCTGCCGATAGATAGCGCCTGGCGGTGCGGGTCTCTTCCACTACGAAAGTGCTGATGCCTTTGAGCACCTTCAGGGTGCCTTCGGGGATGACTTCCGATGGATCGTATTCTCCGAGGGGGGAGGGTATCAGGTATAGTTTGCCTTTATTCATCTGCTTCCACCGTTATGGTCCTCTTCTCTTCGGGGACGGCCGTCTCTTTTTCCATCTGCTGGCGTTTCTTCCTGCTGCGGAAGAGACTGCGTACGAAGTCGGACCATTTGTTGAATTCTTTCTGGTATGTGATGCCAACGCCATTGCGCTGGGAGTAGTCGAGGTAGGATGTGTACTCGTCGGCGGAGTGCGAGAAGAGGTTGAGCCTCAGCTCGCCGGGGCGGTCGAGCTTGACGTCTATGTCGAGGTCGCCCACCATATCGCCGTTAGGATTGTTGGATGTGCTGTACTGGCGGTTGCCGAAGGAGCCGCGCACTTCCACGCGGTTGTCGAAGAGCTCGGTGCTCACCGACACGTCGTACAGGTTGGTGCCGCTGGAATTCTGCTGGTATCCCACGCCCAGGTCGACAGGAATGTCCATACGGTTGAGCAGGTTGCTGAGCTGCCTGGACATCATTTCGCTGACGTTCGAGAACACCAGGTTGGTATTGTTGATGATGCCGGTCTGCTCGTTCTCGATGAATCCTCCGGTAATCACCAGCGAGAGGAACTGCTTCTGCACCTTGTCTTCGGTGTTCAGGGCGCTTTCAACCTCGGATTTGGTGGTGGGGTCGAGGTCGGGGATGTCGATGGAGAAGCCGAGCTTGGGGGAACTCAGCTTGTCGGTTATGCTGATGCCGCAGTTGACCATCCTCCTGGTAGCTACCGAGGATGTATCCGCCATAAGCTTGTTGATGTCGGTGCGTATGGTGTAGATAGCGTCGATGTCCAGTTCGCTGTTGGCGAGGCCGCCACCGAACTTGATGCTGCTGCCGCTGTTGATGTTGAAGTTCTTGCTGACTATGCCAGGCAGGGCGAAGTGGTATTTACCGTTGGAGATGTTGTAGTCGCCGGTGACATCCACCTGTTTGCGGCCGGAATTGAATTCGACGTTGAGCA
>JAEEXQ010000087.1 GCA_016287875.1 Bacteroidales bacterium | reverse complement strand
CAGGAACACCTAGGAGCTTATGCCGGTGCTAAAAATGGCAATTGTCGTGTGGCCGGCTCGGATATGCAGCAGGCAAGTGCATGCAGCGGTTAAGTGTGTGCAGCGGCCAAGTGATTGACAGACAGGGGATTACTGGAAAGAGAATCGGTAAAATTCGACGATTCTCTTTCTGGGAAGGTATTGATAGTCAGGAGGTTAGGTGCTGCAAGGTGCAGTGGGAAAATGCCCGGTCAGGCCGGGCATGGCGGAGAAAGCCGTGCATGACGGAGAAAGCCGTGCATGACGGAGAAAGCCGTGCATGACGGAAAAAGCCGGGCAAGACGGGAGTGACCGGGCAGGGCGGAAGGGAAGAGATCGGAGGTCGAGGGTTCGTGAACAACGTCCCCCAAACAAAAAAGCCCATCCCGAAAGGAATGGACTTTTTTGCGGTGCGGAAGGGACTCGAACCCTCGACCTCCGGCGTGACAGGCCGGCATTCTAACCAGCTGAACTACCGCACCAATGCTGGTTGCGCCGAAACGCGGATGCAAAGATAGGTATAATTTCATTTTCTGCAAATTTTTTTGAAGGAATTTTCCTAATTTTGTAAACTTTGAATGACTCGATAATCATAAAAGGCGCGAGGGTCAATAACTTAAAGAATATTGACCTCGAGATCCCCCGCGGCAAGTTCGTCGTCGTGACTGGTATTTCCGGCAGCGGAAAGTCCAGTCTGGCATTCGACACCCTCTACGCAGAGGGGCAGCGCCGCTTCGCCGAAAGCATATCCTCCTACGCCAGACAGTTTCTCGGACGTATGAGCAAACCCGACGTCGATCTCATCGACGGCATCCCCCCGGCTATAGCCATAGAGCAGAAGGTGAACATCAAGAACCCCCGTTCCACCGTAGCCACCACCACCGAGATCTACGACTTCCTCCGCCTTATATTCGCGCGGATAGGCAGGACCTATTCCCCGGTGAGCGGCCGCGAAGTCCACAGGGACGGCCCGGCGGACGTGATGCGTTGGCTCGAAGCGACTACCCCCGGAACGCTCTACATCCTCGCCGACCTCCATTGGGGCCAGCGCAAGGATAAGGTGGAGCTGATGCTGGGCTTGAAGGAGGATGGATACTCCCGCCTTTATCTCCCCGGCAACGGGAAGGAGGCCGGCGAAGTCCGTCAGATCGACGATATACTCCAGCTGGACGGCAATTGGCCGGAGGATGCCTGGCTGCTGATCGACCGCCTCAAGGTTGCTGATCCCGCCGACTACCTAAATGACAAGGACCTCCGCACCCGCCTCCTCTCCTCCATCTCCGACGCCTTCTCCCGCGGGAACGGTGATATTCGTATGGTGGCAGCAGGTATACCCTCACAGGACCTACGCCACCCTCGGCTTAGAGGGGGGACCATGAGCGAAGCGAATGGTGGGGCGAAGCGTAGCGAAGCGGTCAGTGAGGGTATACCTGCTGTCAAGGTGAAGGACTTCTGCTCCCGCTTCGAACTCGACGGAATCACCTTCCGCGAGCCCGACGACTACCTCTTCAGCTTCAACTCCCCGCTGGGCGCCTGCCCCGTCTGCGGCGGCCTCGGCAAGGTAATCGGCATCAGCGAAGACCTGGTGATCCCCGACAAGACCCGCAGCATCTACGACGGAGCCATCGCCTGCTGGAGGGGAGACAAGATGGGATGGTTCACCCAGCACCTCATCCACGTCGCTCCCCGCTACGGTATACGGCCCTTCGAACCCTACTGCAACCTGACCGAAAAGGAAAAGGACATTATCTGGAACGGGCATAGCATCGAGGGGGATGAAGAAAGCATAGTGGGCATCAACGAATTCTTCGAATGGGTCCACACCCAGAGATACAAGATACAGTACAAGTTCATGGAGAATCGCTTCAGCGGGCGTACCAACTGCACCGAGTGCCACGGTACCCGCCTGCGCAAGGAGGCTCTCTACGTTAAGGTAGCCACCAAGAATATCGGGGAGATACTCGCCATGACGGCGGAGGAAGCCCTGGCCTTCTTCCGCAACATCGACCTGAGCGAGACGGAGCACGCAACGGTCGCCGAGCCCCTGCAGGAGATCATCTCCCGCCTGGAGTGCATCGACGACGTGGGCCTGGGATATCTTACCCTGAACCGTACGATGAACACCCTCTCCGGCGGCGAAAGCCAGAGGGTGAACCTGGTCACCGCCCTCGGCAGCTCCCTGGTGGGTTCACTGTATATATTGGACGAACCTTCGATCGGTCTGCATTCCCGCGACACCGAACGCCTGATCGGCGTCCTGCGCCGCCTTCGCGACCTCGGCAACACCGTGCTCGTCGTCGAGCACGACGAAGATATCATCCGCGCCGCCGACCTCCTGATAGACATGGGACCGCTCGCTGGCGTCAACGGCGGCCAGATTGTCTATAAAGGCAGCCTTAAAAAGCCGGAGACAGTACCCCCTGAAACCCATGCCACCCTCGGCAACGACACCCCAAAAATCGGCAGATTTTCGGGGACCCCGTTATTAGCTTCCCGCAAAGGGGTCGAGCGGAGCGAGACGGTTGAAGGGGGTACTGCCTCCGGCTTTGCCGATGCTGGAATCAGCCTTACCCTGCAATACCTGAACGGCCGCCCTCGATACCAGCGCGCCAAACGCAGCTGGAACTACGCCATACGCATCGAAGGCGCGATGGAACATAACCTCAAGGACATCACCGTCGATTTCCCCCTGCGCGTACTCACCGTCGTCACCGGCGTCAGCGGCTCCGGGAAATCGAGCCTCGTGGGCGACATACTCTATCCCGCCCTGTACCGCCGCCTGAACGACTCGGGGGACCTTCCCGGCACCCACCGCGCCCTTTCCGGCAACCTCGACCGAATCTCCCGCGTAGAATTCGTCGACCAGAACCCTATAGGCAAGAGCACCCGCAGCAATCCGGTGACCTACCTGAAGGTCTATGACGAAATCCGCAAGCTTCTTTCCGACCAGCAGTACGCCAAGATCAACGGCTACGGTCCCTCCTACTTCTCTTTCAACCAGGAAGGCGGCCGCTGCCCCGAATGCCAGGGAGAAGGCGTCGTCACCATCCCCATGCAGTTCATGTCGGACGTGACCATGGTCTGCGAGCAGTGCGGCGGAAAGCGTTTCAAGCAGGACATACTGGAGGTGCGCTACCGCGAGAAGAACATCGATGACATACTCAACCTCAGCATAGAGGACGCCATATCCTTCTTCGAAGAGGGAAAGGAGGATATCTCCAAATCCATCGCCCGCAAACTCCAGCCGCTGGTGGACGTGGGCCTGGGATACCTCAAGCTCGGGCAGAGCAGCAGTACGCTGTCCGGCGGAGAAAGCCAGCGCATCAAACTGGCGTACTTCCTGTCGCTGAGCAGCGAGAACCGCAAGAAGGAGAAGATTCTCTTCATATTCGACGAACCTACCACCGGCCTGCATTTCTACGACGTGGAAAAGCTCCTGAAGGCCTTCGACGCCCTGCTGGACGCCGGACATTCGCTGGTGGTGGTGGAGCACAACCCCGATGTCATCCGCAGCGCCGACTGGCTGATAGATCTCGGCCCCGACGCCGGCAGCAGGGGAGGAGAAGTGGTGTTCGCAGGCACTCCGGAGGATATGATAGCCCACGGGAACAGTTTCACAGCCCAATATCTGCGCAGATGAGAAGGATACTAGCAATAATGTTTGCCTGCCTGGCGGGAACTGCCTGCCTGGCCCAGACCAGGGCTGACAGCCTGCGCGCCCGTCTTCTCGACAGGCACGACCGCAGCGTGCTGGTGGCCGCCCACAGAGGCGCCTGGCGCGAGGCTCCGGAAAACTCCCTGGAATCCATAGAAAAGGCCATAGAGATGGGCGTGGACATAGTGGAGATAGATATAAGGCGTACCGTCGGCGGAGAGCTGGTGCTCAGCCACGGCCGGGTGTTTTTCCGCCCCGAGGGCTCTCCCACGCTGGAAGAGGCCCTGCTGTGCGCCAAGGGCAGGGTGCTTCTCAACCTCGACAAGGCCTTCGGCTATTTCGACGAGATAATCCAGATCGCCGAACGCACCGGCACTACCGGCCAGCTGATCTTCAAGAGCAGCAAGAATGTGGAAGATGCCCTGAAGGTGCTGGGCCCCTGGAAAGACAAGGTAATCTATATGCCTATCATAAACCTGAACCGCGGAGGAGCTGCCGCCAAGGTGGAGGCCTTCGTGCAGAGGATGGATCCGCCTATGTACGAGCTGAATTTCGCCCGCGACGACAATCCTGCCCTGACCATAGTCCGGGCCCGTCTGGAAGGGCGCAGCCGCCTGTGGTACAATAGTTTATGGCCTTCCCTCTGCGGCGGGCACTGCGATGCTGTGCAGATGGAGGATCCTGCCCGGGGAATAGGCTGGCTGATCGACGACGCCGGCGCGGGCGCAGTGCAGACGGACATCCCCGCCGACCTTATCCGATATTTGAAAAACAGATGAAGATGGATGCGATAGTTACATATGTGGACGGGCTGGACCCGCTCTGGCAGAAGGATTATGAGACTGCTGTCGGGGAGAAGATTCTGGACAAACGTTTCCGCGACTGGGGCACGCTTAAATACCAGTTCCGCGGCATCGCCAAGTTCCTGCCGTTCGTGGACCGTATCCACCTTGTGGTATCCCGCGAAAGCCAGGTGCCGTCGTGGGTGAACCGGGAGAACGTGAATGTAGTGCTGCACAGGGATATCATCCCCTCGGAACTCCTTCCGGTATTCAACAGTTGCACCATCGAGACCTTCCTGCCCTGCATTCCCGGCCTGGCGGAGGAGTTCATCTACTTCAACGACGATATGTATCCCCTAGCGCCCTGCGAGGAGAGGGATTTCTTCCGGGACGGCAAGGGAGTGATGGGGCTGTCCCGCCATATCTTCAGCGGGAATATGTACAAGAAGCAGTGCAAGGTGTCGTCGGATCTGGCCCTGAAGGCCCTGGGACGCCGCGGAAGGCTCTGTTTCGTGCGTCCCCAGCACATCTGTTCCCCTATGCTGCTGAGCAGCTGCAAGGCCGTGTTTTCGGCCGTGGAAGATGAGATACTCTCCCGCGCCTCCCGCCTGCGTACTACGGAGAACCCCAACCAGTATCTCTTCCTCGACTATATGTATTATAGCGGGAAGATGGTGCCTGAGCGCATCTCCAACAAGCATTTCAGCCTTGCGGCGCATTCCATCGACAAGATATGCGACTTCGTCCGCAAGCCCGCGACCAAGCTGGCCTGCATCAACGACGTTCACATGAGCAACGAGAAGTATCTAGATTGCCGCGGGAAACTGCTCTCGGCCTTCGAGGACGCACTTCCCGAAAAATCCCGTTTCGAGCTATGAAAGTAAGTATCATCGTCCCCATATACGGAGTGGAGCGCTACATAGAGTGCTGCGCCGAGTCGGTGTTGTCCCAGACCTGGCCCGATATTCAGTTCATTTTCGTGGACGATGGCACACCGGACAGGTCGGTGGAGATACTGGAAGCCCTTATCGATAAGCGCTTCGCCCATCTGAAAGACCGTATCACCATCATCCATAAAGAGAAC
>JAEEXQ010000086.1 GCA_016287875.1 Bacteroidales bacterium | reverse complement strand
CACCCACCCCTTCTCCGTGGCAGACCGGAATCACCCACCCCCCTTCCACCGCGTTTCAGCGGGCAAGGTCTAATTTCGTGGTGGAGACCTTGCCCATTGGAAGTACCTGGGTGGCCGAAATGCGGGCAAGGTGTCGCCCCTGAAATTAGACCTTGCCCATCAGAATGCGTTCTGCGCGGAGTCCGTGCCCCAAAATGGCCATTTCTGGAAACGAATATAGTAGGAGCCAGCATTTTGTTCCCGAAATGAAGGGTTTTTGGGCACCGATAGGGTTTGCGGAAAGCTCCGTGACCAAAACAAGGGGTTTTTGGGCACAAATGGGGTGCGGCTGGTGGGCAACGCTGCCCGCCGAATAAGGGTATGAGCGCCTCAGCGCGAACGGCGGAGGCCGGTCCGAAGGACGAAGGCCGAGAGCCGCGGGGTATGTTAGGGGCAGAGCCCCTGACGAAATGACTGGCATCCGCCAGGATGCCTCAGCGCGAACGGCGGAGGCCGGTCCGAAGGACGAAGGCCGAGAGCCGCGGGGTACATTAGGGGCAGCGCCCCTAATAAGACAGAGGAAGCTTCGCGCAGCGAAGCGTCTCTCCACCCGCACGGAACGAAAAAGGACCGCCTGGAAAGGCGGCCTTTGAGTGGAAGTGCGGGTGGAGAGACTCGAACTCTCACGCCGTGAGGCACCAGATCCTAAGTCTGGCTTGTCTACCATTTCAACACACCCGCAACGGTGCGCGGCACATAGGGCCGCGGAATGGATTGCAAAGATAGTAATTATTCCGAAACCTCCACCGCAGCGCGCCCCTTCTCTGCAGCAGCAGCCTCTTTCTCTGCCTTCCGCCTCTCTCGCTCGGCACGGCGCTGCTCGGCACGGCTCAGAGCCGCCTCGGCCCAAGGATGCTCGTCCAGCCAAGCCACCTGCTGCGCGTTAAGCGAAGCCAGGGCCTCGTCCAGGGCTGCATCCAAAGCAGCATCCTGCTCCTGATTCTCCTCTTCGGTCTGCATCGTGAACATCAGCGAATCCACCTGCTGGAACTCCTCCTTGGAAAGCATCTCGTCCGAAGGAGCGCCGGTATAGCTATGCAGCATCTTGGACTTCTCCAGCCTCTTGTTCTCCAGATCCATCTGCTCCATTGCATTCTGCACGCCGCGGTTATACACATTGCGTATGACATCCAGCAGATTGACCTGCATAGTGTCGAGGTCCGCCGTAAACGAAGGCACACGGCCATTGCGATACTTGTTGCGTCCCAGCGAAAAACGCCATTTGTCCAGATTGCCGTAGATATTGATTCCGAAACGGAAAGGAAGGAAGCTTTCCAGTATCGACACATTGTATCTCATACTGCCGTTGAAGCCCTGCGTACCCGCAAGAGCCACCTTGTACTTGTCCACTCCCAGCACGAAGGGATACACCTCGACCCGGTTGTCCCCTATCACGGCATCTACATACAGATTCTGTATCTCGCCGATATTCTTGTTCTTGAACATCAGCAGGCGGGTTATCTTGCGGAGGCTGCCCGCATTCTTGATGTAAAGATCCTCGCCCGCGATCCTGACCAGGCCGTTAAGCGTAGGGGTCAGCACGTTCATATTCGTGTCCAGCTGAGTGGTAAGCGACAGGTCGCAGCCCAGGTTGCCCTGGAAGGATTTCAGCGCAGGCATCATCGCATCCACCGTAGGGAGCATATGGATAATGTCGTAGGCAGGCATATCTATCAGGTGGATGTCCACGCCTGCGGAGATGTCGGATTTGTTCTTGGAAGCATAGAAAGCATCCATCTTTATCTGGCCGACATTGCTTTGCACATCCACGTCCTTCAACTGGAGCACGCGGTTACGCACGTTGATTTCGGCGGAGGCGGGGTGTATCAGCAGCGAAGAGTAGTCCACCCTGTCTGCCTTCATCCTGATGGTACCGCGCAGGTTCTTGGGCACCACTATGGCCGTCATCTCACCCATCGAAGGGTCGTACTGCGCATTCGCCAGGGAATCCACCACGAAATCAGCTTTCTCCAGGTCCACTTCGGAAGAATCGGGGGCCTGCTGCATCGCCACCAGTATCTCGTTGGCGTTCAAGCGCTTGGAATGGACGTCGAAGTTGAATTTGAGCGGGCCCCTGCCACGTATGAAGCGGCGGAAACCACCCACGCTGCCTGTCAGGTCGATATCCGAAGTACCGCAATCGACATTGAAGGATGCTATCTGCGCGTCATCGTCGTCCAAGGCCAGGTCGAATGAATTCAGGGTAGTACGCAGAGGCAGCGAAGGAGATACCAGGGTCGCATTCTCCAGCGACACCAGTCCTCCCGGATGCCAGCGGTTGAGAAGCGCCACGAAAGAGGAATCCAGCGACACTTTCAGGTCCTTGTGGGCCAGGTCGTCCACCGGCCTGCCGGCGCGGAACTTTGCGAAGAGGGAATCGCGCGGGACTCCGGGATAAACCCTCTGCAGGGAATCCAGGAAGCGTTTGAAACGGGGTCTGGGCCTGCGCACGCGCTGCATCGCCTCCAGGGAAATCAGCGCATTCTCGGCCTCTATCTTATTGTCGCCGGCGTACAGCTTGACCAGATCCTCGGTGGTAGAGAAACTCAGATAAGGCACCATCTTGCCATTGTTCTCGACCTTCTTCACGTTCGCCCGGTTGACCATACCCTTCAGGGCGGCGTGGAAGGAATCGGAAAGGCCCACCGCCACGCTGTCGGCATCGGCGGAAAGATTTATCGAACTTTCGGCAGAAGATAGCTTTATCTCCGGCCTGCGAAGCATCGCGGACAGATTCTCCGAAGGCATACGGACCGAAAGTCGGTTAGAGGACAGCCTGCAGGAGATACGGGTCTTGCGGAAGATATAGTCTTCCAGTTCGTTCAGATGGGCGTTCACGTCCGCCTCCAGATCAACGGTACCCGAAGACCTGATATCCAGGCTCTTAGGCAGATAGCGCACTATCGAATCCGTTATCACGAATCCACCCAGCCTGGCGGCCACGGCAGGATCCCGGCCGATTAGGTCGCGGCCGTCACCGTCGAGGTCGAGCTTGACTCCGTTGCTGCGCAGATGGCAGCGCTCCACATCGGCGCTCAGCTTCCCTTCGGGGCTCAGCTTAGCCCTGGCGCCGAGGTCCAGCATAGCCCTCAGGCTCTGCGGCAGATAGGAAACGTGGCCGCAGGGGATGTCCACGGAGGCATCAACGGCAGGATATTCCTTGTCGGAGATGTTTCCGTCGGCAGCTACGCCCAGGCTGAGGAAAGCATCGGTTTGCACGTCCTTGGCTTCGGGCAGGAACTTCCTGGCATACTGCTCCATAACGGTTGCCAGGGAGCAGGAATCTATTCCGGCGCTTCCCTTCACATAGCCGTGGTCTTCATACTTGCGGAAGAGCCCTTCGGCACGGAGGGGGATATAGGCCAGCTCTCCTTTGAGATGGTCCAGATCCAGGTCGAAATGCTTGCGGTGCTTGCTGAAGCCCAGTCTGGCATCCAGCTTGGCAGGCACTTGAAGACTGCCCAGGGAAGGCGAGAAATACAGGCCGTCCCCGTCCAGGAAGAAGTCCAGGAGATTGGTCTCGGGATTGTCCAGCACCAGGCTGTTCACCGCGACGGCCAGGGTATCGGAAGGCAGACGCCCGCCCAGCCTGAGGCTGTCCAGCTGAAGGTGCCCCTTGCGTATCTTGGATGCAAGTATATCCTTCTTGATGCGTATCTTCCAGCGCAGGGCAAGCTCGTCGAAACTGATCCTGGCGTGCACCGTATCGGCCTGGGAAGTATAAACTATCCGGGGCCTGTCCCCTATGCGGACATCGCCCAGCGATATCCAGGGCAGGCCGGAAGATTTCTTGGCACTGGTATCCTTCGGTTCATCCGACTTGGCCATTATGTCCAGGTTGGAATGGACTCCGTCATAGGCGTGATAATACACCCGGGGATGGTCCAGGTGAAGACGGGACACGCGTATGCGCCCGCCGAAAATCTTCCAGAGATTCACCGAGGCGTAGAGCCTGTCGGCGGCCACGAGGGTATCCTCGACGGCACCGCGCCCTTCCGCAAGCAGCGGTCCGCGGACTCCCAGTCCGTCATAGCGGGCGAAGAGTCCGTGGGGATAGGTGAGCGACAGGGAGTCGATCTCCGCCACGAGATATGGGAAGGTCTTGAAGTGGAGCCTGGAGTAGCGCAACTCTCCGTCGGCGAGCGCCGATTCCGCTATCTTGTCGATCTTCTTGCGCATCCAGCCGCTGTTCAGCACCAGATGCAGCGCAATAATGATTACTGCTAGAATCCCGGCTATGATCCCGAGGATCTTGGCCAGCCGGACAACCAGGCGTTTCATAACCTAAAATTTCTTGAAGAAATCGTTTCCTTTATCGTCAACAAGTATGAATGCAGGGAAATCCTCAACGGTGATCTTCCATATAGCCTCCATTCCAAGTTCGGGATATTCCACGCACTCTATGCTGCGTATGCTGCTCTGCGAAAGCACTGCAGCCACGCCGCCGATGGTACCGAGGTAGAAACCTCCGTGTTTCTTGCAGGCATCGGTCACAGCCTGGGTACGGTTGCCTTTTGCAATCATCACCAGGGAAGCGCCGTGATCCTGGAACTCATCCACATACGGGTCCATTCGGTTGGCCGTGGTGGGCCCCATGGAACCGCAAGGATATCCTGCGGGAGTCTTGGCGGGACCGGCATAGAGGATGGGATGGTCCTTGAAGTAGGCGGGCATCTCCTCTCCGGCGTCCAAGCGGGCTTTCAGCTTGGCGTGGGCTATGTCGCGGGCAACGATGATGGTGCCCTTCAGGTTTACACGCGTGCCGACGCCGTACTTGGTGAGTTCGCCGCGCACGAAGTCGATTCCCTTGTCGAGGTCGATCTCTATGCCTTTGGCGCCCTCGCCCGGCTTGCGGTACTGCTCGGGGATGAGCTCGGAAGGATTGGTATCCATCTTCTCTATCCATACTCCCTGAGCGTTGATCTTGCTCTTGATATTACGGTCGGCCGAGCAGCTGACGCCCATACCGATGGGGCAGCTGGCTCCGTGCCTGGGCAGGCGCACCACGCGGATGTCGTGGGCAAGATACTTGCCTCCGAACTGGGCTCCGAGGCCTATCTTCTGAGCCTCTTTGAGGAGTTTCTGCTCGAGGTCGATGTCGCGGAATGCGCGGCCGGTCTCATCTCCCGTAGTAGGAAGGTTGTCGTAGTATTTGATACTGGCAAGTTTCACCGTCAGCAGGTTCTTCTCTGCGGAAGTGCCGCCGATGACGAAGGCGATGTGGTAAGGAGGGCAGGCTGCCGTGCCCAGGGTCTTCATCTTCTCCACCAGGAAAGGAAGCAGGGTGCCTTCGTTCTGGATGGTGGCCTTGGTCATAGGGTAGAAGTAGGTCTTGTTGGCGCTGCCGCCGCCCTTCGCTACCATTACGAAGCGGTATTCATCCCCTTCGACCGCCTCCAGATCGATCTGGGCAGGCAGATTGCAGCGGGTGTTGACCTCGTCGTACATATTCAGCGGGGCGTTCTGGCTGTAGCGCAGATTCTCCTGGGGGTAGGTATTGAACACACC
>JAEEXQ010000085.1 GCA_016287875.1 Bacteroidales bacterium | reverse complement strand
GCTGGACAATCCTACCAGCGGCAGCTACGAGCTCCTCGGCACCGAGGTGGGCGGCCTCAAGGAGAAGGAGCGCACCTCCTTCCGCAAGGGTAACATCGGATTCGTGTTCCAGAGTTTCAACCTCATCGACGAACTCAATGTCTATGAGAATATCGAACTGCCGCTCCGCTACCTGAACATCAGCGCCAGCGAACGCAAGGCCAAGGTTACCGAGATAATGAAGCGCATGGCCATCAGCCACCGCGCCCAGCATTTCCCCCAGCAGCTTTCCGGCGGTCAGCAGCAGCGCGTAGCCATCGCCCGTGCGGTGGTAGCCGGCCCGAAGCTGATACTCGCCGATGAGCCTACCGGTAACCTCGATTCCAAGAACGGCAAGGAGGTGATGGACCTGCTGCGCGAACTCAACCAGGAGGGTACCACCATCGTGATGGTGACCCACTCCCAGAAGGATGCTGCCCAGGCCCAGAGGACTATCGACCTCTTCGACGGCCAGATAGTGTCGGATGTCAAGAATGAACTCTGATGAGCAGTTATCTTAAATTCCTGTCCCGCAACAAGCTCTACACCGTCATCGAGGCGATGGGGCTTGCCGTGAGCCTGGCGTTCGTCATCCTGATAGGCAGCTATGTGGTGCAGCAGTATCAGGTGGCGCACGAGGCCCCGGAATGGGAGGATGTGTATGCCCTGCACGGCGGCGACTACATAGGCCTGACCTATTGGGATAAGGAAGAGGTGCTGATGAACATCCCCGAGGCCGCATCCGCAACCCATACGGCCATACGCTGGAAGCCCGCCATCAAATCGGGCGAAGAGGTCTATACGGGGCAGGGGATGGAGACGGATGCGGACTTCTTCGATGTCTTCCCGGAGTACGCCATAGTGCAGGGCAGCGCGAAGGATTTCGTGGCCAAGACGGATGTGCTGGTGAGCGAAACGCTGGCCAGGCGCATAGGCAAGGACGGCCGGGACCTTATCGGCAGTCAGATTTCGGTGGATGACGAAATATGCACCATTAAGGGAGTTTTCCGCGACTTCGACCGGAACTACTTCCTCGACTGCGACATCATCACCCACATCAGCAACAGCTTCGGCGCCCGGGATTCCAAGGCCTTCAATAGCATTGGCAACTATACTACCTGGTACCGCCTCTGCAAGGGCGCGGACCGCGATGCCGTCGAGGCCAAGATCAAGGCCCTCCTCCATAAGAACTACGACGAGCACTGGTCGGCCGAGAAGGTTGACAGGTGGGGAAGCATACGCATGGACAAGCTGTTCTTCGCGGATGGCTTCCGCAACAGCGCTACCCGCACCGGCAACGCCCAGATGCTGCGCCTGCTTATAGTCGTGGTGCTGCTTCTGCTCTTATCCGCCATATTCAACTATGTCAACCTCAGCCTGGCCCTCACCGGCAGGCGGGCCAAGGAGATGGCCACCCGACGCCTGCTGGGCGCCGACCGCATCAGCATCCTCCTCAAATACATAGGGGAGTCGGTGGCGTTCACGGCGGTCTGTTTCGCAGCCTCGGTCGCGCTGGCCTATCTCTTCGAACCTATGGTCAACGACCTGGTGTTCTCCGGCGACAAGAACCTCTCGTATATGGGCGCGGGATATACGGGCGTGCGCATCACCCTTATGATGAGTCCCGCCTACATAGCGGTATATGTGGCCGCCATTCTCCTGCTGGGGGTTATCTGCGGATTGCTGCCGGCCCTGGCCGCATCGCAGCACCAGCCCATCGACATCATCAAAGGTGACCTCCGCCGCCGTAGCAAGATGGTGCTCAGCCGGGTGTTCATCATAGTCCAGAATGTGCTGACGGTGTTCCTGATCGCGATGTCGCTGGTTATGGAGATGCAGATGCGCCATATGCTGAACCGCCCCATGCACTCCAATGTCGATAATCTCTATTATCTTGATTATCAGGCGATGCGCTATGACGATATGCGTCTGCTGGAAGACAAGGTCCGGCAGCTCCCCTTCGTCACGAGCGTCGGTCTCGGCCGCGGCATCCCCGGAAGGATAATGATGATTATGAGCGTAGGTGGCGACGAGGACCAGCGCACCGACCTGCCTGTCATCGTCGGCGATTCCACCTATTTCAGGCTGCTCGGATTCGAGATCAAGCAGGATTTCGGCCATCCTCTGTACAACAGTATCTGGATGTCGGAATCGGCCTTCAATGCCACGGAATCCTCCGACACATCTACCGTCTTCCCCAGGAGGATAATGATGAACGGCGCCCGTCCGGAGTACATCGGCGGCGTGTTCGCAGACTTCCCCACGAAGGCGGCATCGGACAACAACGCCAATCCCAACGGGGTGATGGTCGTGGCCCCTGCCACCGAGACGGTCTTTGCGCACAACCTGCTGATAGGTACGGTGGGCGAGGATCCTTCCTATGGCAGGCAGATACTGCAGGCCTTCCGCGACTACAAGAGGGAGACTTCCGGTTTCGAGGATGAACCCTGGAGTTCGGGCTTCCTGCGCGAGCTCATCCGCAAGCAGCTGGATCCCGAGCGCAAGACACTGCGCCTGGTGGAACTCTTCGCCGTGCTTTCCATAATGATCGCCCTGCTCGGCCTGCTGGCTATGAGCACATATTTCGCGGCTGAGAATACCAAGGAGATAGCCATACGCAAAGTGTTCGGCTCGTCTGTCGAAAAGGAGACCCTCAGGGCCGTCAAGAGCTATATGCTGATGGTTTTGGTGGCCTGCGCCATAGGCCTGCCGCTTGCAATATGGGCGGCCGGGGTATATCTGCAGCGCTTCGCCTTCAGGATAGAAGGCTATGGCTGGGTGTTCGCCGCAGCTTTGCTGATTTCGGTCGCAATCGCTTTCTCCACCGTGCTCTGGCAGACCCTCAAGGCCGCCAGGACCAATCCGGCCCTCGAATTGAAAAAAGAATAAAGATGCCCGGCCGGGCCGGGTATTACGAATAAAATGAGAAGGGAAAACGACATAGTGATAAAAGTCCTGTCCCTCGGAGTGGGACTGGCCATAGGTATCGTGCTGATTGCAAAGGTATTCTTCGAACTCAGTTTCGACAGGTTCTACAAGGATATCGACAGGACTTACATAATCAGGACCTGGGCTTCGCAGCCGGGTGGAGAGGGGGATTATGGGCAGGTGTCCGGGGCTGTCGCCGTGGGCTTCATGAACGAGGTCCCCGGTGTGGAAACCGGCACCCGCGTTACTCAGGTATGGAATTCCGACACTTTCCTGGACGAGAATAACAACAAGTTGGAAGCCATGCTCCTTTGTGCGGATACCTGCTTTTTCAAGGTGTTCGACCAGAAGGTGCTTGTGGGCGACCCGGTGAAGACCTTGGGCAAGTGGGGCTCGGTTATGGTGAGCCGCAGTTTCGCCGAGAAGCTGGTCGGCCCCAAAGGCAATGTGCTGGATGCCGTCGGCAAGCACATCGCCAATGAGGAAGAGCCCTCGCTGAAGATTCCTATAGAGGGAGTTTTCGAGGATTTCCCCAAGAACGGATCGATGAGGGCTGACATACTTCTGTCGATGGTTTCCTACCCCAAGAGCAGCACCGAAAACTGGCTGGGCAACGACCGCTACAAGGGCTTCGTCAAGCTATACGAGGGGGTGGATCCCCACGGCCTGAAGGACGCAATCCGCAAGATGCAGGAGGCCCATCAGCCTTTCGATATGTTGAAGAAGAGCGGGGTAGAACTCAGATACTATCTTTCCCCGCTGTCGAAGATGCATACCTCCGACCCCGCGGTCAGGGCGCAGGTCGTACTGCTTTCCATAGTGGCCGTGCTGCTGATAGCCATCTCCCTTCTCAACTATATACTGATAGTCATCTCCTCGATGGTAAAGCGTTCCAAGGAGGTGGGCGTGCGCAAGTGCTACGGCGCCGAGAGCAAGCATATCTACGGTATGCTCGCCAAGGAAGCGTCCCTGCATCTCCTGCTGTCCCTCATCCTGGCTGCGGCCATAATCTTTGCCGGCCGGGGGATAGTGGAGAACCTGCTGGGCGTGCCGTTCAGCACCCTGCTGGTGCCGCAGAGCGTCATCGCCATAGTGGCGGTGCTGCTGGGCGTGCTGGTGGTTTCGATAGTGGTGCCCGCCGAACTCTACCAGAGGATCCCGGTCTATGCCGCACTTAAGAACTATACCGAGAATTCCCGCCGCTGGAAACTCGGCCTGCTGGGAGTGCAGGTGTTCATCAACGTCCTGCTGGTGGCAATGATGCTCGTCATAGGCCGTCAGTACGAAAAGGTGATGAGCAGCGATCCGGGATATGACAGCAAGGATCTTTTCTACATTACTATGAAGCGCCGCGACCTCCAAGCCCAGGAAAGGGCCATGCAGGCCCTGCAGGCCCTTCCCGAAGTGAGTGGCGTGGCCGCTTCCAACTACATTCCCATCGACGGGAGCCCCGGCGACAATGTCTATCTTATGAATGACGACAGGGAGCTTTTCAACTTCGCCGACCAGTATTCTTCTACCACCAACTATTTCGAATTGATGGGGATAGAGTTCGCCGAGGGGCACGCTCCGGCGGATTCCACCGAGATGGTGGTGGATGAGCGTTTCGCCGCCAAGCTCATAGAGTTCGCCGGCTGGACCGACGGCGTGGTGGGCAAGCAGGTGAGGGTTACCGGTCACGAAACGAGCATCGATTATGACAATCTTTCGGTCTTTACTATCGCCGGTGTTTACAAGACCTATGTCATAGGGAATTTCCAAGATATGGACAGGCGCCCCAGCGCCGTGTTCTTCGGCGTCACCGGCGACCGCCGCTATTGGATGAGGAAGGTCGTTTTCCGCACGTCGGGAGAGTCTCTGCCCAAGGTGAAGAAGGCTCTGGAGGAGGCCCTGGAGGATGGTTCCGTGGATATCGTTTCCTACGAGGATGCGATGAGGGCGGATTACGATGATTGCAAGAAGATGCGCAATACCGTGGTGCTGGGCGTGGTGTTCAGCTTGCTGATAGCTCTGCTGGGGCTGATTGGTTTCATCTCCGACGAGAGTCTGCGCCGCAGCAAGGAGATGGCCATACGCAAGATCAACGGTGCCGTCACAAGGGATGTGCTGACGATCTTCGCTTCGGATATTCTGAAGCTTGGTGCGGCTATGGCGTTGCTTGCCTGCGTGGCTGCTTTCTTCCTGGCCCGCAAGTGGCTGGAGCAGTTTGCAGAAAAAGTGGCGTTGAGCCCGGCTATCTTCTTTATCGCCGTCCTGGCCGTGCTGCTGATCGTCCTTGCCGTCGTCGTGCTCAACAGCCTCCGCATCGCCCACGCAAACCCCGTCGACTCGCTGAAGAGCGAGTAGGGGCCGCGGCGCGGCGCGGGGGCCCTGCGCGGGGGCCTGGCGGCCCCCCCCCTACTCACTCTTCAGCGAATCGACCCCCGGGGCGGGTGCAGCACCCCGAACTGGATGGCGCTAAACGTTTTAAACGTTTAAATTTTCAGAGACCACCCTTAGAAGCCCCTGGGTGGCGGTTTGCTGTAAAAAACACCCCCTTCAACCCCCGTTAATTTACAGCACACCCCCACAGAACCCCCTCCGTGGCACTTCCCCGTAGTAAATCCTAAATCTTTCGCTCTTCTCTCCTTCT
>JAEEXQ010000004.1 GCA_016287875.1 Bacteroidales bacterium | reverse complement strand
TCCTTGTCAAGGAGCTGCTCCTTGAAACTCTTTTTCCTGGGGTAGGAGACTATGCTGTATTTCTTCAGATTGCTGATCTTGGCAGCATACTCCACAGCTTCGAGTATGGTTCCGGTCTCGTCGGCCAGCTTGATGTCTATGGCATCCTTACCGGTCCAGACCCTTCCCTGGGCGATGGAATCTACATATTCCTTCGAGATGTTTCGGCCTTCAGAAACCACGGTCACGAAATCGTCATATACTTTTTCGATTTTATCCTGGCACCAAGCCTGCTCTTCTTCGGAGAGAGGGTACATCCCGGTCATCATTGTGCTATGCTTGCCGGTCCCTATCTGTACGGGGTTGACCTTGAGGTTCTGCTTGATCGCTCCGCCCACATTGTAGAACATTCCGAATACGCCGATCGAGCCGGTAAGGGTGGTCTTGTCCACGAAGATCTTGTCGCAGCCCGCGGAAATCAGGTATCCTCCCGATGCTGCATACGAGCCGTAACTGGCGATGACGGGCTTGTACTTCTTGAGCAACTCGATTTCGCGACGAATGATGTCCGAAGCCGTAACCTCTCCGCCGGGGGAGTTGACGCGGAATACCACGGCCTTGACAGTGGAATCACGACGGACCTTGGCTATTTCGTTGGCGACCTTTTCTCCGACTGAACGGCCCTCGCCTATTTCGCCGTTGGCGTAGACGACGGCAATCTTCTTGGATGAAGGACCATCTTTCAGTTTCTTCATATAATTCTTTATGTCAACGGTCTTTACTTCGGACGGCTCCGTAGTGCCGAATAGATGGCAGAGATACTGTTCCATCTCGTCGCGGTATTTGAGTCCGTCCACGAGGCCCTTGTCCACGAGGGTCTGTCCCTTACCGATCTCCAGATTCTCTATCCAGTTCCTCAGATCGTCCACGGAGATGCCTCTGGATTCGGCGATTTCGTCGAGTATGCTGCCCCAGATGGAGTCCAACATAACCTCGTATTGTTCACGGTTCTCGGGGGAGATGTCGTTGCGTATGTACATTTCGCCGGCGGATTTGTATTTGCCGTGGCGTATTAGCTGTACTCCGATTCCCAAGGTGTCGAGAGCATCCTTCAGAAAGTATTGGGTGGAACTGAGGCCATTGATGGCAGCTCCTCCGGTAGGGTAGAGGAACACGCGGTCGGCTACGGACGCGATATAATACGAGCCGTTACCGAAGGAGGTGCCGTACGCGATTACCGGTTTGCCCGCCTTGCTGAAGCCCTTGAGGTAGCTGCGGACTTCTTCCATAGGAGCCAGGCCTGCGGAAAACTTGTCCGTGTTGATGTAGATCATCGCGATGTCCTTGTCTTCGGCTGCTTTCTTTATGGCCCTTTCAAGAGAGAGGAGAGAAACATAGGAGGATGATTTGATTCCTGAAAGAGTAAGGTTATAGTTGCTGCCTCCACGTTCGGCAACCACATCCTTCATATCAATCTTAAGGATTGCTCCTTTCAGGAAGCCCTCCCCGGCGTATGCCGAGAAGAGGGTCAGCGTGAGCAAGCACGCGAGTAAACCAACTTTTCTCATAAAGGATAAATGAAATTTTAGTACGCTTTGTTCCCTGACTCAAAATTCTTGCCATTTATGTTTGGAGTATCAAAAATTTTACTAACTTTGCAATCCCAAATTCTGGATGTGGCGCAGTTGGTAGCGCACCTGGTTAGGGACCAGGAGGTCGAAGGTTCAAGTCCTTTCATCCAGACAAAGCCGGCAGACTGCCGGCTTTTTTCTTTTTCCCATAGTGATCTCCTCATTTTTTCCTTATATTTGGTAGGCAGTTTTAACCAGCTATACCACCTCCGATGGAGGGAAACGATAACACTATGATTAATTACATTTTTAAAAAATGTGGTCCGGCCCTTGCTATCGTGGCCGGGCTGTTGTGCTCCTGTTCGGTCGAACAACGCAGCGACCAATCTCTCACTCTCGATGTTTCATTGTCGGCTACTGAAGTCAAGCCCGTTTACGGCCCTTACAGTGGTTCGGCGGAACTCGATGTCGTATGGCATTCCGGTGATAAGATTTCCATCAACGGAATCCGCTCCAATGCCCTGTCGTCCGTCGCCGACGGGAAGACTCAGGCCTCCTTCACTCTCGAGGGGTACATTCCCCGTCCTTACAAAGTGCTTTATCCCGCGAGCGATAAAGCAGATGTGATTTCCCTGCCTTCCCGGCAAGTTTATGCGGAGGATTCCTATGACAGCGCCGCTGCCGCCGCTTATGGCACGGCGGTAGAGTCCGGCAGCAGTCTTGGCGTGTCCATGAAGCATTTCTGCGGATTCATCCGCTTTGCCGTCAACGGAAACGCCAGCTTGGACAGGATAGAACTCAACAGCCTCGGGGACGAAAAACTGTTCGGGGATTTCATGCTCGAGGAAGATGGCCCCGCCTTTACCGGCAAGTTCTCCGGTGGAAAGGAGGGTACGCTGGTCTATGATTGCAAAGGGCAGCTTCTTTCCGATACCGACAAGTATTTCTATATAGCAATCCCTGCCCAGGACTACAAGTCCGGGTTGGAAGCTCTCTTGTATGCCGAGGATGGCGCTCCCATGCGCCTAAAGTTCTGGGAAACCGGGATGAAACTGGATGCAGGCCAGATCATCACTATGCCGGTGCGTTCTTTTGCCGCAGGCACATCCGAGGACATACTCACCCCCGGGGACCTTTCTGCGATAAACGGCGGCACGCCCTCCGGATCTCCGGTGGGGATTACCGTGGCTACTTACAATGTTTTCAACCAGGGTTCCCGTGAAAGTAATGAGTGTTATGCTCCCCATATGTTTCTCGACATCCCCGCGGTTCGCAGCGCTCTTGGTGAAGCTATCGTGGAGACAAGGGCGGACATCATAGGTTTTAATGAAATTGATGAAGATTTTAGTTCCAATGGAACCTATGGCCTGAGAACTATGGCCCAGTCTGCCGGATTGAGCAACAGTTACTCGTGGGAACTAGATAACCCTGAAAAGATCAAAAGGAGTTGGAGTCTTTGGGATGGTTATAGTTATTCGCTGTCCTTCGTATATGCAAATGGTTTCGCCTATAATAGCTCTACTTTGACTCTTTTGAATTATGATTATGTGTGGTTTGACGATACTAGTGGAGATTACTATATACATGCGAAGGATGCATACAATAACACCAACAGCCCTGCCAGGACCTGCGTGTATGCTCGTTTCCGTCACAATCAGTCGGGGAAGGTGTTTATGTTCTTCGTGACTCATCTGCCTACTAAAGGGCAGGAGCATCAGTCCGAAGCAGCTACAAGCCTTGTCAACTTTGTTACCAGTGAGTTCGCCGGGCAGCCTCAAATCTGTGTCGGCGACATGAATGTGGCCTCTGGCAATTCAGTCTATACCCAACTTACCAATTATTGGACGGATGTGTATGACCAGCTTAAGGATGATGGCAATCTTGCCGAGTTCTACCGCCAATTCCCCGGAACCCAGACAGGAAGGACGCATTCGTACGAGGAAAGCATCGATTATATGAAGTCCAAGTGGAGTCGTATCGACCATATCTTCATACATAACGGTACTACCCAGAACCTAAGGGCAAAGTCGTACAGGACGGTAAGGAATACCTATGTATACAATGGCGAGACAATAATGCCTTCTGACCATGTGCCTGTAGTATCTCATATAATCTTCGAATAAACGCAACGCCATATGAAAAAGATATATTCAATATTCAGCATAATGGCGCTTGTCGCCATGGTGGCGGGCTGCGCCAAAGAAATGACCGTAGGCCGCTCCTTCTCCGTGGAACTGGCCGTCCCGGCATCTCCCGATACCAAGACATCCCTCGGCTCCAAGACCGGAAACACTTACCCAGTGTTCTGGAGCTCATCCGACATAGTTACCCTTAACGGAGTTCCGGCCAGCAGTTTCGTGCCCGGGTCCGGTAATACGAGCGCCAGCGCCAGTTTCGAGGTGGACCCCGTTGCCCCCTACAACTTCCTCTACAGGGGAGTGGAAGGCCGCTCGGACCAGATTGTATTCCCTTCTACCCAGGATTATGTGGAGGATGGTTTCGACCCTGAGGCAATGCCTATGTATGCTTCGCTTAACAGCGTCGGCTCCGTCGTTCCCATGCATCACGTGGGCGCATTGCTGCGCTTCTCGCTCACGGGCAGCAAGAAGATAGATTCCGTTACCCTCAAGGCCGAGGATGGCAACCAGGCCCTTTCCGGCACCTTCACTATAGGGAAGACGGGTGCTCTGCTCAATGGCACCCTGACTCCTTCTACCAGAGGTGCGGAACTGCTATATCATTTCGGCCATCATATCCAGTTGTCTTCCGATCCTTTCGTATTCTACGTGGCCGTTCCTGCCGGCACCTACGCAGGTGGTATATCGCTGACCATAGTGGACAATGCGTCCGGAAGCATGACGATCAGGGTAATGACAGGCAGCAACAATACCATAGCTGCAGGCACGGTGCGTGAGTTCTCGAACGTGGCTTATTCTCCAACGTCCGTGAGCAACCTCATCAAGATATGGAACGTGGAAACTTTCCAGACCTTCGTGAGCCGCGTGGCCAATGGGGAAACGGGCCTTAACGCCTTGCTTACCCAGAACGCATCGACGCTTAACCTTTCGTCGATAGCATCTTCCTTCGTTCCTGTAGAAAACTACGTAGGTACCTTCGACGGCCAGGGAAAAACCATTTCCGGCCTTACCAAGCCTCTTTTCGGCACCCTCAAGGGCGTGGTTAAGAACCTGACCCTTAACTCCAACATCAACGAGACAAGTACATCCCAGTCCAATATCGGCCTCTTTGCCAGGCGGGTGGTACTTGACACGCACCGCGACGAAGTCGCAGGTCTCTACAATTGCACTGCCAAGGGTAGTCTCCGATTTGCTCCGTCTACCGCTACCACCGGCGACTGCTGCTTCGGCGGCATAGTAGGCGAGTTGGTAGGAGGCGAAGCAGTCAATTGTACCAACAAGGCATCCATAACCCTCGTGGACAACGACCTCGGCACCAATACGGGCAGTTTCCATGTGGGCGGCATATGCGGATTTGGCAACAGGGATTACACCTGGCGCCTCAGTGCGCGCATAAGCGACTGCAGCAATACCGGATCCATCACAGTTCCCTTCTCAGGAGGCAATACATACATCGGAGGCATAGCCGGCCGTTCTCTCGGAGAGATAAAGTCTTGCAAGACTTCCGGCGGCAGCATCAGCTTCGCCGGCACCAATGCCGACGGCCCCCTGTATGCCGGAGGTATTGCCGGCCATGCCAAGGCAGCCGTAAAGTCCTGTACCAATGCCATGGACATCTCGCTGAGCGGCACTTTCAGCTCTTCGGGCAGCTTTTACTATGCTACCGGCGGCATCGTCGGTTATCAGGCGGAAAAAGATGCCCAGATAAGCGACTGTGCCAACCTTGGCGATGTTACCTGGGCCCAGAAGATATCTTCCAATGGTTATACTTTCCTGGGTGGCGTCGCCGGCAATTCACAAGGGGACATAGTCTCGTGCAGCAACGACGGCACCGTCACCTTCTCCGGCAAGAACTCCGCCCAGAATCCTTTCATCGGGGGAATAGTCGGATCGAACGCGGCCGGTAAGAGCATCAGCGCCACCAACAGGGGGGACGTAGTAATCAATACCAGTTCGCAGACTAACAAGTATTTCTATGTAGGCGGTATCGCCGGACGGGCTTATTCCCAGGTCGACGCCAGCAATACCGGTGCGTTGAGGATAGAGAGGCTGAAATGTACCAACCTCTACCTCGGTGGAATCTGCGGCTATGCGGCGGATGTCGCATCTTTTGCATATGCTTCCAATTCAGGTGATATCGCCCTTGCCGGCGGCCCTTATAACGTAGTGTATGTTGGAGGAATCCTCGCCCACGGTGTTTCATCCGACCTTGACCACTCTTCCAATTATGGGGATATCACCTTCGACGGCCTCACCCTCAGCCAGATTTACTGCGGCGGCATAGTCGGCGGATGGAACGACACGGAAGAACGCACAATTTCCTATTGTGAGAACCATGGGGAAATCAAGACTCTGCACAACGGCAATTCTTCGGTAAGCGACCTTCTTCCCAAGGTTTACGCCTGCCCGACATCTTATTTCGGAGGCATAAGCGGCAGCGGCCCGGCCGATCAGGAGGGAAAGAAGTACTCCAATTGCAACAACTACGGAGACATCACCATATGGTCGCCCATCAGGGTAGCCATAGGCGGAATTGCCGGTGCGGCGAAAACCCCTCCTGTGAACAGCAGTTCCAGGGCGGACATCATCTTCAAACGCTACAAGGCGGCTTTCACCGAGCCCGGGCAGGAAGCCGGTACCGAAGGACAGAGCTATGTCGGAGGAATTGTCGGGTTCAGCAACACCAAGCGCAATTTCAGCAACCTTCTGTTCAGAGGGACCATCAATACCAACGGCAGTTCACCTCTTGCCAGGGTCGGCGGTATCGTGGGACAGGCATCGCTGACAGGTACTTACACCTTCACGAATTGCAAGGTAGGCGGAACCCTCCACGGCCCCAACAGCGGCGCATTCATAGCCAGGTTGTTCGCCCACGGAAGCGACAATGCCGAACGTAGCTTCAACTTCGTGAATTGTATGATCGAAACCGGTACCGTAAGGCAGGCTTCATCTGCCACGACCTTCAATTCCAACAGTGATGTCACTATCGGACGCTGCGTGCCGGATAACTGCACGCTGGTCGAAAATGGAACTCTTCCTACGGTAGGAAATATCAATTAGAAGCCACTCTCTTGGTCATCGCCCCGTACCATATCTCCGGGGCGAAGGCCGAGAGAATGGGTAACAGCAGTATCAGCCACCAAGGGATGAGTCCAGCAACCACGAGGATCACGGACAGCAGGAAGATAATCACAGGATTTATCAGGTAGCAGATACCGTAGCGGACAGAATTCAGGAAGGCTTTGTCCTTCATGTTCTTCGCCAGATACTTCACGATGCCGAATGCTGGCAAAAGCAGCAATGCGGCAAATGGAACCAAAGGGATTCGCAGCGTGCGCAGCAGCAGCGAGTCCCTTACCGGTTTATCCCTGCGGGTATCTATCAGGGCCTTCATCTTGGTAGTGAGCTTCACCAGAAGCTTCCTGGCCTTGCGCTGCCTTTCAGGCTCGGTCTGGGTCTTCTTGCTCCTTCCTCTTGCCACCAGCACGGCTTCTCCGACGTTGATGGTAAGGTCGGTGCGGAAGTTCACGTAATCGTCATATACCAAGCCGATGGGAACTATGTACACCGGGCCTTCGATTTCATCTACCGCCTGGAGCGCAATCCTGGCTATGCCTTTGCGCAGCGGCAGCAAGCCGGGGTCCTGGCTGTGACGGCCTTCCGGGAATATGCAGAAGGGAATGCCGGCCTGCAGGGTGTGGATGGCCGTGTGGAAGGTCTGCTCGTTGCCGGCAAGGGCGTCCACGCCGTCCCTGATGCGGTTGATGGGCACTATGCGCAGGAAGTTCAGTATCTTGGCGACCAGCGGCTTGCGGAAGATGTCCGCACGTGCGGCGAACACCACCGGGCGGTTCTCCCTCATGGCAAGTACTGCCAGGGCATCCAGCAAGGTGTTCACGTGGTTGGGCGAGAAGATCACGGCCCCGTCCTCGGGGATATTCTCCACCCCCTTGAATTCAAGGCTCCTGAATACGCGCCTGAAGCTCCAGTTCACATAGGGAACCAGAATGTCGTACAGGAAATCTTTTTCGTAAACCGGGCGCATATTATCCGAGAAGGCTGCAGATGAGTACTCCTAGATAGTTGCCTACGGCATATCCTATGATGCCTATGCTGAGCCCGGGCATAAGCACACGGCTGTTGCGCATGGATGCGGCGATCATGGGCACGAAGGGCGGGGAGTTGATATAGGTGACGGATGCGATGACGGCGGTGTCTGCATCCACCTTGAAAAACTTGGCGCTGAGCAGCTGCAGGGAGAGGGAGATGATTTCCATGAAGAAGAGGAATCCCACTATCCAGAGTGCTCCGGTGAAGTCCAGGGCGCGTACGTCGGCCATAGAAGCCACCACCAGCGAGAAGATGTATATGAAATACATCCCCATGTCGTAGCCGTATTCGTATTTATGTACGGGCTTCCAGAAGGAAACGGCTATGCTTATGGTGGTGATGGCAAGGATGAAGAACATCATGAAGGTGCCAGGAAGAAGCTTGGAAAGGCCTACGGCGATTCCGGCGCTGAGGCCGACCACCACTATGGTTACGCCTAGAAGCGGAAGGGCGTTATGGAATATGCCTTTCTTGCTGAAGAGGCCCTTATAGGGGTTCTTGTCTTCCCCGGCTTCGCGTACGGCCTTCTCGTCATAGTTGTCCAGGGTCTTGACCGGCAGCCATCTGCGGGCCAGCTTGATGCCTATGGCCATGATGAACACCAGGTAGGTGAAGGATACCATCATATCGTAGGTGTTGAGAAGGGCGTACTGATGCCCGTCCACTCCGAGCATCTTGCTTACTGCGGCCATATTCACGGTTCCTCCCGTAAGGCAGGCGGTGTACATACCGGCAACCTGGGGCGCTCCGGGGATGTGCGGAGCGAATATGGGATATCCTGCCGCAACCGCTATCACCACGGCGGCAAGCCCGGTTATCATCGCTATCAGCTGGTCGCGGGTTTCGCTCTTGCGGAAGGTGAAGCTGAACAGCATCAGCGGGATGGCAAGAGGAATCATAGCGTTGGAAAGCAGGTTCTGTACCTTCAATGTTTCCGGGCCGGAGGGGAGTATCCCTACGTTGGCGATGATGGCTCCGAGGAAGTAGAGCATCAGGATGGGGCCGATCTTTCCTATCCACTTTACCTTCCTGCATAGCCAGAGAACGCCGGCAGGAATGACGCAATAGGCGACAATCAGGATTGCGGTTGTCAATGCTTCCATATTAAAACTTGTATTTTGTGATTATATCTTTCGAAAGTTGTACGGGATCCGCCGGGGCGTTATACTCTATGGGAGTGACCGAAGCCTCCGCCCATCGGACTTCGTGGTAGCGGATGCGCTCGTCGAACCGGCCGGTGTTCATTTGGGTGCCGTCCTCTATGCTGGCGATTATGTCGTCGCAGAACATCATCCAGCGGGGCTTGTAGTAGCTTTTCACAAGGCCTGCCCACTGCCGGTTGGCATAGTCGGTAAGGTTGGTTGCGTTGCCCCAGGTGCTGAGTATGGTGCGGGCGCTGGTTTCGTAGTAGTCTTTTTCTTCCTTGCTCTTCCCCCAGCTGCGGGCCGCTTCGTTCCAGGGCTGCAGGTTGAGTTCGGGGGCGCAGGCAAGCAGGGCGTCGCAGTCGTCCATCACCTGGGACATCTCTTCCTTCAGGGCCTTTGCAAGGGCTAGGTCGCGATTGTTCCAGGCGATTTCCAGGCTGTCTTTCAGTATGTCGAAGTAATCTCCCAGGGCCTGGCGGCCGAGATTTACCAGGTCGTACTTGTATTCATAGCGGTCGGAGCCTATCTCCAGCATCTTGCGCCAGGCATAATCCATTACCGGAGTGCGGCCCTTGATGTCGGGGTATTTCACCGTCCAGTTCCAGCGCTCCCCGAATTTGGGGTGGGCGTTCATCGATACTCCCGAGCCCGTGTATTTAGGGGCGATGTTCATTATTATGTCGTGCCAGAGCTCGCGGGCGGCGGCATCTTCCCGGCCAATATGGCGGTCGGCAAGCTTGTCTATCCACTGCTCGGGGCTGAGGGGATAATCCCAGGCCAGGCTGAGCACGAATTCATAGTAGTAGGGATTGGTTCCGAATCCTTCCAGGGTGGATCCCACGCCCTTGAGGTTGGCTCCTCCCTCGCGGAGGGTTTCTCCGTAGAAAGGAATGAGGGTGGGGAAGTTGCCGTTGAGCAGGGTGTTGCCTCCGAAATTCAGCAGGGCGCAGGCGATGTAGTCGTGCCCATAGAATCTGTCGGTGAGTTTCCAACCTAGGATCCAGTCGTCGTGGTAGTCCAGCATTATCATCTTCCCCCGCGGGACGCTTCCCAGGAAGGCTTCCATATTCTCCGGGGTCCAGTGCTTGCGGTCGTTGATGAGGAACCATCCCATCTGCACCCATACTGCCTCGGGGTCAGCGGCCTGCAGGGAATTGTGGAAGGCCGTTCCCATAGCTGCGAGCGTGGCCGGGTCCCAGCTCGGGGCATCCACCTCGTTGAAGGGGTCAAGCCCGTAGAGATGGTCCGTGCCGAACAGGACGGTCTGCTCTTCTATGTAGGCCTTCTGAATATCAGCGTAAAGAGTGTCGGTGGGGGATAGGAACCAGCAGCGATACGGGTCTCCGAAGCGCCCCCAGTTGCTAACCTTGGTGATGTCGGCTTCGGGGTGAGCGTCCTTGAACACGGCCGGAACGCTTCCGCTGAAAGAATGCAGCACGGGTTTCATTCCCAATGCGCGCTCGCGGCGGAGTATCTTCTTCTGAAGTTCTGCCTGGGCGTCTATCCATTCCTGGGGAAGAGGCCCTTGGAACGAGTTCATATTCACCATCCGGTGCCAGGGGAGATGCGCAGGGCCTGTGAAATGAGCGCGAATCTGATCGTCGCTTAGGCCGAAACGCCTCCATACGCGCTGCCACACTGCTTCTTCGCCCGTGATGGCCAGAGGCATATTCACTCCGTTCAGGGCCATCCAGTCTATGAAGCGCTCCCACTCCTTCCATCCCCACCAGGGCATAGTGTAGCCGAAGGTGCAGTAGTTGAGATAGAACCTGTAGGGAAGCTTCGCACTTACCGTAACGGGCTCAGGCACCTCCGGTAGCACGTCGGGCATTTCCACGGGGTGGGCTGCATATTCCGAAACGGTAGTAAGGCAGTAATTATTCAGGTAATAGTTTAGGCCCACCGCCATAGTGCCGGCATTGTTGGCCTCGATGATTATTTTTCTTCCGTCGGATTTCAGAGTGAAGCGGTCTGCGCCGTCGGTGGGCGCTTCGCGGAATTCTATGTGGCGTGCCTGGCCAGGGATCAGGCGCCTGGCAAGGGCATTGGCCTCCTGCACGCTTTCCGGGACGGAAACGCTGCAGGCTGTCAGCATTGCGGTTAGCGACAAGCTGAAAACTAGTCTTTTCAAATGCATGCTATCTGAATAGTTTCTTAAAGGCTTCAAGCACCCGTACTCCGGGAAGTTTCTCGAGCTTGCCGATGCGGTAGGAGAGCTTTCGGTACTCGACCGTATCGGCTGGGTTCAGGAAGTACTTGGCGTATAGTTCTTTGTGGTGTTCCCAGAGCTTGCGGCGTATGTCTGCCATTGCCTTGGGGCTTATCCCTTTGTTGCGGGAACTTTTCCGTATGCGGTATTTTATTACGGGGGCGTCGAGCATCAGCACGTCTCCGTCTTTTTCCAGTATGCCAAGGAAGAGGTCCCAGTCCTCCAGGCCGGCAGCCATTTCGGGATTGAAGCCTCCTGCACGGTCGAAATCGGCCCGGCGTATCATCGAACTCACGTGGAGGCTGTTCCTTGCGAGCATGGTGTCTTTCGAGAATGGAGGTATCTCTATCATTCCCGAGGCAACCCCGAACTGCTCCACGGGCCCGGACACTACCAGCAGCGCGGGATTCTCTTCCATCGCCCTTACGGCCTTCCCTATGTAGTCCGGGAAGAGTATGTCGTCGGCATCGAGGAACAGGAGATAATCCCCGGTGGAGGCCTCTACGCCCTTGTTCCTGGCGCGTATCACCCCTCCGTTCTCCAGGTCCAGGGACTTGAAGCGGGAGTCTTTGGTGCAGTAGCTCTCGGCTACCTCTGCCGTGGAGTCGGGCGATCCGTCGTTCACGATGATGCATTCCCAGTCGGCATAATCCTGGGCAAGCACGCTGTCCAGGGCCTCGGGAAGATACTTTCCAAGTTTGTAGCAGGGAACGATTATGGATACTTTGCTCATTTAAGGGCCTCCTCTATATAGTTCATTGATTCCTTGCGGAGTCCTTCCAGTTTTCCGTCCACCTTGTCGTAATCCGGCGCCGCCCCCGCTTCGATGCCAAGGGCATCCAGAAGAGACAGTATCCTTTCGTCGGAACTCCCTCCGGACGGGACGAAACGGAAATCCTTATGATATAATATGGAAAGCGCGACTCCGTGGAAGGATGTAGTCACTATGCTTTCTGCGCCCTTGAACAGGGCTACGAATTCCTTGGGGTTGAAGCGCTTGATCCCTGCGCTGTAGGGAGTGCGGGCTATGGAAACCACGCGCAGCCCCTTTTCAGATGCAATCCTTCGTGCGTGGCTTAGCACCTCGGGCTGGTCCACCGCTTCATATGTGAGTATGTACCGACCTTGCTCGGGAGATGCGGAACATATCTTGTCCGTAACGCCCCTGCCGGCCAGAAGGACAGGGTCCAGGTTCACGGCCGCAGGTATCCCTACGGAATCCATCCTTTCCTGCATTGGATACTCCCTGACGCCTATGCGGTAGAAGTTATGGAGATATCCGCGTACGGTCTTCTGCTCTTCTTCGGAGGGGGATATTCCGCCGTCGCTGGCTGCGTAAGATATGTTCCTTGCACCCTCGGCCAGCGGAGATGCCGCGAAGAACACCGGGTCCGGCTCTTGGGTGATATTCCTGTTCCAAATCTGGTCGCTGCCGTAGAATATTGCATCGAAGCGCTCTCCTTCCATAGGGGAGAGCCGCATTTCTTTTTCGAAGCTGGAGAATCCTGCATCCCTGCGCAGCGCAGCTGCCATATGGATGCCGGCCTTGAGCATGGATCCGGGATGCCTGAAATAGGATTTCTTCCAGAGCTTGTATGGTGCCGTGAGATAATCGGGCCTGTAGTCTATGACGCTGACATCGTGCCCGAGGCCCTTCAGGACCTCGTAAAGGCAGCGGCATTGCAGCACAGCGCCGTAGTTCCTGGCTGCATGGAATGTCAGTATCCCGATCTTCATATCTTTATGTGGCGTTTCACTTTCTGAATGAACTGTTCAAGTTTGTAGGAGCGCGATTCCCGCCCGAAACGCGCCAGTACAGCGTCATATCCTTTGCGAATATAAGTATTTTCGAACGATTTTGTTCGCTTGTGGGCCAAGGAAGCTGACGAAAGGTTGGGCTGCATTACTTCCTTGATATCAATGTCTTTCCTTTCGCAAGGGTCCGGGAAATCCTCGGCCGCCGCCTGGCCTTCGGGGGTATTTGCAAGTAGCAGGGAACATCCCAGATTATCATCGGCGAACCCGGGCAGCGCCTTTTCCACGCCCCAGCAGTCCGCCATGGTGATGTCCGAAGGGCGGTTGAGCGATGCGAAGGGGCAGGCCGTGCAGGAAGGCCGCAGCATAAGATGACGGTAGAAGAAGAAGGTATATTCCCCGCTTACGAGTTTCTCGTCCCCGAAGAACAGTGCTTCTCTATGCTCGTGCCATCCGAGAGAGGGATCCCGGAAGAGAACGGCGCTTAGCGGCTTTCCCTTCCTCCGTTCCATAGATTCGAGATATCCCTTCCAGACCGCGGGAGAGGGGACTCCGTGGCAGATTATGTCCGCGAGCAGCAGGTCCTTCCTGTATTTCCCGGCTATGGATGCGATGCCTGCGCACTGGCAGGGGGTGCCGGTGAAGAGAACTTTCCTGCCGGCTTTCAGGTCTTCGAGGACCTTGCCCGGGATGCCGTCCATATTGCTCTGAACGTATTTGCTGAGCCTCAGCGGCTGCAGGCCGGCTTCATCTTCCACCCTCCTGTGGCTGACGCTGAAATCGCTGTCGATAGCGGCGCCATAGACAACACCGCCTCCGAGTATTGTCTTGCGCATCAGGGCATAGGCAAGGCCTCCGCTCTGGCTTTCGCGCATCAGGGCGGGGAAGCGTATTGCCTGGGCAAGGGGGTTGTCCTTGGGCTCGGGCGCCTTGAATGCGCAGACTTTTTCGCAAAGGCCGCAGTCGGTGCAGAGCGCAGGGTTTATCTTGGGATAGAGGAATCCCATTCCGTCGGCTACCATCTCTATAGCCCCGTGCGGACAGGCCGAGGCGCACGCGCTGCATCCGCAGCACTGTCTTCGGTCCGTCAGAGCTATCATCGGCGAAGCAGCTTATGGAGGATGATATCTTTTTCGTCGTGGTCGCAGCCTATGAACCAGATGATGGCGCAGGAGGATATTTCCGTCGCTAAGACGGAAAGCAGGAATCCTCCCCATCCTTCAAGCGTGCTGCGGGAAAGAAGCAAGGGGACTATCAGGGCCAGGCCGGCGACGACCAGTTCGCGGGATAGAACCTCGCGGAGGAAACGGCCTACGGGCAGCGCTATCATCTTCCTTAGCATGAACAGCCTTGCCGACAGGCAGAGGATTGCGACGGCCCCGGCTACGTAGTAGATGACCTCGGCAGGAGCTCCCATCCTCAGAAGTATGTAATCCACCGGCAGGTTGAGCAGTTGCAGGCCTCCGACCAGCAGCTGGTAGTTGCGTATGTTGCCGGTCGAGAGCATAGCCGTGACCATGGTGTAGGACACGGCCTCTATCATTATGTATATGAGTACGAGCCTGATGAATACCACGGTATTCTCGGGGGCCTGCGAAGCTCCCAGCCACAGATCCACCAGGAATCCGGCATTGAAGATGATAGGATACACTACCAGAAGCAGCAGCCATATTGACAGCCGGGAGCCGCGGAAGATGAGTCGCATCATATACTCGCGGTCGCCGGATGCATATGATTTGGTGATCTGGGGATTCAATGCCGTGGTGAAGCTGGTGACGAACTTCTGCACAGCTCCGTTGACCTGGTTGGCGAAGAACCAGGCGGCATTGGCTATGGGGCCGAAGAAAGCATTCAGCAGTAGGTTGCCGCCCTGGTCGCGGAGGACTCCGGAACCGGCGCCTATGAAGTTCCATCCTGCGAAGGAGAACATGCTGCGGAAGGTCGTGCGGTCCAGATGTACCCCGGCCCTGCTCTCTTCGAAGTGCCTCTTGCAGAATATGGCGTAGGCCATCCTGGTAAGCAGGCTCACTATGGCAAGCATTGCGGCGTAGAAAATAAGCTTGTCGATAGGGGATATCATTATCGCGAACGCTACGGCAAGTTTGCCAAGGGCTTCGAAGATGCTGATCCAGGCGAATGCGTCCATACGCTCGTGGGCGATGATGTCCGCGTTGTAAGGCACGCTTACCAGCTGGATGATGAAGCTCAGTATAGTAAACTGCAGCACCCATTGCGCGGCGGCAATCCTGTCCGGAGGCAGCACCATCTTGTGGGAGATGTACCAGAGCCCGGCGGGCTCGGCCAGTACCACGATAATCGCGGCCAGAATGAACTGAATTGCAACTGCAGTGGAGAATACTTTCGGGAGGTCCTTCTCTTTCTTGCCGAGTTCGAAGGTGATGAAGCGGCTGATTGCGGAGGACATCGAACCGGTGAGTATGCTGAACATCGTCACCACTCCGGCCACCGTGCTGTATATGCCGAGTTCGTTCTCGCCTAGGGCACGCAGTATCACGCGGGATGCAAACAGCCCTACGGCCATCAGCAGGAACATACGGAAATACAGAAGGACCGTATTCCGTGCGATCCTTCTGCTATTCTCCGATATGTTGTTTTCGGCCATTACTCCGGCTTGTACGAATCCTTCAGCGAAGTAGTCTTGTTGAAGACGGGCTCTTCGGGGGTGCTGTCCTTATCCTGCACATAATAGCCGGTGCGCTCGAACTGGACCGCGATTCCGGATTTGTCTTCCAGCAGGGCGGGCTCGGCGAATGCCTTGGTTACTACGAGGGATTCGGGATTGAGGAAGTCCTTGTAGTCCTTGTCCTCGGGCACCTGGCTCATATCTGCGAGGGTGAAGAGGCGGTCGTAGTTGCGCAGGGTGATCTCCTTCGCGAACTGGGTGCTCACCCAATGGATGGTACCCTTGACGCTGCGCCATTCTCCGTTTCCGGGCCTGGTCGAAGGGTCGTAGCTGCACTTCAGCTCTACGATATTGCCTTCGGCGTCCTTGATGACCTCGTCGCACTTGATGATGTAGGTGTATTTCAGGCGGACTTCTCCGTCGGGTTTGAGTCGGAAGAACTTCTTGGGAGCATCCTCCATGAAGTCTGCGCGTTCGATATAGAGTTCCTTGGTGAAAGGAACCTTGCGGGTGGCTCCTTCGGGTTCTGCCGGGTTGAGGGGGCAGTCGAACCATTCCACCTGCCCGTCAGGATAGTTGGTTATGGTGAGCTTGACGGGATCCTGAACCACCATATAGCGGTTGGAGCGGGCGTTGAGATCCTGTCTTACGCACCATTCGAGGAGCTGGATGTCCATCAGCTGGTCGCGCTTGCTGACGCCTATCTTGTCGCAGAACATCTTGAGGGCCTCGGCGGTGTAGCCGCGGCGGCGCACTCCGCAGAGCGTAGGCATGCGGGGGTCGTCCCATCCTGCAACCAGACCCTTCTGCACCAGTTCGAGAAGCTTGCGCTTGCTCATAAGGGTGTAGGTGAGGTTCAGGCGGGCGAACTCATACTGATGGCTGGGGAAGATGCCCAGAGTCTCGATGAACCAGTCGTAGAGCGGACGGTGCACGTCGAATTCGAGGGTGCATATGGAGTGGGTGATATGCTCGATGGAGTCGCACTGGCCGTGGGTGTAGTCGTACATCGGGTAGATGCACCATTTGTCTCCGGTGCGATGATGATGCGCGTGTTTGATGCGGTAGAGGATAGGGTCGCGGAACATCATGTTGGGATGTGCCATATCTATCTTGGCGCGGAGAACCTTGGCTCCGTCGGGATATTTGCCGTCACGCATCTCGCGGAAGATCCTGAGGTTCTCTTCGGGGGTGCGGTTGCGCCAGGGGCTCTCCTTGCCGGGAGTCTCCACGGTGCCGCGTCCCGCGCTGATCTCTTCCTGGGTCTGGTCGTCCACATAGGCCAGACCGCGCTGGATCAGCTGCTCCGCCCATTCGTAGAGCTGGTCGAAATAGTCGGAGGCATAAAGCTCTTTCTCCCACTGGAAGCCGAGCCACTTGATGTCTTCCTTGATGGCATCGACGTATTCGGTATCTTCTTTGGTGGGGTTGGTATCGTCGTAGCGGAGGTTGGTCTTGCCGCCATATTTCTGTGCGAGCCCGAAGTTTATGCAGAGGCTTTTGGCGTGCCCCAGATGCAGATAGCCGTTCGGCTCCGGAGGGAAGCGTGTAAGTATGCTGTCCACTTTGCCGGACTTCAGGTCATTCTCGATGATTTCTTCCAGGAAATTCAGTTTTCGTTCTTCTTCCATTTTCGGTCTATTGTATTTAACTTACAAAAATAGGAACTATTTTGTAAACCTGCAATAAGGTTGCCGCTGCTACGGCCTTGGCGTTCACCGCGCTTTGATCCGTGGCTTCCCGTCGGTAGTTGGCTGTCTTGTTACTGGTGTCGCGCTGGTCTTTTGCTGGTGCCGGGCTGTTTATTTTTCTGGTGCTTGCTGTGTCCCTGTTTCTGGGACGTAGCCGTCAAAAAGGGCCTGAAATGCTTGCCGTGTCCCAGTTTTCGGGACGTAGCAAGCAATTCGTATCTTTTTGTGCTGCAATAAAATATCTGATTTCTGGAAAATTATTTTCTATATTTGTAGAGACCTGTCCCGTGAAACGTCAGGTAACTTTGTTTTAACTTTTAAAGGAGGAGATAGATATGTGTGTCTTGACCTATTTTTTCATAACTACCGAACATCTTATCGATGGCTTGTGGTTCAAAGACGAAGAGGACTTCAGAACGGGAATGAATTACGTTGCCGTATTGTCGTATGTCTTTGGCATCAAAGTGATTGCATTCATCCTGATGTCCAACCACGTGCATTTTCTGATTGTCTGCCGCAATAGGGTGGAAGCGGAGGCATTCATCAATGAATTCAAACGTAGGTATTCGCGGTATTATCGCATCAAGTACGGAGTAAAGGAGTTCCTCCGTGGGAACGGTGTCGATATCCAGGAGATTACGGCGGAGGATGAGGCGGTCGAGCGTGTCATCGCTTACATCAACGTCAATAGTGTGTCTGCGAATATTTGCCTTTCTCCCTCTGGCTATCCTTGGGGTACCGGTGATTGCTTTTTTAATTTCAACAGAGCCAAGGGAATTACGCTTGAGAGATTATCTGGCCGTGAAATGATCAGGATTCTCCACAGTGGGACCAAATTGCCACCTGAATGGACCTTGAGAGATGGGAAGTATATAGACCCAGCTTCATATGTCGACTGTGAGTCGGTGGAAAAGATCTTCCGGACGCCAAAGAGGATGAATTATTTCTTGGCTAATTCTTCAAAAGCAAGAAAGGCGCTTGCCAATAATGAAAGTATCACACCGAAATTCCGCGACCAGATTATCGTCGCTGCCATTCCGGATCTGTGCTATTCAATGTTCAGGAAACAATCGGCCGCGGAGCTTGATAGCCGTCAGTTAATAATGTTCCTTAAGCAGTTGAGAGCAAGGTTTTGCGCAGATGTCAATCAGGTCGCCAGGGTGGTCGGTCTCCCGTACGAGGCAGTTGCCAAGATGCTTGATGACATCTGTCTTTAGTGCTGCCTGTAGTGTTTTCCGCCTGTTCTGCGCCTAGTGTCGGCTGTGTTTTTGACTGTTGCCGTCCGTGTTTTTGCCTGGTGCTTGCCGTGTCCCTGTTTTTGGGACGTAGCCGTCAAAAAAGGCCTAAATTGCTTGCTGTGTCCCTGTTTTTGGGACTTAGCAAGCACTACACTCGTAGCTGCAGTCTGAAACGCGCCGTGCCCGTCAGCCGCTCCGCGCCGTGGCTATTGTGGGGCGGAGTGAAGAAAAGCTGCTTCGACCGGGGGTAAAAACGAAAGTTTTTTTGTAAATTCGCAAGTTTAAAGCTAGTTAGTATGATTAAATCCATGACAGGATACGGTAAGGCCGAGGCGGTTCTCGCCTCCGGTAAACTGACCATAGAGATCCGTACCCTGAATTCCAAAAGCGCCGACATCAGCATCAAATCTTCAATACTCCCCAAGGACAAGGACCTTCTGGTGCGCCAGAAGATAGCTGATATGCTGGTTCGCGGAACTATCGACGTATATATCAATTTCGAGGCAAACGTGGCCGATGCTGCAAAGGTGGTTGATGCCGACGTGGTGCGCAGCTACTACAACCAGCTGCTCGCCATACGTAGCAGCCTCCCCGGTTTCGCAATGGGCTCCACGGAATCCTCGGACCGTATGAACAACGAGCTTCTTGCGGCCGCCCTGCGTTTCCCCGACGTAGTAGCTGCCAGGAAGGAAGACATAATCAACGAAGAGAACTGGCCCGTGGTCGAGGCAGCTTTCGACGAGGCCCTGAAGGCCGTCGATGCATATCGTGCCAAGGAGGGTGAAGCTCTCTACAAAGATGTCACCGGCCGTGTCGCTAACATCCTGGCCTTCGAAGACGAGGTCGAATCCCACGAAGCAGAAAGGGTGGAAGCGGTGCGCGAAAGGATTCTCGCCGCTGCCGAAGAACTCAGCGTCAAGCTCGACAAGGAACGCTTCGAGCAGGAGATGATATTCTGGCTCGAGAAGTTCGACATCAACGAGGAGAAAGTACGCCTGCGTCAGCACTGTGCCTATTTCAAAGACACTATCGATGGCGAACCCTGCCCCGGAAAGAAGCTCGGATTCATCATCCAGGAAATGGGCCGGGAGATCAATACCACCGGTTCCAAGGCCAACAACGCCTCCATCCAGAAACTTGTCGTGCGCATGAAGGATGAGCTGGAGAAGATCCGCGAACAGTCAATGAACATACTATAATAGTCAGATGGGAAATCTTAGATCGAAAATCGTCCTTGAAGCTTTCAAGAAGCAGGCCGTCGAAGTACCTGCACCCGATAGCGCCGTTTCCAACTGGTTCGGTGAACTTGTCTTCAACCGCGACAAGATGCGCCGATACCTTGATCCGGCAACCTACGATGCCCTTATCCAGTGCATCGACGAAGGAGTGCAGCTCGATCTTGCCATAGCCGACAAAGTTGCGGCGGGTATGAAGAAATGGGCCCTGGAGCATGGTGTAACGCACATCACCCACTGGTTCCAGCCTCTTACCGACGGCACTGCCGAGAAGCACGACACCTTGCTCGATTACGACGGCAAGGGGGGAGTGATAGAGTCTTTCACCGGAAAGGCCCTCGTGCAGCAGGAGCCTGACGCTTCGAGTTTCCCCAGCGGAGGAATACGTGCGACCTTCGAGGCCAGGGGCTATACCGCCTGGGACCCGGCATCTCCCGTATTCATCCAGGACGATACCCTCTGCATCCCCACGGTCTTCGTGGCTTATACCGGAGAGGCACTCGATTTCAAGACCCCGCTCAAACGTTCGCTCAAGGCAGTTTCCGATGCCGCAGTTCCTATCTGCCGCCTCTTCGATCCCGAAGTCAAGAGGGTGAATGCCTATCTCGGATGGGAGCAGGAATATTTTCTGGTAGATGAAGATATCTACGCCGCCAGGCCCGACCTTATGATCACCGGCCGTACGCTTATGGGGCACGAGTCCAGCAAGAACCAGCAGCTGGATGACCATTATTTCGGAGCGATCCCTTCGCGCGTGGCCGCCTTCATGAAGGACCTGGAGTTCGAAGGATTCAAGCTTGGGATTCCCCTCAAGACCAGGCATAAGGAGGTCGCCCCCAACCAGTTCGAGTTCGCTCCTATCTATGGGGAAATGAACCTCGCCAACGACCAGAACCAGCAGATACTGAACGTAATGCACAAGGTCGCCCGCAAGCATGGCTTCGTGGTTCTGCTGCACGAAAAGCCCTTCGCCGGCGTGAACGGCAGCGGCAAGCATAATAACTGGAGCCTGGGCACCGACACCGGCACCAATCTGTACGCCCCCGGCAAGGATGCCAACGGGAACCTTCAGTTCGTCACCTTCTTCGTGAATACCCTCTATGCGGTGCAGAGGCATAACGGCCTGCTGAAGGCTTCCATCGCTTCTGCCACCAACGCCCACCGTCTTGGGGCCAACGAGGCACCTCCGGCCATAGTTTCCGCCTTCGTGGGCCGCACTATGAACGAAGTACTGCACAAGCTTCTGGAACTTCCTTCCGGCACCCCCATCGAGATCGCAGGCAAGAAGGGCGCATCGGTGGGTGCCATCGGCATCCCCGAAATCTTCATCGACAACACCGACCGCAACCGTACTTCGCCTTTCGCGTTTACCGGAAACCGTTTCGAGTTCCGTGCGGTTGGTTCGAGCGCCAACTGCGCCGGAGCTATGATTACCCTGAACTCCGCCGTCGCGGAGCAGCTGATGGATTTCAAGGCGGAACTGGACAAGTCCCTGGCGGAAGGCAAGGCCCTGGATGTCGCGGTTATGGACACCCTCAAGCCTCTTATCGCCAGCATACTCGATACCGTCTGCTTCGAGGGTAACGGCTACACCGACGAGTGGAAGAAGGAAGCTGCCCGCCGCGGGCTGGATACCGAGAGCGTGGTGCCCAAGATGCTCCAGGAGTACGAGAAGAAAGAGTCTGTCGAACTCTTCAAGCGTTGCGGAGTTTTCTCCGAGAAGGAACTGCACGCCCGTAACGAAGTGAAGCTCGAGACCTATGTAAAGAAGATACAGATAGAAGCCCGCGTGATGGGCAGGATGGCTACGAACCATATCATCCCCGCAGCCCTCGAATTCCAGACGAAACTGCTGCAGAACATCTCCCTGCAGAAGGAAATCCTCGGAGAGGAGTCCGCTTCGGAAGAGGTATTTATCGCCCGGGAGATTTCAAAGCTCGTGGCCGAGATACGTCAGAAGGTCAGGGACATTACCGAAGCCCGCAAAAAGGCCAACAAGCTGGAAGATATGTACAAGAGGGCCCTTGCCTACAGCGACATCGCCGATATGATCCCGCTCATACGCAAGCCCATCGACGCCCTCGAGGAAATCGTCGACAACGCCACCTGGCCCCTTCCCAAGTACCGCGAGCTGCTGTTTATCAGCTAGCGTACAGCCGGCTCGCAGGCCCGGGAGACGGGATAGTTTCGGGCGGAGGTCAGGGTGAAGCTGGCCTCCGCTTCTGCTTTTTCGCAGTTTGCGCCGAAGTAGGCGGTGTAGCCGCCTTTGGCTGTTTCCCAGCGGGATTTCTCCGAATTGAAAGAGGCGAGCTGGCGTACAGGAACGGTGAAGCTTATGGTCTGGCTTTCGCCGGGCTGCAGAAGGCCTGTCTTGCCGAATTCCTTGAGTTCGCGTGAGGGCTTGTCCTTGAACGAACCCAGTGGAGCCTTTATGTAGAGCCCCACTGCTTCCTTGCCTGCCAAGGAGCCGGTATTGGTCACCTTCACGCTGGCGGTGAGCTTGTCTCCGACTATGCTTACTACAGGCTCGGAATACTCGAAACTGGTATAGCTGAGGCCGTATCCGAAAGGATAGGAAACGGCTTTTCCTTCGGTGCAGAAATACCTGTATCCCACATATATGCCTTCGATGTAATCGGTGTAGGCCAGGTCCTTGAGGGGGAGGCCCCTGCGCTCGGGATGTACCACGCTTTCGTTGGCCCTGTCGCTAACGAAATTATAGGGGAAGTTCTCCGCTCCCTTGGCATCTATATAATTCATAGGGAAGGTCATGGGCAGGCGGCCTGAGGGGTTTACCTTGCCGGTAATCACATCCGCCACCGAATTGCCCGCTTCTTCGCCGGGCAGCCAGGCGCAGAGGATGGCGTCGGGATACTTCTTCCAGGATGCGGTTTCCACGGGGCCGCAGATGTTCAGCACGACCGCCACCTTCTTTCCGGCGGAATGATACGCCTCGCAGACATCCTTGATAAGCTTGATTTCTTCCTTCTGGATAAGGAATTCCGAATTATGGATACGGTCGCGGCCTTCTCCCGAAATGCGGCCGATGGTGATTATGGCGATGTCGCTGTCAGGCTCGGAAGCTTCTATGAGGCTCTCGCTCAGGTCCAATTCCGGTATCTGAGGGTCTCCCACGTGAACGTTGACGACGTGGTTGGTCTTGAGGTCCTTCATTTTGAAATCCGCATAGGCTTCGTAGAGGCTGCGCAGTTTGGAATCCACCTTTATACCTGCATTCTCGAGGCCTTCGGCGAGGCTGACTACATAGGGGGAATTCACCCATCCTGCACCGTTGCCGCCCTGTATCATTGCATAGGAATAAACGCCGTAGAGGGCTGCCCTGGCAGGTTTGGCGGGGAAGACTCCGTCGTTCTTCAGCAGCACCATTCCCTCGGACGCCCTTTCGCGGCAGAGCTTGGCGTGCTTCTCCAGGTCCGGTTTCAGCGTGCGGACGTTGCCATTGTTGGAGGGGCATTTTACCACCAGCTCCAGCATCTTGGTCACCGCCCTGTCGAGGTCGGACATCTTGAGCGAGCCGTCCTTCAGGCTTTGGAGTATGTGCTCGGTCTGGTCGGGGCTGCCTCCCATCAGCAGGTCGGAACCGGCGTTAAGCTGTTTGGGAGTGTTGCGTTTGCCGGTCCAGTCGGTAACCACCAGGCCTTTGAATCCGAAATCTTTGCGCAGTATCTTGCTGAGAAGATCCCGGCTTTCCTGGGTATAGGTGCCGTTAAGGTAATTGTATGATGCCATCACAGTCCAAGGCTCGGACTCGCGCAGACAGAGTTCGAACGCTTTGGTATAGATCTCCCTGAGGGCCCTGGTATCCAGGCGGGAATCGTTGTCGAGGCGGTTGGTTTCCTGGTTGTTGGCAGCGAAGTGCTTGGCTGATGTTCCCACGCCCTTGCTCTGAACACCATTGATGTAAGCCGCCGCGAGAAGTCCGCTGAGTACCGGATCCTCGGAGAAATACTCGAAATTCCTTCCGTTGAGAGGATTGCGGTGTATGTTCATCCCGGGGCCCAGAAGCACGTCATTGCCCATATCAAGCGATTCTTCTCCCAGGGCGGTTCCTATTGTGTAGGCCACGTCCCTGTCCCAGCTGGCGGCCGTCAGTATTCCCGAGGGGAAGCAGGTGGTCTCGTAGTCATAAAGCCTCAGGCCCACCGGCCCGTCCATCATTACGATGGATGGAACGCCGAAGCGCTCCATAGGATAGGTGACACCTCCCGTGCCCCTTAGGTACTTGCCCTCATATTGGGGCAGTTCGAATTTGATTCCTACTACGAAGGCGGCCTTTTCCTCGACCGTCATCTTTTTAACTATTGCGGGGATATCTTTGGCGCTGAAGCCGGTTTGCGCTGGAGCGCTTGCCAATGTCGCGGTTAGACAGGCAAGTAGGATGGATAGTTTTTTCATTGAGACCAGATTGTCGGCTATAATTGGTTAAGGTATTTACTTCGGGAGAGCAGGCAGTCGCCTATGGCACCGGCGCTGCGGCCCAGTTTCGAGAAGCGTATCTTCGTGTCGGCGCTGACCTTGCTGAGCGAGAATTTGTTGACGGCAGTACGGATGGGGAGCATCAGATAATCCTTTCCCACTATCAGGCGACCGCCGATTACCACGAGGCCGGGGTTGAAGATGTTGATGAGGCCTGCGATGCCGCGGCCGAGGGTCTCTCCAATGGCACCGATACCTTCGATGGCCAGCACGTCCTCGTCCTCGATGGCATCCAGCACGTTCTGCAGGGTAATATCTCCTTTTTCATTATAAATATTGAATAGGGAAGACCTGCGACCTTCTTTCAGGCGGCTGACTATCCATTTGGTGAGGGCCGAGCCGGATGCACCGGTCTCGAGGCAACCTATCTTGCCGCAGCGGCAGATAATGTTGTTGTCCAGCAGAGGGAAGTGCCCGAATTCTCCGGAGAAGCCGGATTTGCCGTAGTAGAGATGCCCGTCCAGTATCATACCCATTCCCAGACCCCAGCTGAGGTTGATGAAGAGCATATCCGAGTCGGCATCCCTGCCGCCGGTGACGAATTCTCCGTAGGTCATAGCGCGCGAGTCGTTCTCGATGCTTACGGGAGCACCGAGTTCACGCTGGAAGATATCCTTGAGGGGGATGTCGTCACTTACGAAATACGAGAGACTGAAGCCCATTTCGGGGTTCACCCTTCCGGAAAGGCTGATGCCGATCCCCAGCACCTTGTCCCAGGGGACGTCGGAACTGGCGACCACTTCCTTGATTTTCTTGCACATAGTGCGGAACGATTCGGCATTGGCCTCCAACACGAAGGAAATGTCCTGGATGAAGAACTTAAGGGTGCCGGTAAAGTCCGCAATAGCGATGTGGAAATGCTGCCTTGCAACATCCACACCTACAAAATAGCCTGCATCGGGGTTCAGACCGAAAGTGTTGGGCCTCCGTCCGCCGCTGGTACCCACCTTCCCCTTTTCGATGAGGTACCCTTCAGATATCAGTTCCGAAACCAGTTTCGTGGCTGTGGGAACGCTGACGGACAATTCGCGGCTAAGGTCTGCAATACTGCAATCGCCATTTTTTATGCAAAGATCGATGATTCCTTTCTGTGGTACAGTCATAAGTCTTAGCATTCGTTGTGGCAAAATTAGTAAAATATTAGTATTTTTGTGAAGTTTTTTAAAATTATTTAAAAAATGATAGAGATGAAGCTGTCCTTGAGGGCTAAACTGTTCCTCAGTTTGATTTCCATCGCGTTGGTGCTTTTGATATCCAGCATCATATCCGTGATGGAATATGGAAGGATGAGTTCCTACATCTCCGATATGATTGCGGACAATATCGAGAGCATCAACGCGGCGCAGAAGCTCTACGACGATGCCAACTCATATAATCTTGCCATCCTTGCCGTAGTTGGTGACGAGACGTCCAACAAGCGCCCCGGTTTCGACGAGCAGGCCTTCAAGTCGCGCTGCGACTCTCTCCGCTCGTCCGCTCCCAACAGCCAGGTCGCGCATATGGCCGATTCCGTGCAGTATTCCTATGCTGCCTATATGCTGACTTCCTTCGAGCTTGAAGATGTTATAGCGTCGGATTTCATCGATACCAGGTCCTGGTATTTCGAGCGTCTGCAGCCCAGGTACAACCGTCTGCGCCACGACATCGACGCCCTTTCCAACGCTATTTATGACGAGCTTGCCGATAATTCCGAGACCTTCCAGGGGGCTTTCTACCGCAGTATCATCCCCGGTATCATAGCGGTCGGCGTGGGCCTGCTGCTTGTGCTTATGTTGCTGTTCTTCCTGGAATCCAATTACTCCAAACCCATATACCGTATGCTGTCGTCGCTGAAGAATTACCGCAACTATCAGCGGGATTATCTCTATGACTTCAACGGCGAGGACCAGCTGCACGACCTGAACACTGAAATCAAGGAGCTTGCGGAAGAGAACAAGCTGCTCAAGAAGCGCATTTCCGCAATGAAGAAATCCGCCGCAGACAAATGAACTGGAAGACAATAAGCCGTAACGTGGGTATCGCACTCCTCGTGAGTGCGCTCTTCATGTTCGTAGCGCTCGTCATCGCCATCTCCGGCAATGAGGACACTGCGATCGCGCCTCTTTCCATCAGTTTCCTGCTCACTTTCATCTTCGGCATATTCCCCTTCATCTTCGTACGCAAAACTTCCGCCATAACCATGCGGGAGGGATATGTCATCATCGTGCTGTCCTGGATTCTATCCTTTATTTTCGGAATGCTGCCCTATGTTATGTGGGGCGGGCCTTTCTCCGTAGTGAATGCCTGGTTCGAAAGCGTTTCGGGATTCACTACCACGGGCGCCAGCATTCTGGAGGAGGTGGAAGCTCTGCCCAAGTCGCTGCTTTTCTGGAGGAGTTCCACGCATTTCATCGGCGGTTTGGGAGTCGTTGTCTTCCTGCTGCTCATAATCCCTTCGTCCAGCCCTATGCGCCTCAGGCTCACCAATATGGAGCTGTCGTCCCTGTCGAAGGATTCCTATAATGTAAGGGCCAACCAGACGGTTATCATCTTCAGTTCCGTCTATCTGGGGATGAACATAGCGGCCTTCATATCCTATATGCTCGCCGGTATGCCGGCCTTCGATGCCATCTGCCATACCTTCAGCGTCTGCGCCACGGGCGGATTCAGCACCCGCACAATGTCGATAGCAGCCTTCAACTCGCTGCCTATCTCATTGGTGACGATGTTCTTCATGTATGCCTCCACCCTGCATTTCGGAATGCTTTTCGTGGCAATAATGACCCGCTCGCTGAAGCCTTTCAACAATGTGGTGTTCAAGTACTACACCATCTCTCTGGTGGTGGCTTCGCTGCTGGTCACGCTGTCGCTCTGGACCAATCACGTGGCAGATTCCTTCGGCCAGGCCCTTCTCTGGGGCAGTTTCCAGGTGTTCAGCTACACCTCCACTTCGGGGCTTGCCATCTGCGACAATAGCGTCTGGCCCCTTTTCCCTGCAGTGCTTACGATAATAATGGGAATCCAGTGCGGTATGGCCGGATCCACCACCGGCGGCCTTAAATCCGACCGCGTGCTGCTGGTAATGAAGTCGCTGGCCATACATATCAAGCGTACCGTCTATCCTTCCACCATTCTTGAGGTCAGGATGAACGGAAAGCCGCTGCAGGATAAGGAAGTCGAGCCGCACGTTATGTACGTCGCTGCCTTCTTCATCATCTTCCTGATATCCGCTCTGCTTTGCCTAGCGGTCGGTTCCGACAGCAGCAATGCCATAATGGGAACCATCTCCTGCCTCGACAACGTCGGCCCTGCTGCCGGCTCCATCGGCTCCCTGGGCAACTACAACGCCGAACCTTCCGCCGCGAAGTTCCTATATTCCATCGATATGTTCATGGGGCGCGTGGAAATCTATCCCGTCCTTGCCGTTGCGTCTCTGCTCTTCTCCCGTAAGAAAAGATAGATGGACCGCAGCGATTTTCTCTATAAAGAATTCCTGGGCCGTTTCTCCTACGAGCTCACCCCCTGCCAGGATTCGCTCCTGCACGGCATTGCGTCCTTCCTTACCGGGGACGACGCCGATATAATGGTGGTGAACGGATATGCGGGTACGGGTAAGACCACCGCGCTTTCGGCCGTAGTGGATGCGCTGGAGGACCTCAAGCTCCATACCGTGCTGCTGGCCCCGACCGGCCGCGCTGCCAAGGTCCTTTCCGTAATGTGCAAGAGGCCGGCTTTCACCATCCACAAGCATATCTACCGCCAGAAATCCGTTGGAGACGACGGCTTCGGGCAGTTCAGCCTTTCCCCCAACAAGGCCCGCAACACCCTTTTCGTGGTTGACGAAGTATCTCTGATCGGAATAGAGGAGGGTGCCCGGCAGTCTTCGTCCGCCTTCGGCACCGGGAACCTGCTGGAAGACCTTATCTCCTTCGTCCGTTCCGGGGTGGACTGCCGCCTGATAATGATAGGGGATGCCGCCCAGCTGCCTCCGGTAGGCCTCGACGAGAGCCCCGCCCTCAGCAAGGACTATATGGATGGATTCGGGGGAGTGGTCTATGCGGAACTTACCTCCGTGGTACGCCAGGCCCGTGAATCCGGGATACTGCGCAACGCAACCATCCTTAGGGAGATGATACGCAATGTCTATGACGGATCCGGCCCCCTGAAACTCGACCTGCGTGGCTGCCCGGACATAGAAAGGGTGACGGGCGAAGGGCTGATAGATGCCATTTCCTCGGCCTACTTGGATTACGGGGAGGAAGAAACCATAATCCTATGCCGGTCCAACAAGAGGGCCATACGTTACAATCTGGGGATACGCTCGCAGGTGCAGTACAAGGAAGAACGTCTGGTGCGCGGGGATAAGCTTATGATAGTCAAGAACTGCTACCAGTTCGTCGATGATGTGGAGGGAATGGACTACATAGCGAATGGCGATATGGCTACGCTGGTACGCATACGCAATTTCGAAGACCGTTATGGCCTGCATTTTGCCGATGCCGTGCTGTGCTTCCCGGACTATGGGAACGTGGAGATAAAGGCCAAGGTATGTCTCGACACCCTTGAGAGCGAATCGGCCTCCCTGACCTATGAGCAGCAGAATATGCTATACCAGGGGGTGTCTGCCGACTACGCCGGGTTCAAGACCAAGAAGGCCCGCTACGATGCCGTGAGGGAAGACCCTTACTACAATGCGCTGCAGCTCAAATACGCCGAGGCGGTGACCTGTCACAAGTCCCAGGGCGGACAGTGGGCCTGCGTGTTCATAGACTGCCCTTTCTGGCAGGAAGAGCAGACCCTGGACGACCTTAAATGGCTTTATACGGCGCTTACCCGCGCTGTCGAAAAAGTATATTTGATAAATTTTAACGATCGTTTTTTCAAATGAACTATTTATTCTGCGTCTTGCTGACAATGCTGAATCTGACTTATTCGCCGGATTCGACACGTTACGCATATACCGCCGACGGCAATCTCTTCGTGCACGAGGTCGCTGCCGGCACCGATACCCAGCTTACCTTCGACGGTTCCGACGTCATCCTTAACGGGCGTGCATCCTGGGTTTATTACGAAGAGATTTTCGGCCGTCCCAGCCGCTACAGGGCCTTCTGGTGGAGCCCTGATTCCAAGAAGCTGGCCTTTTACCGCTTCGACCAGAGCGAAGTCCCCGTATTCCCCATCTACAGCCCAGTCGGGCAGGACGGCAGCCTCAATCTGACGAGATACCCCAAAGTAGGGGAGGCGAATCCCTCCGTCCGCATAGGAATCATCGATTTCGAAAAGACTTCCGGGATAGTCTGGGCGGATTTCGAAGACAGCCCCGACCAGTATTTCGGCACTCCTTTCTGGGGAGCCGACAGCAAGGAACTTTTCGTTCAGCGGGAACCCAGGATACAGAATTATCTGCAGCTCTTCCGCGTGAGCGCCGAGGATGGCAGCAAGAAGCTGGTTTACGACGAGAATTCCACCACCTGGCTGGAGTGGATAGAAGGGATGCTCTTCGCCAAGGACGGCCTGTTCATGGCCCGTTCTTTCGAGGGCGGATGGGAGCAGATCTATTACCTTTCCTACGACGGCAAGGTGCTCAAGAGACTTACCGACGGATGCAACTGGAACATAGTCCTCCGCAAGTACGACGAGTCACGTGGAGATGTTTATTTCCTGGCCCAGAGGGATTCCAGGGTGCAGTCCGGCTTCTACAAGCTTAGCAAGAAAGGCAAGATTACCCGTATAACTCCGCTGGGTTACCACGTGGAGAGGGCCTGGTTCTCCAGGGATATGAAGAGCTACTATGCCAAGTTGTCCAACGCCCGCACCAGGACCTTCGAATGGTCCACCAGGGCTCCCGGCAGCATTGCCGCCGAGGAAGATTCCACCCGCATGGCCCTTCCGAGGACCGTATGCATCAAGGCTGCCGACGGCCAGGATATGTTTGCACAGGTCACCCTGCCGCTCGGCTTCGACCCTTCCAGGAAGTATCCTGTCTGTTTCGAGATTTACGGCGGGCCCGGTACCCAGTATGTAAAAGACCTCTGGCGCCCGCGCGACCAGTGGTTCAGCCAGAACGGCATCATCCGCATTGTTGCCGATTGCCGCGCCGCCGGCCATAACGGCCGCAACGGGACCGATCTCGTGTTCAAGGACCTCACCACTGTTCCAGTGCAGGACTTCGTGACTTGGGCGGAATGGGCCAGATCCCTTCCCTATGTGGACGGGGACCATATCGGCGTGGAGGGCTTCTCTTTCGGCGGCACTATGACCGCTATGCTGCTCCTGCAGCACCCTGAGCTTTTCTGCTGCGGAATCGCAGGCGGGGGAGTATATGACTGGACGCTCTATGATTCGCATTATACCGAGCGCTTCATGATGACTCCTGCCTACAACAAGGAGGGCTTCGTGCGCTCCAGGGTGCTGTCCTATGCGGACCAGCTTTCCGACAAGGTGCACCTCAAACTTACCCACGGCACAGGCGACGACAACGTCCACTTCCAGAATACCCTGCAGCTGGTGGATGCCCTCCAGAAAGCCGGTAAGCAGTTCGAGCTTATGATTTATCCTGACGGTATGCACGGATATCGTGGCAAGCAGGGAGAGCATTCCGCCGAGGCCGACAGGGAATTCTGGCTGAAATATCTGAAAAACCAATAATCTTAATTATATTTGAAACTGACGAAAACTATTTGAATATGTCCGATTATATTTCAAGGGCCAATGCCTGGCTCACCGGCGATTTCGATCCCGAAACCAAAGGTAAAATCATAGAATTGCGCAATTCCGATCCTGCCGCGTTCGAGGATGCTTTCTACAAGAATCTGGAGTTCGGCACCGGAGGCCTGCGCGGCATAATGGGCGTGGGTACCAACCGTATGAACAAATACACGGTCGGAATGGCCACCCAGGGCCTCGCGAACTATATACTGAGCCATTGCAAGGGGGATGACCTGCGCTTCTGCATCTCCTACGACAGCCGCAACAACAGCAAGGAGTTCGCACGTATCACCGCGGATGTGATGTCGGCCAACGGCATACACGTTTTCATATTCGACAACATACGTCCTACTCCCGAACTCAGCTATGCAATACGTCTCAAGCAGGCGGTCGCCGGCGTTATGATAACGGCCTCCCACAATCCCAAGGAATATAACGGATACAAGGTATTCTGGAGCGATGGAGGGCAGATTACATCCCCCGTCGACAAGGAGATAGTGGACGAGGTAAACAAGATTACCGAGCCTTCTATGGTCAAGTTCCAGGCAGGGGAGCGCTGCGGCAGCATCGACCTGATGGGGGCGGACGTGGACGCCTGCTACCTGAGGGATATAATGTCTCTGGCCCTGTCGCCTGAGTCTTGCGCCCGCCATTCCGACATCAAGTTCGTCTATACTCCTCTGCACGGCTGTGGAGTGCGTCTTGTGCCCGAATGTCTGCACCGCTTAGGATTCAAGAACGTTATCCACGTTCCCGACCAGGACGTAAGCGACGGCAATTTCCCGACGGTGGTGTCTCCTAATCCCGAGGAACCCGCGGCCATGAAGATGGCCCTGGAGGCCGCCGACCGCGAGGGTGCCGACATCGTGATGGCCACCGACCCGGACGCCGACCGCCTGGGCATCGCAGTCCGCGACAACGATGGTAAGATGGTCCAGTTCAACGGCAATATGACCGCTATGCTGCTGACCTACTACATTCTCAGCCGCCGCAAGGAACTTGGAACCCTGGGCAAAGGGCAGTATCTGGTAAAGACCATAGTTACCACTGAATCCCTCCGCGAACTGGCCGACAAGTTCGGCATCCCTTGCTACGACGTGCTCACCGGCTTCAAGTACATTGCCGAGGTCGTGAAGAAGCACGAGTCCGACGGGGAGTTCGTGTGCGGAGGCGAGGAGAGCTATGGCTTCAACGTGGGGCAGTTCGTCCGCGACAAGGATGCGCAGATGGCCTGCATTATGGTGGCCGAATGCGCCGCCTGGGCCGCCGACCAGGGACTTACCATGTATCAGATGCTTCAGAAGGTCTATTCCGAGATAGGATACCGCAAGGAGCATATGGTGTACATAGTCCGTAAGGGCGTCAGCGGTGCCAAGGAGATAGCCGATATGATGACCGCCTTCCGTAACGACCCTCCCAAGGAACTCTGCGGGTCACCCGTGAACAAGATAATCGACTACCTCGAGCCCGAGAAGACGGGTCAGCCCAAGAGCAACGTGCTGCAGTTCTTCGATGAGGCGGGAGATGTGGTGTCGGTGCGCCCTTCCGGTACCGAGCCTAAGATCAAGTTCTATTTCGGGGCAAAAGGCGCAGACGCCGATGCCAAGATCGAGGCTCTTACTTCCCAGTTTGCGAAATAAAATCCTTGCACCACTCCTTGAGTGGGCAGATATCGCATTTCGGGCGCTGTGCCGTACAGGTATAGCGCCCGTGAAGTAACAGCCAGTGGTGCGCTATGGGACGTATGTCCAGGGGGATGTGTTTTTCGAGGTCCAGTTCCACCGCGCGGGGAGTGCTGCCGGAACTGAGTCCCAGGCGCCTCGACACCCTGAACACGTGGGTGTCCACAGCCACGACAGGCTCGTTGTAAAGTATTGAAGCAACGACGTTTGCGGTCTTGCGCCCTGCTCCGGGCAGTTTCATCAGATTATCGACGTCGGATGGAATCTTCCCCCCGAAATCCTGCATTACCGTACGGGCCATTGCGGAGAGGTTGCGGGCCTTGTTGTTAGGGTAGGATACGGACTTGACATAGGGGTAGATGTCCTCTGCCGTGGCCTTGGAAAGCGCTTCTACGTCGGGATAGGCGGCAAAGAGCGCAGGAGTCACCAGGTTCACCCTCTTGTCGGTGCATTGGGCGGAGAGTATGACGGACACCAGCAGCTGATAGTCGTTGCTGAAATGCAGCTCGGAATCAGCCACGGGCACGTTCTCCCGGAAATAGTCTAGGATGGCTGCATATCTTCGCGAGGGAGTCATCGTTCGCTGCAGCTTTCGTCGGAACAGACGAATACCCTGCCGGGATAGCGCTCGACTATGGATTTGTCGTGGGTGACCATTATCAGGGTGGTCCCGTTCTCCTTGTTGAGCTTGTTAATCAGACGGAGTATCTCTTCGGCAGTCTCGTCGTCGAGGTTGCCCGTGGGCTCGTCGGCCAGTATCACTTCAGGGTCGTTCAGCAGGGCGCGGGCTATGGCAATGCGCTGCTGCTCGCCTCCGGAAAGCTGGTGAGGCATCTTGTGCGCCTTGGTGGTCATTCCTACCGCTTCGAGCACTTCGTCTATGCGCTCGTCGGCTTTGCGGCGGTCTTTCCAGCCGGTGGCCTTGAGTATGAAGTCGAGATTGTCCTGGACGCTGCGGTCCATAAGCAGGCGGAAATCCTGGAAGATCACGCCCAGGCGCCTGCGGAGCTTGGGAATGTCCCTCTGGCGTATGCGCTTCAGGTCGAATCCGCAGGCCTCGGCCTCCCCGCTGCCTATGGCGTGCTCGGCCGTGATGCTGCGTATTATGGACGTTTTGCCGCTGCCGACTTTGCCAAGTATATACACCAGGTCACCGGCGTTGATTTCCATATCCAGGCCGTGCACCACGACATTGTCGCCGGCCATAATGTCTGCATTTCGGAAGGAGATAAGAGGGTTCATAAAAATAGCTTCGCTCAGCTGCAAATATACATTTTATTTTGAGTAAAAAACCGGAAAAAATGATTATATTTGAAGATTAGAAATATATCTGATATGAAACACAATACTTTGCTGATTTTTGCGGCGGCCTGGTGTCTCTTTTTTTCTTCTGTGCGCGCGGGCGCGCAGGAGCCTGCGGACGCGTATCAGGATGCCGTGAATCTCTATCAGAACGGCTCTTATGGTAAGGCCCGAAGCATATTCGAGTCGCTCGGGGACCCTATGTCCCGTGCCTATGCAGTGCTCTGCGCCATCAAGGCCGACGACGATGACCATACAAGGCTTTTCCTGGAATACAACGAGCAATATCCCGAATCGGTGCTGAGCAACCGTATCCGTTATGAATATGCCTCCAGCCTCTTCGTGAAAGAGGATTATCAGGGGGCCGCAGCCATGCTGCAGCAGGTTTCCGAGACCAGGCTTCCTGCCGCCGACCAGCTGAACTACAACTTCCGCCGCGGCTATTGCGCTTTCGTTGCCGGCCGCTATGACGAGGCCGTAGGCTATCTTCTCAAAGTGGAGGCCGCTCCCAAGAGCAGCCTTACCGCTCCTGCCCGTTACCAACTCGGCTATATCGCCTACAACGGCGGACAGTTCGGGGTTGCCGAGAAATGGTTCCGCCTGATAGTTCCGGACGAGCGTTTCAACTCTCTCGCTCAGTACTACATACTCGAATGCCGCTTTATGCTCAAGGACTACGACTACATAGTCGATAACGGTCCCGCAATGATGGAGCAGGCTCCCGACGAGCGCAAGATGCGCCTCGCCCGCATCATCTCCGAGTCCTTCCTCGTGAAGGGGGACAAGAACAAGGCCCTCGCATATTATATGCTCGAAGGCGAACAGGGGCAGCAGTCCCGTTCCGACCTTTTCCACGCCGGTTCCGTGATGTATGCGGTGCAGGACTACAAAGGCGCAATCGAGAAGTTCTCCCGTATGGAGAGCCGCATCGACTCCCTCGGGCAGATCGCCAACTACCAGCTCGGTTATGCCTATATCAAGACCGGCAACAAGGTGGCCGCTTCGGATGCCTTCCGCGATGCCTCCCAGGCCGGTTTCGATGCCAAGATACAGGAAGATGCCTGGTTCAACTACGCCAAGCTGGCCTTCGACCTCAATTCCGATATGACCATCTTCGGGGGGTATCTGGAGCAGTATCCCAATACCACCCGCAAGGAGCAGATCTATAACTATCTCGCAATCGCCGCCCTGAATTCCAAGGACTATGCGGCCGCCATCGAGGCCTATTCCAATATCGAGGAATTGGACGAGGAGCAGCTGGGCAATTATCTCAAGGCCAACTATCTGCGCGCCAGCCAGCTCGCCGCCGGCGGTGCCTGGACCGATGCCGCTCCCTACTTCCGTTCCGCGGCTTTCAACCTTCCGAAGAACGACCGCTATGCCCAGCTCGCCAGGTTCTGGCTGGCCGAGTCCCTCTTCAACAGCGGCAATTATTCCGAGGCCGGCGAAATCTACGAAGACCTCTACAACATCTCCGCCCTCTACGACCGTGCCGAGGGAAAGATGCTGAGCTACAACATCGGCTATTCCAATTTCAACCAGGGCAAGTACGAGTCGGCCGCCCGCTGGCTGGACCAGTATATCAATTCCGCCGAGCCCGATTGCAGGAAAGATGCCCTCATCCGCCGTGCCGACTGCGACTTCGCCCGTCATAACTACAAGGCCGCAGTCTCATCCTACCAGAGGGTGCTGGATTCCTACGCCGACGTCAACGACATCTATCCTTACTACCAGCAGGCCCTTTCCTACGGCCTTTCCGGCAAGAAGAAAGAGAAGGTGGGCGTGCTTTCCCAGGTGCTGAAGGCATCTTCCGACGCCCCTATGTACTCCGAGGCTATGTACGAGCTCGGCCGTGCCTATATGGAGGTTGATGACAACCAGTCCGCCGTCAAGACTTTCGGGACCTTGCAGTCCGGCACTTCCGACAATACCTACGCCGCCAAGGCCCTCATCGGCCGGGGAATGGCCTACAGGAATATGAAGAGCTACGACAAGTCCCTCGCGGACTACAAGCAGGTGGTGGAGATGCTCCCGGACAGCGAATATGCCGAGGAGGCCCTTATGGCCATCAACTCCATCTACCAGACCACCAACGAGCCCGAGAAGTTCCTGGAATATATGCAGTCCCGCAATCTCTCTGTGGGCAAGACTCCTGCCGAGCGCGAGAATATCTACTTCAACACCGCCGAGCAGATCTATCTTTCCGGCGGATATGACAGGGCGGTCACCGCTTTCCTGAAGTATCTGCAGGATTATCCCGACGGAGCCAAGCGCGGGGATGCGTGGTTCTATCTCGCCGATTCCTACCGTGCCATCTCCGACAAGGAGAAGGCCTGCGGCGCATTCAAGCAGGCTGCCACCGAGCTCAAGGAGGGATCCTTCGCCGAGACTTCGGCCTACAACTATGCCAAGCTCTCCTATGAGCTTCAGCATTTCAACGATGCTTACGAAGGTTTCTGCCTGCTGCAGGATATAGCCAAGATGGATGAGAACAAGGCTGCTGCGCGTCTTGGGAAGATGCGCTCTGCATTCCAGGCGCATAACTTCGAAGATGCGATAGCCGCTTCCCGCGACCTTCTTGCCAACAGCCCTTCGGCTGCAGAAGAGCGCGAGGGCTGGTTCGTGGAAGCCAAGTCGCTGCTGGCCACCAGCCACCGCGACGAAGCCTTCATCTTCTTCCGCAAGCTCTCCGAAGCCCCTTCGACTCCCGAAGGCGCCGAGTCCTACTATATGCTGGTCCGCGACCTCTATGATTCCGGAGAATACGCCCAGCTGGAAGGCAAGGTCTATGATTTCGCCGCGAAGTGCGGGGACCAGACCTACTGGCTCGCCAAGTGCTACGTGGTGCTGGGGGATTCCTTCCGCGACCAGGGCAAGCTCAGCCAGGCCCGTGCCACTTGGGAGAGCATCCGTGACGGATATACTCCATCTTCCGAAGGCGACGACATACTTGAATCCGTTAACCAGAGAATCGCATCCTTATGAAAAACAAGATATCAGCATTGATAGTGGCCGCCCTCGTTTCGGCAGTGCCGTCATTCTCGCAGGACCTGAACCCTCAGGTGCAGGTGACCAATGATTACAAGGCCGAGTTCGGGAAGGCCGCCAAGCAGTCTGTCCCGCTGGAAATCCCGGATTCTCTGAACAGCTTCCGCACTTCGGTCAGCTACAACGTTTTCGCAACGCCCTACAAGGGCTCCTATGAATTCGTCCCCTACGAGATCAGCGTTACTCCTCAGAAGCCTGCATCCGACTATAGCGTTTTCTCCCTCAAGGCAGGTGCCGGCTACGGCCTGCGCCCCATGCTTAAGGCTGCCTGGACTCCTGTCCATAACGGCAATACAGTTACGGTATTCAACGATTTCCACGGTTATGCGGGCAGGTACTCCGCCCTGGACGGCCGTGACCCTTATTCCGGCTTCGACCTGAGCGAGAAAGTGGGTTTGGAAGGCCGCTGGGTTGCCCGCGATTTCATACTGGCTTATGGCGTGGATTATCAGGGCCTGTTCAACAGGGATTTCGCCGGAGATTACCAGTTCAACGACTTTACCCTCCGCGGCGACATCCGTTCGGACACCGATTCCAAGATCGTCTATGATTTCGCCCTCGAACTCAACCAGGCCTATGATGCCCAGGTTTCCCAGACCGGCGTACGCGTGAAAGGCGGATTCTTCCCCAACTGGATGCTTCCTTTCACCCTCAGGATGGATGTCGATTTCGAGTCCGACTTCTATGGTAAAGGCCCCTACGACAATATGATAGTCGGCCAGGTGGCTGCCAAGGCCCTTTTCGACTGGAATCCCTTCAAACTGGCCGCGGGCGTGAATTTCAGCCCTGCGAGCGACCTGCAGTGGTTCTATCCTGATGTCGATATCACCGCCGACCTTTTCGACAGGAGCCTGCAGCTCTATGCCAGGGTAAAGGGCGGCCAGCGTGCCACCAGCTATACCGGTTTCAAACTTGCCGAGCACTGGTTCAATCCTGCATATACCGCAAGCCTGCGTCCCACCCTTGAAAGGCTGGATGCATCCCTGGGCTTCAGGGGCAGCGCTTTCAAGCATCTGCAGTACGACATCCACGGTGGCTGGGCCTCTTATTCCGACGCCCCTATGAACTTCTGGAAAGTCAGCGCCTCGGATCCTGCCCTTATGGATTACGGAGTGGTATTCAGGGACTACAGCTGCTGGTATGTGGAAGAAGACATACATTGGAAGAGTTCCTCTCTTGCCGTCGACCTTGCCGGCAGCTACCGCAAGACCAACGTGAACCTGAACGACGCCTACCTGGACCTTCCCGCTTTCTGTGGAGATCTGGACATTACATACAACTGGAATTCCCGCATCTTCGCCGGTATCCGCGTCAAGGCCGTTACCACCCGTGCGGGCAAGACTTATTCCGTGCCCGGTTTCGTCGACCTGGGCCTGCACGCAAGCTACAAAGTCAACGGCAGTTTCGGCTTCTGGGCCAACGCGGGCAACCTGCTGAACAACGATATAAGCCTTTCGCCGCTGCATATGGAAAAAGGCATTTATTTCCAGGGCGGCATCACTCTGAATTTGAGATAATTTGAGTAAATTCGCATCCTTTTTTGAAAATAAGATAAATAACAAGATAATATGATTGAACAAGAAGAGATGAAGGTTGCCGAAGAACAGTATTCGGCTGGCAGTATCCAAGTCCTCGAAGGGCTTGAGGCGGTGCGCAAGCGTCCGTCCATGTATATCGGTGACATTTCCGAGCGTGGTCTCCACCATCTCGTGTACGAGGTCGTCGACAACAGTATTGACGAGGCTATGGGAGGGTTCTGCGACACTATCGACGTGCAGATACTCGAGGACAATTCCATCCGCGTACAAGATAACGGACGTGGTATTCCTACCGGAATGCACCCGAAGGAGCATCGTTCCGCTCTGGAAGTCGTCCTCACCGTCCTGCACGCCGGCGGTAAGTTCAGCAAGAACAACTACAAGGTTTCCGGCGGTCTGCACGGCGTGGGTGTCTCCTGCGTGAACGCCCTGTCCGACCTGCTCATCGCGGAAGTCCACCGCGAGGGCAAGATATTCGTGCAGAAGTATTCCAAAGGCAAGCCCACCACCCAGGTAGAGGTGGTAGGGGAGTGCCCCGAGGATGAACACGGCACCATCATCACCTTCCATCCGGATCCCGAGATCTTCGTACAGACCACGGTCTACAAGTACGAGACCCTGGCGGCGCGTCTTCGCGAGCTGGCCTTCCTGAACAAGGGTATCCGCATCACCCTTACCGACAAGCGCACCCTCGTGGACGAGTTCGTGCAGGATGAGGCCGGAGAAAGCAAGGCCACCGGCAAGCAGGTCTACAAGTCCGAGCTCTTCTATTCGGAAGAAGGCCTCAAGGAGTTCATCGACTACCTCGATGCCGGTGCATCCAAGCTCATCCCCGAGCCCGTGTGCGTGTCTTCCGACAAGATCATCCCTATCGACATCGCCCTCCAGTACAATACCGGCTACTCGGAGAAGATATATTCCTATGTGAACAACATCAACACCATCGAGGGTGGTACCCACCTGCAGGGCTTCAAGATGGGCCTCAGCCGTTCGCTCAAGAACTACGCCGACAAGAACAAGCTTCTCGAGAAGGCGAAGGTGGAGCTTGCTCCGGAGGATTTCCGCGAGGGTCTTACCGCCGTCATCTCCGTCAAGGTGGCTGAGCCTCAGTTCGAAGGCCAGACCAAGACCAAGCTCGGTAACACCGAGGTGACTTCGGCCGTTTCCCAGGCTACCGCCGCCGCTATGGACATCTTCCTCGAAGAGAATCCCAAGCTCGCCAAGACCGTCATCGACAAGATCGTACTTGCCGCTACCGCCCGTGCGGCAGCCCGCAAGGCCCGCGAGATGGTGCAGCGCAAGACCGTGATGACCGGCGCAGGCCTCCCCGGCAAACTTGCCGACTGCTCCGAGAACGATCCCGAGAAGTGCGAGCTCTTCCTCGTAGAGGGTGATTCCGCAGGCGGTACCGCAAAGCAGGGCCGCGACCGTCGTTACCAGGCTATCCTCCCTCTGCGAGGCAAGATCCTGAACGTAGAGAAAGCAGCCGAGGGCCGTGCCTTCGACAGCCAGGAAATCCAGAATATCTACACCGCCCTCGGAGTGCGCGTCGCGCAGGAAGACGAAACCGGCGAGAAGCATATGGACCTCAGCCGTCTGCGTTACCATAAGGTCGTAATCATGACCGATGCCGATGTCGACGGCAGCCACATCGCCTGCCTCATCCTGACTTTCTTCTTCCGTTATATGTTCGACCTTATCAAGAACGGTTACGTATATCTGGCAACTCCTCCGCTCTATCTCGTGAAGAAGGGCAAGGAAGAGATCTACTGCTGGACCGAAGAGCAGCGCGAAGAGGCCGCCCTCAAGCTCGGCAAAGGCTCCGACAAGGGTTATACCGTGCAGCGCTACAAAGGTCTCGGTGAAATGAGCGACCAGCAGCTCTGGGAGACCACCATGGATCCCAAGAACCGCAGGCTCCGCCAGATTACCATAGAGAACGCCGCCCAGGCCGAGAGGACCTTCTCGATGCTGATGGGTGACGACGTACCGCCCCGCAGGCAGTTCATCGAAGAAAACGCACATTACGCAAATATTGATGCTTAAACCTATACACTTATGCTAGACATTTTCGATCGCATCGAACGCGATTCCGGCGGCCCTATCGGCCAGTATTTCGAACAAGGATTCGGTTACTATATGTATCCCCGCCTCGAAGGCGAGCTCGGGCCCCATATGACCTTCAACGGTATTCCGGTTCTGAACTGGAGCCTTAACAACTATCTTGGTCTCGCAAATCATCCCGAGGTCCGCAAGGCGGATGCCCAGGGTGCTGCGGACTGGGGCCTTGCCTATCCTATGGGAGCCCGTATGATGTCGGGGCACACCCGCTATCACGAGAAACTCGAGAAGGTCTTCGCCGATTTCGAGAAGAAGGAAGACGCTTTCCTCTTCAACTTCGGCTATCAGGGAATCGTTTCCACGATCGACGCCCTCCTTGCCCGCCACGACGTTGTTGTGTATGACGCCGAGTGCCACGCCTGCCTGCTGGACGGTATACGCCTGCACATAGGCAGCAAGTATAAATACCGCCACAACAATATGGCCGACTGCGACAAGGTGCTCACCCGTGCCTGCGCTGAGGCCGAAGAGAACGGCGGTGGCGTGCTGCTGATTACAGAAGGCGTTTACGGTATGACCGGTGCCCTCGGAAAGCTCGACGAGATCGTCGCCCTCAAGAAGAAGCACAAGTTCCGCATCCTCATCGACGATGCCCACGGCTTCGGCCTTCTCGGCGAGCACGGCCGCGGCACTTCCGAGCATTTCGGAGTGATGGACGACATAGATCTCTACATAGGCGCATTCGCAAAGAGCATGGCTTCCATCGGAGGTTTCGTCGCCGGTCCTCACAGCATCATCAACTATCTGCGCGCCAATATGCGCAGCCAGATGTATGCAAAGAGCCTTCCTATGCCTCTTGTGATCGGCAACCTCAAGCGTATGGAGATTATCGATTCTCCCGAGGGAGACGAGCTCCGCAAGAAGTGCTGGGCCATCACCCACGCCATCCAGGATGGCTTCAAGAAGGAAGGATTCGATATCGGCGAGGCTGAAGCCTGCGTCACTCCCGTGCACATCAAGGGCGGTATCGCCCAGGCTACCAAGATGGCCAAGGACCTGAGGGAAAACTACAAGATCTTCTGCTCCATGGTCATCTATCCCGTTATCCCCAAGGGTATGATCATCTTCCGTATCGTCTGCACCGCTGCACATACTATGGAGGATGTGGAATACACCCTGAAGGCTTTCAAGGAGATCAAGGCCAAGCTTGATGCCGGTGCCTACGATGGCGACGACATCGCTGCAATGACCGTTAAATAACAATTATTCCGAAGTGAAGGATTCCGTATATTTCGATGGCAAAGTAATCATCGTGACGGGCGCGAGCTCCGGCATAGGGCTGGCTTCGGCCAGGCTCTTCGGCCGGCTCGGTGCCAAGGTCGTGATGGCCGCCCGCAGGCTTGACAAGCTGGAGGAGCTCTCCGCTTCCGTCGCCCCTGCGGACAGGGTGCTCTGCGTGAAATGCGACGTAAGTTCCGAGGCGGACTGCAAGGCCCTCGTGGATGCTGCCGTGGCCCGTTTCGGGGGTATAGACATCCTCGTCAACAATGCAGGCCTCTCCATGCGCGCCATGTTCAAGGACCTGGACCTCAAGGTGATACATTCCTTGATGGACGTCAATTTCTGGGGCACTGTCAATTGCACCAAGTATGCCCTGCCTTATCTTCTGGAAAGGAAGGGACAGGTAGCAGGCGTGATAAGCATCGCCGGTTATTCGGCGCTCCCCGCGCGTACGGGTTATTCCTCCTCGAAATACGCCATACGCGGATTCCTTGACACCATCCGCATCGAACACCTCAAGGATGGACTGAATGTCCTGGTGTTCGCTCCGGGTTACACATCTTCGAACGTACGTAATGCCGCCCTAACCGCCGACGGTTCCGCCCAGGGGGAGACTCCTCTGGACGAAGGCAAGCTGATGAGCGCCGAAGAGTGCGCCGCCCATCTTGCCAAGGCCCTGCGCAAGCGTAAGTCCGAATGCATACTCACCGGCCTGGGAAAAGCAACGGTGCTCGCCCATCGTCTTTTTCCTCGGCTGACTGACAGGCTCACTTACAAATTCATTGCGCGAGAAGCCAACAGCCCGTTCAAATGAAAAAGTTCGTCCCCCTCATATTCGTATTCTTCATAATATTGCTGGTGCTTCCCAGAAGTGCCAAGCTGAGTTACGATTACCGCAAGGGTGCCCCTTGGAAGTACGAGACGCTGATAGCGCCCTTCGATTTCCCCATCCTCAAGACAGAAGACCAGCTTCTGGAGGACCGCAGGCAGGCATCCGAGGTCCTGGTACCTTACTACAAGTATCTGGACGACGTGGCCGACCGTAACATACGCGCTGCAGAACCCCTCGGGCTTGCATCCGTGCTGAAGAGTATATATGAGAAGGGCGTAGTAGGAGACGATGGCATTTCCGGGCCCTCGGAGGTTATCTACATACTGAAGGGAAAGAGGGCTTTCGCCCAGCCTGCCGGTGAGGTCCTGCCCCTGTCCGAAGCCCGTGCGGCCTTTGCCGAAGCGGCTTTGGAAGTCTGCCCCGGGGAGAATGTGGCCGACCTGGTCGTGCCCAACCTCCGTTATGACAAGCAGCTTACCGAGCAGCTGAATACCAACGCCGCAGAGTCGGTATCCCCGACATCAGGTTATGTCAGCGCCGGCCAGTACATAGTCAAGCAGGATGAGATAGTTACTGCCGAGATCGACCAGATCATCACCTCCTACCTGAAGGAGTACAACTCCAGCATGGGCGCTACCTCCTCTCCCTTCCTCTTCTGGTTGGGGAACGGAATCATTGCGCTGCTGCTTGTGGTTTTCCTCTTCTTCGCTATCAGGCTGGTGAATCCTACGGTCTTCAGCGACAATGGCAAGTATCTCTACCTTACGCTCATCTTCACCGTCTTCACGGTGCTGTCGATAGTCTTCCCCAGGCTCCATCCGGACTACCTGTTCGTGATTCCCTTCGTGCTCTGCGCACTGCTGCTTGAGGCCTTCTTCGACGACCGTCTGGTGGTGATGACCTATGCCATCTCCCTGCTGCCTCTGCTTTTCTATGCCGAGGGAGGCAGGGGAGTGTTCACCATCTTCCTTTCCGGCGGGGTAATCTCGATGATTACCTTCAAACACTTCAACAAGGGATGGCGCCAGTTCCTGAATGCCATCATCACCTTCTCGGTGCTGTTCGCCGTGTTCCTCGGTTTCAAGTTTACCGACCTTTCCGGAGGGAACCTGCTGCGGACTGCCTGGATGCTGCTTTTCTCCGCCTTCCTCTGCGTGGCCGGATATCCTCTCTCCTATCTATTCGAGAAGATATTCAACCTTGTATCGGTTTACCGCCTGAACGAGCTCTGCGATACTTCCAGCCCTATTCTGCGCGAGCTTGAGCAGAAGGCCCCCGGCACCTTCCAGCACTCACTGCAGGTGATGAACATGGCCGATGCCGTGGCCGGTGCCATAGGTGCCAACGTGCAGCTTGTCAGGGCCGGAGCCCTCTATCACGACATAGGAAAGATGCTGAACCCTATGTGCTTCGTGGAGAACGAATCTATGCTTTCCACCGACGGGACCTTGCGCTATCACGAGGACCTTTCTCCCCAGCAGAGTGCCCGGGACATCATCAAGCATATTACCGACGGGGACGAGCTTGCGCAGAAGCATCGCCTCCCTTCCGTCATCCGTGCCTTCATTCTTTCGCACCACGGAACCACCGTCGTCGAGTACTTCTACGACCGCTTCCTCAAGGCCGGCGGTTCCCCTGCCGAGATAGGGGAGTTCACTTATCCGGGCGTCAAGCCCGTCACCCGCGAGCAGACCATACTTATGCTCTGCGACAGCATAGAGGCTGCGTCCCGCTCGCTCAAGGACTATAGTCCTGAGTCCTTCGACTCCTTCGTGGAGAGGATAGTCGAAGGCAAGATGGAACAGGGGCAGTTCTCCGATGCCGAGATCAGCGTGAAGGACCTCGGAATCGTGAAATCCACGCTCAAGAATTATCTCGCCCAGATGTATCACGGGCGTATCGCTTATCCGAAACGTAAGAACAAATTAATAGGTTTATTGAAATGAAATTAGAAAAGAAACAGCTCGATGCCCTTAACATCGAACTTACCCTTAACATCGAAAAGGGTGACTATGCAGAATCTGTACGTAAGAAACTTGCCCAGCGCCGCCGCACTGCCGACTTCAAAGGCTTCCGTAAAGGGATGGTGCCCGAGAGCCTCGTGCGCCGCGTCTATGGCGACCAGATTCTTGCCGAGTCCGTAAACGAGGTGATCTCGAAGGGACTCCAGGATTTTATCGACGAAAACAAGCTCCGTGTCCTCGGAGAGCCTCTCGGCAGCGAGAAGCAGCCCGAGGTGGAGTGGAAGGATGGCAACGATTTCACCTTCATCTTCGACATCGCTACCTATCCTGAATTCGAGGTTTCCGCCGGCAAGGACGACGTCATCAACAAGTACACCATCAGCGCCTCCGCAAAGGATAAGGCAGAGATGACCAAGAACCTCAAGAAATACTATGAGGACAAGAAGGAAGAGAAGTCCGACGAGGATATAGAGAAGGAGCTCTCCGAGCGTCTCGAAAGCGAGTATGCCCAGCAGGCAGAGTGGAGGTTCAGCAAGGATGTCCGCGACTACTTCGTAGCCAAGACCAAGTTCGACCTTCCCGAGGCATTCATGAAGAGGTGGCTCTTCGAGGCCAATGCTGGCAAGGTCAGCAAGGAGGATGTAGAGAAGGATTTCGACGGCTTCGTAGCCGACTTCCGCTGGCAGCTCGTCCGTTCCGCCTTTATGCGCAAGTATGATTTCAAGGTGGAGCAGAAGGATATCCAGGATGCAGCAGTGGCTTATGTCCACTATCAGTACGCAATGTACGGTATGCCCAACGTTCCCGAAGAGGTGGTCAAGGAGGCCGTCCAGAATATGATGCAGGACCGTTCCCAGATCGACCGTCTCGTAGAGCAGGTAGAGGATGGCAAAGTCCTCGGCAAGCTCAAGGAGGAGGTGACCGTAAAGGCCAAGAAGATCACTTCTGAGAAATTCCGCGAACTTTAATCAATATGTCTGATTTCGAGAAATTTGCGAAGTCCGAATTCGGTGTAGGGTCGATGACCCTGCACCGTTATTCTTCGGCAAACGATTCGTACATCAATCCCACCATCATCGAGGAGCGCAAGATGAACGTGGCCTCGATGGATGTGTTCAGCCGCCTGATGATGGACCGCATCATCTTCCTCGGTGTCCCCATCGACGACGACGTGGCCAACATCATCCAGGCCCAGCTGCTTTTCCTGGCATCTTCTTCCGACAACAATGCCGATATCACCCTCTACCTGAACACTCCTGGCGGTAGCGTGTCGGCCGGTCTGGGAATCTATGATACGATGCAGATCGTGGAGCCGGACATCGCAACCGTCTGCACCGGTATGGCCGCTTCGATGGGCAGCGTGCTTCTCTGCGCCGGCACCAAGGGCAAGCGCTCTGCCTTGCCTCATAGCCGGGTGCTTATCCATCAGCCTCTCGGAGGTGCCCGCGGGCAGGCATCCGACATACTCATCGCCGCCAAGGAAATCGAAAAGACGCGCGATGAGCTCTGCCGCATCATTGCCGAGCATTCCGGACAGCCTTTCGCCAAGGTGTTCGCCGATGCCGACCGCGACTACTGGATGAATGCAGAGGAAGCCCTCGCATACGGAATGGTGGACAAGATTCTCCGCAAAAAGAAGAAATAATGTCAGAGAAAGAGACCAGAATCCCTAAACCGAAAGAGATCAAGGCCTTCCTCGACCAGTATGTGATCGGTCAGGACAGGGCCAAGAAGCTTCTTTCCGTGGCGGTTTACAATCATTATAAGAGGATACTCCATAATTTCTCATCTTCCTCCGATGACGGTGTGGAGATAGAGAAGTCCAATATCCTTCTGGTAGGCCCTACCGGCACCGGCAAGACTTTGCTGGCGCGCACCATCGCCAAGATGCTGATGGTGCCGTTCGCAATCGTTGATGCCACGGTGCTGACCGAGGCCGGCTATGTGGGCGAGGACGTGGAGAGCCTGCTGGTGCGTCTTCTGCAGGATGCAGACTATGACCAGAGCCAGGCCGAGATGGGTATCGTCTTCATCGACGAGATAGATAAGATCTCTCGTAAAAGCGACAATCCTTCCATCACGCGCGATGTTTCCGGCGAGGGTGTGCAGCAGGGGCTGCTCAAATTGCTGGAGGGGAGCGTGGTGAATGTCCCTCCTGCCGGCGGGCGCAAGCATCCCGAACAGGAGTTCATCCACTTCAACACCCAGAATGTGCTCTTCATCTGCGGTGGTGCTTTCGAGGGAATCGACCGCATCATCGCCCAGCGCCTGAATACCCGCGTCATAGGTTTTGGTTCGGAGGAGAAGCAGGCCGTGGACAAGGATAACCTGCTGCAGTATGTAGAAGCCCAGGATATGCGTAAGTACGGCCTCATCCCCGAGATTATCGGCCGTCTGCCCGTAATTATGAGCCTGGATAATCTGGACCGCAAGGCTTTGAAGAGGATTCTTACCGAGCCTAAGAATGCCATTCTCAAGCAGTATGAGAAGCTGTTCGAGATCGATGGTATCAAGTTGGAAATCGAGCCCAAAGTGCTGGATATCATCGTGGATACCGCCATAAAGAACAAGCTGGGAGCCCGCGGGCTACGCTCCATCTGCGAAAGGATTATGAACGACGCGATGTTCGAGGCGCCATCTTCCCGAAAGAAGGTCTTCAACCTTACCGCCGCCTATGCAAAAGAAAAACTCGGAGCTTAAGCCCCGAGTTTTATTTTAAGATTGTGGATCATATCCGCAGTCATCTTCTCAAGATTGTAGCGCGGCGTCCATCCCCATTCCTTGCGGGCGCAGATGTCGTCCATCTTGTTGGGCCAGCTATCGGCTATGGCCTGGCGTATGGGATCGACTTCATAGCGCATCTTGAAGTTGGGATAATGCTTCTTGATAGCTCTGTAAACCTCTTCAGGATCGAAACTCATCGAGGCTATGTTGAAGGAATTGCGGTGGATGAGATACCTAGGATCGGCTTCCATTATATTCACTGCGGCGTTCAGGGCATCCGGCATATACATCATGTCCATATATGTGCCGGCCGCAATGGGGCAGACGAACTCTTCGCCCTTGACGGCAGCATAGTAGATCTCTACTGCATAGTCGGTGGTCCCGCCTCCGGGCAGGGTCGTATAGGAGATCAGGCCGGGGAAACGTACCGAGCGGGTATCCACTCCGAATTTATGGAAATAATAATCGCTAAGCAATTCAGTGGCGACCTTGGTGACACCGTACATCGATGTAGGCCTCTGGATGGTATCCTGCGGGGTATTGTCGCGGGGCGTGTCGGGGCCGAAAGAACCGATGGAACTGGGGGTGAACACTGCGCAGTGCTTTTCGCGGGCGACTTCCAGTATGTTAAGCAGGCCGTTCATCTGTATGTCCCAGGCCTTGAGCGGAAGACGCTCGGCGGTCGCTGAAAGCAGTGCGGCTAGATTGTAGATGGTGTCGATGTCGTACTTGTCGACGGCTTCGGCAATCTGATGGGCCATGCACACGTTCACGATTTCGGACGGCCCGCTTTCGAGTAGTTCTCCCTTAGGTTCCGCGCCGGGGATGTAGCCGGCTACGATGGTTCCCTGATGATATTGCTTCCTGAGTTTCATTGTCAGCTCGGAGCCGATCTGACCAGTTGAACCGATTACAAGTACATTTTTCATTTCAGTGTCACTAAATCAATGACAAATTTACTATTTTTGTCGTAATAATGAACCTAAATTAATAATCATAATTATGTACGGCAAATTTCAGCAATATCTGAAGGATGAGCTCAAGGCCATCGAAGAGGCCGGGCTCTACAAACGCGAACGTAATATCTGCTCCCCGCAGGGGGCTGAAATCACTCTGGAAGACGGTAGCAAGGCACTGAATTTCTGCGCCAACAACTACCTCGGCCTTTCGGACAATCCCCGCCTGATAGCAGCCGCCAAAAAGGCTATGGACGAGCGCGGCTACGGAATGTCTTCCGTTCGTTTCATCTGCGGAGCCCAGGACATCCACCGTCAGCTGGAAAAAGCCATCGCCAAGTATTTCCATACCGACGATACCATCCTCTACGCTGCCTGCTTCGATGCCAACGGCGGAGTATTCGAGCCTCTGCTAACGGCAGAAGACGCCATAATCTCCGATGCTCTCAACCACGCATCCATCATCGACGGCGTACGACTTTGCAAGGCCGTGCGCTACCGCTATGCTAATGCAGATATGGCCGATCTGGAGCGCTGTCTCAAGGAAGCCCAGGCGCAGAGGTTCCGCATCATTGTCACCGACGGCGTTTTCAGCATGGACGGCAATGTCGCCCCTATGGACAAGATTTGCGAGCTTGCCGAGAAATATGATGCCCTCGTGATGGTGGACGAGAGCCACTCCGCGGGCGTGGTCGGCAAGACTGGCCATGGAGTGGCCGAAGAATTCAATCTTTACGGCCGTATCGATATCCATACCGGCACCCTCGGAAAGAGCTTCGGCGGCGCAGTGGGCGGATTTACCACCGGTCGCCAGGAAATCATTGATATGCTGCGTCAGCGGTCAAGGCCTTATCTCTTCTCCAATTCGTTGCCTCCTATGATCTGCGGCGCCGGAATCGAACTCTTCAAGATGCTCGAGGAGTCTGACGAACTGCACACCAAGCAGCAGGAGAACGTGAAGTATTTCCGCGAGAAGATGCTCGCCGCCGGCTTCGACTGCAAGCCTACACAGAGCGCAATCCTGGCCGTAATGCTCTACGATGCGCCCCTCAGCCAAAAGTTCGCCGCCCGTATGGCGGAAGAGGGAATCTTCGTCACTGGATTCTACTATCCTGTGGTTCCCAAGGGCCAGGCCCGCATCCGCGTTCAGATTTCCGCTGCCCACGAAAAGCAGCACCTCGACAAGGCCATCGCCGCCTTCATCAAGGTCGGTAAGGAACTTGGGGTGTTGAAATAGCGTGGCACTTAAATGCCTGTATGACAGGTAGATAACATAAAGTCTCCCCCTCGTTTTCAAGGGGGAGACTTTGTGTTTAACTGTTGTGTTTCAACTAATTAGCCGCCACGGAGCTACCCGAGGAATCCGAGCAGGATACCGGCTGCGACCGCAGAGCCGATCACGCCGGCAACATTGGGCGCCATAGCATGCATCAGCAGGTGGTTGGACGGATCGCATTCGAGGCCTACGGATTCTGATACGCGGGCGCTGTCGGGCACCGCGCTTACTCCGGCATTGCCGATGAGGGGATTGATCTTATGGCCTTCGCGGCAGAAGAGATTCATTATCTTCACGAAGCATACTCCGCAGATGGTTGCGATAATAAACGACAGCAGACCGAGCCCGAAGATCATTACCGAACGGGAGTTCAGGAACACATCTGCCTGGGTAGATGCACCCACGGTGAGGCCTATCAGCGTAGTTACGACGTCGATCAGCGGTCCGCGTGCGGTCTCTGCAAGACGGCGGGTCACGCCGGATTCCTTGAGCAGGTTGCCGAAGAAGAGCATTCCAAGCAGCGGAAGGCCCGAGGGGACTATGAATGCGGTGCAGATGAATCCCACGATAGGGAAGATTATCTTTTCCCTCTGGCTTACCACGCGAGGCTTGGCCATATGGATGCAGCGCTCCTTCTTGGAGGTCAGCAGCAGCATTATAGGCTTCTGGATAACCGGGACAAGGGCCATATACGAATAGGCGGAAACCGCGATGGCGCCCATAAGTTCCGGAGCCAGCTTTCCGCTTAGGAAGATGGCGGTGGGACCGTCAGCTCCGCCGATTATGCCGATTGCACCGGCTTCGTTAGGAGTAAATCCGAGAAGCAGTGCAAGCAGATATGCTCCGAAGATGCCCATCTGTGCGGCGGCGCCGATAAGTACCAGCCTGGGCTGGGAGATTAGGGCGCTGAAATCGGTCATTGCTCCGATTCCCAGGAATATCAGCGGGGGATACCAACCCTGGCGCACACCCTGATAGAGTATGTTCAGTACCGATCCTTCTTCATATACGCCTATGCGCAGACCTTCGCCTGTAGCGGGGTCGAAGAAGAGGGGGATGTTACCAATGATTATACCGAATCCGATAGGGACCAGCAAAAGGGGTTCCCAATGCTTCCTGATACCCAAGGTGATGAATATCAGGCCTATCACGATCATAGTGAGATGGCCCCAGGTCGCATTGGCGAATCCGGTGAAGCTCCAGAATTGCTGGAGGCTGTCTATGATAGTGTTACCCATCCTTATGCTATGCTGGCGATATCGGCTCCCTCAAGTACGGAGTCGCTCTTTTTGACATAGATGGCGGAGATGGTGCCATCGCATTCGGCGAGGATGTCATTCTCCATCTTCATTGCCTCGATGACGGCGATCTTCTGGCCGCGCTTCACTGCCTCGCCTTCCTTGACGCAGACCTCGATGATCACGCCCGGAAGCGGCGAAACGATCTTCTTCCCTGCACCGGGAGCGACGGCAGGTGCTGCGCTCTGGGCTGGACGGGCGCTTTCCTCTGAAGCCGCTGCCGCCCTCGGCATGCTAAGAGGGAGGGACCCAGCAACGCTGGGAGGGGTCTCGCGGAGCGAGACGGCTGAAGAGGAATGACTCCCGTCCAGACCGGATTCGAGTACTACGTTATAATCGACGCCGTTCACGGTGACGGCCGCATTCTTGCCTTCTACAGAATTAACGGTAACATCGAATTCCTTACCGTTGATGGTGAATTTATACTGACTCATTTCTTAGGATTTTTTCTGAAGTTGTTCAAAGGATTGCCCCAGGCACTTTCGTGGGGAATTATCGTGATGATGCCGGGCTCGATATCGTGCACGGTGTCGTTCAGGTGAAGATGCAGGGCAAGGGCTATGGCCGCGTTGACCTCTCCGCCAATCTCGGCTTCGAGGGCCATCGCAATCGCTGCGGCCGTCTCTTCGTCGGGAGCGCCCTTCACCTTCTTGCTTTTTTTGGCCTTGGGGGCCGAAGGTTGGGAAAGCTTGCCTATGAACGAATACACGAAGTACAGGATGACCAGGGCCGTGAACACGGTGCAAACGGCGATAATTGCCAGAGTGAACCCGTGAGGGTCGGTCTCCGCCATACGCTGGGCACCTGCTGTCAAGTTCAAAAGTGTGGCCATTACAGAGGAAGGTTATCGTGTTTCTTCGCAGGGATTTCCTGACGCTTGCCGTTCAGGCTTTCCAATGCGCGGATAATGCGGAAGCGGGTGTTGCGAGGCTCTATGACGTCCTCGATGTAACCCTTCTGGGCAGCCTGGTAAGGATTGTTGAAGAGCTCTTCGTATTCGGCCTTCTTCTCGGCGCGAACCTCAGCCTGCTTGGCAGGGTCGGTCTCGGCCTTGATCTCTTTGCCGTAGAGTATGTTCACTGCTCCGTCTGCTCCCATCACCGCGATCTGGGCGGTAGGCCAGGCGTAGTTGATGTCACCGCGCAGGTGCTTGCTGCTCATCACTATGTATGCGCCGCCGTAGGCTTTGCGCAGGGTGACGGTGACCTTGGGAACGGTGGCCTCACCGTAGGCATAGAGGAGCTTGGCTCCGTTAGCGATGACGGCACCGTATTCCTGCTGGGTACCGGGAAGGAAGCCGGGCACGTCCACCAGGGTGACAAGGGGGATGTTGAAGGCGTCGCAGAAGCGTACGAAACGGGCAGCCTTGCGGGAGGCGTTGATGTCCAGCACGCCGGCCAGCACCTTGGGCTGGTTGGCTACGATTCCGACGCTGCGTCCGCCCATATGGGCGAATCCCACTATGATGTTCTTGGCGAAATTCTTATGCACCTCGAAGAAATCCGCATCGTCCACGACGGCGTTGATTACTTCGTACATATCGTAGGCCTTGTTGGGATTGTCGGGGATAATCTCGTTGAGCATGTCCGACATCCTGTTCAGAGGGTCGGCACTGGGGCGGAAGGGAGCCGTCTCCATGTTGTTCTGAGGTAGGAAACTAAGCAGGCGCTTGATGGTGTCGATTCCATCCTGCTCATCCTCGGCTGCGAAGTCGGCTACGCCGCTCTTGCTGGCGTGCACGCTGGCTCCGCCGAGGGATTCCTGGTCGACATCTTCGCCGGTGACGCTCTTCACGACTGCAGGGCCGGTAAGGAACATATAGGATGTGTTCTTGACCATGAGGGTGAAGTCGGTAAGGGCGGGGGAGTAGACCGCGCCGCCTGCGCAGGGGCCGAAGATCCCGGAAATCTGGGGGATCACGCCGCTGGCGAGGATGTTGCGCTCGAAGATCTCTCCGTATCCTGCGAGGGCGTCGATGCCTTCCTGGATACGTGCTCCGCCGGAGTCGTTAAGGCCGATCACAGGCGCGCCGGCGCGCATTGCCATATCCATTACCTTGCAGATTTTCTCGCTCATAGTCTTGCTGAGCGAACCTCCGCTGACGGTGAAGTCCTGGGCATATACGAAAACCGGACGGCCAGCGATGGTGCCTTGACCGGTAACCACTCCGTCGCCATCCGGATGTGATGCTTCCATCCCGAAATTCGTGCAGCGATGCTGGACGAACATATCGAATTCCTCGAAACTTCCTTCGTCAAGCAGCAGGGCGAGACGTTCACGCGCGGTGAGTTTGCCCTTCTCGTGCTGAGCATCGATCCTTTTCTGGCCTCCTCCGAGCCGGGCTTTCGCACGGCGCTCGACAAGGGCCTTGATTTTATCTTGTTGTATACTCATAGTTCATTATTTAGCTTGCAAATATAGCCATAATTTTCATATATTTGTGGTATGGATATCAAGAAGATAGTGGTACAGGATTTCCGCAACATAGAGTTGCAGGAGCTGGACTTCTGCCCCAATATCAATTGTATCTCAGGCGGTAACGGCGAGGGAAAGACCAATCTGCTGGATGCCATCTGGTACCTTTCGATGACCAAGAGCGCGTTTTCCCCTTCAGACCGTTTCAACTTCCGCCACGGTTGCTCATCATTCGCACTCTCAGGGCTTTACGGCCTTCCTTCCGCCCCCGACACCCGAATCAGCATAAGGGTTGACGGCTCGGGGAAGAAGCTGCGCAGGGACGACAAGCCCTACGGCCGCCTGGCGGACCATATTGGCCTGCTTCCGGTGGTGATGGTATCTCCTGCCGACGTTGCGATGGTAAGCGAAACCGGGGAAGAGCGCCGCAAGTTCTGCAATGCCGTGCTTTCGCAGATGAGCGCGGAGTACCTTAATTCCGTGCAGAATTATACCCGGCTTCTTTCCCAGCGCAATGCAATGCTGAAGAACGGCAACCCGGACCCCCAGCTTCTGGATGTGATCGAATCCCAGATGGAACTCCACGCCCGGCCTGTGTACGAGATGCGCTCTGCGCTTTCTTCCGACCTTTCTCCGCTGGTTCAGGAGTTCTACTCCGAGATTTCCGGCGGCAAGGAGCAGGTGTCCATCAGCTATCGTTCGGATCTCGACAAGGGCCCTCTGGCAGATATGCTTCGTTCCCGCAGGGAAAGGGATTCGATACTCAAATATACCGGTGCAGGTGTGCAGAGGGATGATTTTCTATTCGAACTGAACGGTTGGCCCATCAGGCGCTGCGGTTCCCAAGGGCAGCAGAAATCTTTCCTGGTCGCACTGAAGTTCGCCCAGTACAGCCTGATGAAGTCCCGCAGCGGATTCGCCCCCATGCTCTTGCTGGACGATCTTTTCGACAAGCTCGACATGGGCCGGGTGCAGAACCTCCTCAAGATGGTGGCCGGCAATGATTTCGGGCAGATTTTCCTCTCTGACAGCAACAAGGTGCGCCTGAGCGGGATCGTGGATTCCATAACCGCTGAAAGGACCTATTACGAGGCGAAGGGAGGCGCTTTCACCCGCAATGACTAACCGTATCTCCCGCAAAACCGCACTGCCTCTGGTAGAGGTTTTCAAGCAGATGATAGTCGAGGGCGGCGCCCGGGCCACTTTCAATTCCCATCGCATATTCTCCGCCTGGGACGAGGTTTCGGCCGCCGGCCCCTATACCATCAAACGCTTCTTCCGGGACGGTAAACTCTATATCACCCTTTCATCTTCCGTAATCTGTATGCAGCTGCGTATGCAGAAGGATGTGCTCAGGGATAAGATCAATGCCCGTATCCAATCCGACGAACTGTACATCGGCGAGGCCCCGGACGGTCCTGTCAAAGAACTCATACTGAAATGAAATTCGTCATAGATCAAGCCATACCCTTCATCAGGGGAGTGTTCGAGCCTTATGCAGAGACCGTCTATATGGACGGAACAGCCATCAGCAGGGAGGATCTCCTCGATGCCGACGCCCTGGTCATCCGTACCCGTACCCGTTGCAACGAGGCCCTGCTGGGCGGAACCCCGGTCAAGCTGATATCTACCGCAGCCATAGGTACCGACCATATCGACATCCCCTTCTGCATCAAGAACGGAATCTATTTCCAGAATGCCCCCGGGTGCAATTCCGGCGGGGTAATGAACTATGTCTTCTCCGCCCTCTACGGTGCAGCCAGCCGCGAGCGCATCCCTCTCGGCCGTGCTACTATGGGAATCGTGGGCGCCGGGCACGTGGGCTCCCGTATCGAGGGAATGGCCCGCCATCTCGGGCTGAAGGTGCTGCTCTGCGATCCTCCTAGGGCCCTGGAGGAGGGAGACGCTCAGTTCGTCAGCCTGGATTATCTGCTTGCCAATTCCGACATAGTTTCGATGAGCGTGCCTCTTACCAACGAAACCCAGCGCATGGCCAACGACGAGTTCTTCTCCAAGATGAAATACGGCGCCTTCTTCATCAATACGGCCCGTGGGGAGATTATGGATGATGACGCCCTCTTGCGCGCTGTGCCCAGGCTCGGCCCTGTCATCATAGATACCTGGAATAACGAGCCGAACGTGAATCCCGCGCTGATTGCCGCGGCTACGATCGCCACCCCCCATATTGCGGGTTATTCCCATCAAGGCAAGCAGCGCGCAACCGCCGCCGCCGTGAGGGCCGTTGCCCGCTATTTTATGATAGAGCCCTTGTACGAGTTCTTCCCTGTTACCGAAATAGCCGAACTGGAGGCAGTGAAACTGCATCTGACCGGTCTGGAGCAGGGGCAGATCGCCTCGGTCTTCCAGTACAATTATCCTGTATTCACCGACGATTTCATGTTCCGCGTGAATCCTGACAGGTTCGAGGAGCTCCGGGCCAACTATCGCTACCGCAGAGAATTCTACATATAAATAACCGTACTATATGACCATAGATCAGCAGATGAAATACTTCCGGGAGGGTTTCCCCTGGATGAAGATAGTCGCTCCCGCCACCCCGGAAAAGGGGATTAAGGTGCTGGACGACGAGCAACAGGACGAGGCAATACGCTATGCCGACGAAGCGGATGTAGCGGGCAAGGTCAAGTTCGTGCCTGCTTCGGGCGCGGCCTCGCGTATGTTCAAGGACATTTTTGCCGGCCTTGATTCTCCCAATGATGCCACCAGGAAACTCACCGCGGAAATATCCCGTTTCGCTTTCTATGACGAGGCCCTTTTCGGCAAGCCTTCGGCGGATTCCGACGAGGATTGCAAGTCGGTGGCCGCCAAGTTGCTGAAGGAGCCCGGGCTGGGATACGGAAGCAAGCCTAAGGGCGTGCTGAAGTTCCACCGTTATGCCGACGAAGTGCGCACCGCCCTTGCAGAGCATCTGGTCGAAGGTCAGAAGTATATGCGCAATGCCGACGGGAGCGTCAATCTCGTAGTTACCATCTCTCCCGAACACAGGAAGATCTTCGAGGAGGCCCTTTCCGAAGTCAGGCCCGTCTATGAAAAACGCTATGGGGTGAAGTATGATATCCGTTTCACCTTCCAGTCTCCTGATACCGACACCATAGCGGTCACTCCGGACAACGAGCCCTTCCTCTGTGACGACGGTTCCGTCCTGCGCCGTCCTGCCGGCCACGGGGCCCTCATCTACAATCTGAATGAAGTGGAGGAGGAACTGGTGTCCATCAAGAACATAGATAATGTTGCGGTGGAGCGTTTGCTGGATACCACCGCGCGCTACAAAAAGGTGCTCATGGGATGCGCCCTGCAGCTCCGCGACCGCATCTTCGGCTATCTTTTCGCTCTCGATCAGTTCGCCGCCGCTCAGCCGACGGATGCTTATCCATATCTTCCCGGATACAATTCCTTGTCGATTGACCCCTATGCCAATGATGAGGCCCAGCAGCTATGCAATGAGATAGAGGATTTCCTTAGGGAGGAATTGTGCATAGAGATTCCCCAGGCCCGCAGCTGCAAGGAGCGCGCTCTAGCCCTGCGCGCCAAGCTGGACAGGCCTGTGCGCGTCTGCGGTATGGTCAGGAATCAGGGTGAACCGGGAGGCGGCCCTTTCATAATCCGCGGAAAGGACGGAAGCACCTCCCTACAGATTCTGGAAAGCGTCCAGATAAATAAGGAAGATGCGTCAGCGGTCGCTGCCCTCAATTCTGCCACCCACTTCAATCCGGTGGACCTTGTATGCTGCCTGCGGAACTACTGCGGGGAGAAGTTCGACCTGCTGGAGTATGTGGACCAGGATGCCGGATTCATCTCCTCCAAGAGCTTCCAGGGCAGGGAGTTGCGTGCGCTGGAACTGCCCGGGCTGTGGAATGGCTCCATGAGTGATTGGAATACTCTTTTCGTCGAGGTGCCGCTGCAGACTTTCAATCCCGTGAAAACCGTCCTGGATCTCCTGCGGCCTGCACATCAGAATTAATCCCCACACCTTGCTACAGGGATAGTTCCGTTCCTCCGACCCCCTCCCTAAAGGGCCCCGCCCCCTAGCCGGGGGTGGCAGGTCGTTCGGAATCGGGACTATCCCTGTAGCAAATGCTGTTGGAAATAAATACTAATTTTTGTAATTTTGCAGGCTATTCAGAATATACAAACGAAAATCAATATGGCTACTAAGAGCAAAAGCAAAGAAGAAGTTCGTCAGGAGCAGGTAGAAAACAGCGTCTCCAAGTTCGAACAGTTTTACGAGAATTACAAGAAGACAATCTGGGGAGCACTCACAGCGGTCGTCGTAGTATGGCTCGCCATCCTCGGCTATCAGAGGTTTATCTACCAGCCCAAGTGCGCAGAAGCACAGGAGCAGGCATTCCCCGCCGAAGCTAACTTCCAGAAGGGTGAATACGAGATTGCTCTCAACGGCGACGGCAACGTCCTCGGTTTCGCCGAGATCATCGACACCTATGGCTCCAAGGCCGGCAAGGCTGTCTATATGTACGCCGGTATCTGCGAGCTCCAGCTCGGCAACTTCGAGAGCGCCATCAGCTATCTCAAGAAATACAACGGCAAAGAGCCCATCCTCGCAGCCCGTGCCCTCGCTTGCGAAGGTGACGCCTATGTGGGTCTCGAGGATTACAAGAACGCTGTTTCTGCTTTCAAGAAGGCTGTTGCCAAGGCTGACAATGCTTTTGCTGCTTCCTATCTCGTGAAGGAAGGTCTCGCCCTCGAGCAGCTCGGCGACAAGGCTGCCGCCCTCGAGTGCTATAAGACTATCAAGGACAAATATCCTCAGAGCATCGAGGCTTTCGATATCGATCGTTACATTGCAGCAGTGGAGGAGTAGACGATGGGACGCGCATTCGAATTCCGTAAGGAAAGGAAGATGAAGAGATGGGGTCATATGGCCCGCACCTTCACCAAACTTGGAAAGGAAATTACCATCGCCGTAAAGCAGGGCGGCCCCGATGTGACCGGCAACCCTCGTCTCCGCGCCCTTATGGCGGAGGCCCGCAGCGAGCAGATGCCTAAGGAGAATATCGAGCGTGCCATCAAGAAGGCTACCGAGAGCAAGCAGGGTGACTTCAAGGAGGTTATCTACGAAGGCTACGGCCCTTATGGCATTGCATACCTTGTTGAAACCGCAACCGACAACAATACCCGTACTGTCGCAAACGTCCGCAGCTATTTCAACAAGTGCGGAGGTTCGCTCGGTACCAGCGGCAGCGTTGCCTTTATGTTCGACCATAAGTGCGTCTTCCGCATCAAGGAAAGCGAAGGCCTGGATATCGAGGAACTCGAGCTCGAGCTCATCGACTACGGTGCCGAGGAGGTTTTCGAGGAGACCGTGGTCGACAAGGACGACAACGAAAGCAAGGAGGTCGTCATCTACGGTGATTATGCTTCTTATGGTGCTATCCAGAAGTACATCGAGGAGAATGGCTATGAGCTGATTTCCGGTGGTTTCGAGCAGATCCCTAACGTGGAGCTCAAGGAGGTTACTGCCGAGCAGCGTTCTACTCTCGAGAAGCTTATTGGCTTGCTGGAGGATGATGAGGACGTTACCAACGTCTATACTACTATGAAGCCTGCCGAGGAGTAGATCCCGGCCCGCCTTTGATTCCTAGCCGACCCTTCCGGGCCGGCTTTTTTTGTCCTCGCCGCGGCTTTCTATCCGCTTCGTTTTCGCCGCGGCTTTCTATCCGCGCCGGGGAAAGGGCAGGTCCGGGCCCCAAGAAAAAGGGGCCCGGTACCTGCATTCCCCGTCCGCTGGGCTCTCGCACGCCGCGGCGTACCACAGCATCGTCCATACCGTTCCATGCCACGGCGCACTCCAGCATCGCACGGCGCAAAGGGCGTGCGTTATTTTTTGAAGAGGCGTTGGATGATCAGGGCGATGGCGCCGTCGCCGGTGACGTTGCAGGCGGTGCCGAAGCTGTCCATGGCGATGTACAATGCGATCATAAGTGCCTGCTGCTCGGCATCGAAACCCAGAATGGAGCTGAGTGGCGCCAGGGCGGCCATAATGGCACCTCCGGGCACTCCGGGGGCGGCGACCATCATTATGCCAAGCATCAGTACGAATTCCAGGAAGGTGCCGAATTCCAAAGGCATTCCGGACATCAGGCACACGGCTACGGCGCAGCAGGTGATCTTCATCGCGCTGCCGGGCATATGGATTGTGGCGCACAGCGGCACGGTGAAGCCTGCCACATCCTCCTTCACGCCATTCTCCACGCATTGTCTGAGCGTCACGGGGATGGTGGCGGCAGAGCTAGAGGTGCCAAGGGCCGTGAAATAGGCCGGCAGCATTTTCCCGAGCAGTTTGAAAGGGTTACGCCCTGTGAAGAGACCGGCTACCGCGAATTCGTAGAGCAGTACTATTATATGGAGGGCGAAGATGACTACGATTATGAGGGTGAAGACCTTCAGCACGCTGAAGACTTTCCCGGTTGCCGTCATCTCCAGGAATATGCCGAATATATATATAGGAAGAAGCGGAATTATGAGTTTCTCTATTACCCGGGCGATGAAAGACTTGAATTCGCCGAAGAAGGATTTGAGCAGCGGCATCTCCGAATTAGCTATGCACAGCCCCATAATGAAGGCAAAGACCAGGGCAGTCATAACGTCAAACATCGGAGGGATGGATATGCTGAAGTAGGGGCTAAGGCTTGCTGTTTCCGCAAGGTCCGCGGCGCTGCCGACCTTTGATACTATGGTAGGGAAGAATGCATTGCTGACTCCGAATCCGCCCAGGGCCACTATCACGGTGTCGAGATATGCTATAAGCACGGTCACCAGCAGCATCTTCCCGGCACCATTGCCCAGGTCGCCTATGGCAGCAGTCACAAGCCCCACTATAATCAGCGGTATCATAAATCCCAGCAGCTGGGAGAAGATGCCGTTGAAGCTCAGAAAAATGCGCGTGAACCAGTCCGGAACGAATAAACCAAGCACCACGCCAAGTACGATAGCGATAAGCACGCGGGGGAGTAGTCCGAGATGAATCCTTCTCATTGTCAGTAGTTTTAGCTTTCTTCTACAAATTAAACAAAAATTTTCAAAAAAAATTTGCAAGTATGATTTTTATATCTATCTTTGCAGTGTACTATTAAACTAATACACTATGATAAGAATAGGTAACATCAATTACAGTTATGGGGTCAAACCCTGTCTGGAGCATATTTCCCTTAATTTGGAAGAGGGAAAAATCTACGGGCTGCTGGGTGAGAACGGCGTGGGCAAGACCACTCTGCTTACTCTGCTCTGTGGCCTTAAGCAGGTTCAGTCCGGAGCCATCGACGTCGATGGTCACGATCCTTTCGACCGCGAACCCGCTTTTCTTTCATCTCAATTCTATCTTCCCGACGAGGTGGCAGCCATCGAGGCTAAGGCAGGGACCTTCGCACACGACAGAGGAGTGTTCTGGCCTGAGTTCTCCATCGATATCTTCAAGGAAGTGATGAAGATTTTCGAGATGGACACCGAACAGAAGATGAATCAGATGTCCGCTGGCCAGCTTAAGAAGACTTGGATTTCCTTCGCACTGGCCTGCAGGACCAAATATCTGTATCTCGACGAACCCACCAACGGTCTTGACATTCCCTCCAAGGCACAGTTCCGCAAGGCCATAATGAGCTTCACCCGCGAGGACTCGACCATCGTCATTTCCACTCATCAGGTAAAGGATCTCGAGAACCTCATCGATCCTATCATAATCCTTGACAACAGGGATGTGCTCTTGAATGCCTCGGTCGAGGAGATTACTTCCAAACTCTTCTTCGATTACGGTACCGTGCTGAATCCCGAAAGCCTCTATTCCGAGCAGGTACCTGGCGGATTCATCCAGGTTTATCCCAACACCACCGGCGTGGAGAGCAAGATCAATGTAGAAGCTCTCTTCAATACCGTGCACAAACACAAAGATTTAATTAAAGGAATTTTCAGCCATGAATAAGACTTTCGATTTAAACCGCTTCGGCAAGTATCTTTCATATGATCTGCTGACATCCTGGCGCAAGGCTGGCTTGAGCGTCATAATCACCGCTCTTCTACCCTTGTGGTTCTACCTTATCTACCAGATAATCTGCCTTGTATTCAGGGGGCATCTTGGTCAATTCAGCGTTTTTGGAATCGTTGCGGCCTACATCGTGTCCTTCGTTATAGTCACCATCGCCTTCCCTGTGAGGGTATATGGGTTCCTGACAAGCAAGAAAGCAGGTAGCGATTGGGTTCTTATCCCGGCTTCGGCCTTCGAGAAGTTCCTTTCCATGCTTGTCGTGCTCTGCATAGCTGCTCCTGCTCTTTGGTTCGGTTCCATTGTTGCTTGTGATGCAGTAATGAGTCTGATTCCAAATTATCACGGAATGGGGCTGACGACTTTGTTCAATGGCCTGGACAGCATCCTTTCGCATCTGAACACCGAAAACGTGGATTTCGTGTTCAACTCTCCTGTGGTTTCCTATCTGAACTGGAGCGCCAATGCGCTATGCTTTGCCCTGGGTGCCGTGATCTTCCGCAAGAACAAGGTGGTTTACACTTTCCTTTCCCTCATGGCGATAGGATTCATATTCTCGATTGCCATAGGGATCATAGGCGGAAACCCTTCCTTGACTAGCGAGACTATCACCGATGATAGCGTGATAAGGACTTTGAATACCAGTTCCATAGTGATGTATTTCGTCGAATTCCTGGCATTCTTCGGCGGATTGTACTATAGGATAAAGACCATAAAGCACTAAATTATGGATTTCGACAGTAACAAACCTATATACCTTCAGATTGCAGATGCAATATGCAACCGCATTCTTCAAGGTGAACTGAAGGCGGAGGACAGAATCCCTTCAGTGCGGGAGTACGGTGCCCAGATAGGTGTTAATCCCAATACCGTAGCGCGTACGTACGATACTCTCACCGATGACGGAGTTATCTACAACAAGCGTGGAATAGGTTTTTTTGTTGCGGAAAATGCCGCTGCCAACATACGTAAAGAGGCAAAAGAAAAATTTTTGAAAGAAGAATTGCCGAAATTTGCAGAAAAGGCACGGCTTTTGGATATAACGAAAGAAGAGATAATAAAGGCATTATTCTAACGCCAAAACAATAAAACTATTCAGAACTACACTATACCAAGGAAGGAACCCGGCCGTGAGGTCGGGTTCTGTCTTTTCAGGAAATGGCGCTTTTGAATCTCTCCCATATCTGTCCGACCGCTTCCTCCGAAGGATGGACCAGGTCGGCGGCGAACCATCGGTAATCCCGGAGTTCGTCCAGCAGTATTTCGTAAGCAGGAAAGTACGCTGCCCGCTCTCCGGAAGGCAGGCCAAGATGGAGGGTGGCCTTGCTGAGGGTATTGAGATGCGCGCCTTCTCCCATATGCCGTATGGGGGAAATGGTGAAGATGAATTCTTTTTCGGGATGGGAATCCACTATCCTGCGGAGTACGGAACTGACCTGCCCTACCGAAAGCATTTCGTGCGAAAACTCTCTGGAAGGCCGTTTCAGGCAGTTGGAAACCACTTCACCGCTGGATACGAGTTTCCATACCATTGCGGTGCCAAGGGTGATGATGACTTTGTTGCATCCCTTCCAGAAGGCCGATGCTTCTTCCAGGGCCCTGTTTGCGTTGGAAAGGAAGTCGGCTGCGTCTGTCCTTGCAAAGGAGGTATGATGCCACCAGGAACAGATCTTTCCGGCTCCCGCGCCCATCTCCACGCATTCCTCCGGCCTGAACAGGACGCAATGGTCCATCCTGGCTATGGAATTGGCTATGGATATGGGATTATACAGGGTCCCGAAGGGATTGGTAACCACGTCATAGCCATCCTCTGCCATATGGGCGCCGATCTCCTTGGCAAAACAGCTCCCCAGTATCATCACTTTGTCGGAGCGTGAAATCTTGATCGGGAACTTGATGATCTCTATCTTTGTCGCCGTCTTTGTCATAATTGCAAAAGTAACACTCTTTTTTTATATTTGTCCTGCAATCACACTGATATGAGAAAGCTCTTTTTCTTCCCTTTGATGCTTCTCCTTGCAGCCTGCGGCCCTAAGGACGGCATCCATACCCTTCATCTTCTGACTACCAACGACGTCCACGGATGCTGGTTCGACTCTACCTATGTAGGTGGCAGGACCAAACTCAGCCTCATGGCTGTCAACAGCTACGTGGACAGCATACGCACTGCCGACGGCAAGGAAAACGTGCTGCTTGTCGATGCCGGCGACTGTCTCCAGGGGGACAACGCCTCCTACTATTACAACTATGTCGATACCAAGAGCGAGCATCTTTTCTCCCGCATAGTTTCCTATATGGGATACGATGCCATCACTGTCGGCAACCACGATATAGAGACCGGTCATCCGGTATATGACAGGGTGCGGAAGGAATTGCGTTCCCACGGCATACCTTTCCTCGCAGGAAATGCGATGCGCGACAAGGATGGGAAGCCTTATTTCCAGGTCTGCAAGACATTCCGCAGGGCCGGGCTCAAGGTGCTGGTGCTGGGATATACCAATCCCCGGAACGATACCTGGGTGGACGCCAAGATATACGAAGGTATGCATTTTCTCGACCTCATCCCCCTGGTGCAGGAGGATGTTGACCGCTATACTGCTAAGTTTAAGCCGGATGTAGTGATAGTGTCCGTCCATTCCGCCACCGGCGACGGGAAGCGCAGCAGTTCCGAGGCGGAGGGCCTGGATCTGTACGAAAGCTTGAAGGGAGTGGATTTCGTGGTATGCTCCCACGACCACAGGCAGGTGACTTTCTGCGACGGAAAGAGGGCGCTGATAAATACGGGCAACCGTGCCAAGTATCTGGGCCATGGCGTGCTGGAGGTCAATGTAGAAAAGGGAAAGGTGGTTTCGAAGGATGTCAGCGCAAGCCTGATAAAGATAGACAAGGACAAGGTGGATGCCGCGATGCGCGATGCTTTCCGCAAGGATTACGAGACGGTGAAGGCTTTCTCGACGCGGGAGATAGGGGCACTGGCGATGGAACTCCGCACCCGCGACGCCTATGCCGGCATGAGCGACTATCTGAACTTGCTGCACAGTGTCCAGCTTAAGAGTACCGGCGCCGATGTCTCATTTGCCGCACCTCTTACCTACAACGGCAAGGTGAAGGCCGGCGTGCTTATCTACAACGACCTTTTCACCGTATATCCCTACGAGAACCAGCTCTTCGTCATGAAGCTGAGCGGCAAGGAGATTAAGGATTATCTGGAAGAATCCTATGACGGATGGCTGGCAGACCCCGCCAGCGGCCACGTGCTGCGTATCCGCAAGCACGACGATCCCCGCAACAACCAGGCGGGATGGTCCTTCGAGAACAGGCCGTACAATTTCGATTCCGCCGCAGGCATAGTCTATACCGTCGATATCACCAAGGCGAAAGGCGGGAGGGTGGAAATATCCTCGCTCGCGGACGGCAGGCCCTTCGATGCCAATGCCGAGTACAAGGTGGCTATGACATCCTATCGTGCCAACGGCGGGGGAGGACTGATAATCAGGGGCGCGGGCATCCCCGCATCCGAAATAGAAGGGCGGACGATAGGGAAGTACGAGGAGATACGCGAGTTCGTTTACAGGTACATAAATGAATATGGCCTGATAGACCACGGGACCATCTCCGATCCCGCACTCATAGGTTCGTGGAAATTCGTTCCCGAGGGGGAGGCCGACGGGAAGATAGATGCCGATCTTAAGCTGCTGTTCTAGCCGCGGAAGTTCTTGAGCCTCTGGGCAAGGGAGCCGTCCACGGCCATCTTCATCATCTTACGGGAGCCCTCGAACTGCTTGAGGAGCTTGTTCACCTCTTCGACCGAAGTACCGCTGCCGCCTGCAATCCTGCGGCGGCGGCTTCCGTTTATGGCTTCGGGATGCTCGCGTTCGTAGGGAGTCATCGAGTGATAGATGGCTTCGGTGGTCTTGAAGGCCTTGTCGTTGTCGATGTCGACATCTTTTATGGCCTTGCCCATTCCGGGAATCATAGATGCCAGGTCCTTGATGTCGCCCATCTTGCGGACCTGCTGTATCTGATTGTAGAAGTCGTTCAGGTTGAACTGGTTCTTGGCCAGCTTCTTGCGCGTTTCGCGCATCTCCTTCTCGTCTACGGCCTGCTGGGCCTTCTCCACGAGGGAAACCACGTCGCCCATTCCGAGGATGCGGTCGGCTATACGGTCGGGGTGGAAGACGTCCAGGGTCTCCATTTTCTCGCCCGTGGAAACGAACTTGACGGGCTTGCCGGTTACGGCCTTGATGGAGAGGGCGGCACCTCCGCGGGTGTCACCGTCCAGTTTGGTGAGCACCACGCCGTCGTAGTCTATGGCATCGTTGAACGCCAAGGCGGATGCGACTGCATCCTGGCCGGTCATGGCATCTACCACGAAAAGGCTCTCGCTGGGCTTAACGGCCTCGTTCATCGTGCGTATCTCGTCCATCAGCTCCTGGTCCACGCTGAGGCGGCCGGCAGTATCGACAATAATTACGCTGTATCCCTGCTGTCCGCCCTGGGAGATGGCAGCTTTCGCTACCTTTACAGGATCTTTCTCTCCCTCGACTGAGTACACGGGCACGTCGATCTGGGAAGCCAGGGTCTTGAGCTGGTCGATAGCTGCGGGGCGGAAGGTGTCGCAGGCCGCGAGCATTACCTTGATGCCTTTTCGCTTGAGCCAGAGGGCGAGCTTGGCACTGAAGGTCGTCTTACCGGAACCGTTGAGACCGGCGACCAGCACGACGGCAGGATTGCCTTTGACATTAATGTCGTAGGAATCTTCGCCCATGAACGAAACCAGTTCGTCGTGGACTATCTTCACCATCATCTGCTGGGGCTTGACGGCCGTAAGGACGCCTGTACCAATTGCTTTGGTCTTTACGCGGTCGCAGAAGTCCTTCGCTACCTTGTAGCTTACGTCGGCATCGAGAAGCGCGCGGCGGACATCTTTAAGTGTTTCAGCTACATTTACTTCGGTGATTTTACCCTCACCTTTGAGTATTTTGAATGATTTTTCTAGTCTTTCTGATAAATTTTCGAACATAATGGTGCAAAATTAAAATATTTTTGCGAACTTGTGAAAACTTGGACTTTTAATTATCGTCGCCAATGTCGATGCAGACTTTTTATCGTATAATTTCTAAGCGGGGCCGCAAGCCAGCCGAGACGCATCAGCGTAAGGTTGATGCCAGGATTATACGTAAGCTGAAGCTTTGGGTCGAAGAGAAACGGTATTGCCTTACCGACCAGTCCTTGGCCGATGTAGCCACGAGTTTCGAAGTATCAGAGGAAACCCTTTCATATTTCTTTTCCACGGTTATCAAGGAGCGCTTCACCTCTTTCCGCAGGATACTGCGACTGGAGGAGGCCCATCGCATCATAATGGACGAGCCTGATTGCAAGATACTCGATGTCGCATCCCGCGTCGGCATTCCTGACAAGTGCAATTTCCGCAAGCAGTTCCATATGAGGTACGGATGCAGCCCGAGCGAATGGCGGAGCCTTTGCGCCAAAACTCTGATTAAACAGGTATAATGATCCACGTGTTTCTGCTTTTGCTGGACCTGGCACTGACGGTAGGAATCTCCTTCCTGTGTTCCATACTGGAATCCGTGCTGATGTCCACGCCTCTGTCCTACATCATCATGAGGGAGGAAGAGGGCTATCGTCCGGCCATTCTCTTCAAAAGATATAAGACCGATATAGACAGGCCCATAGCGGCCATCCTGGCGATGAATACCATCGCCAATACCTTCGGCGCTTCGCTGGTCGGCGTGCTTACCACCAAGGCCTTCGGCAGCGTGTGGGTAGGATGGATGTCCGCCCTCACCACCTTGCTCATACTGATCTGCTCCGAGATTATCCCCAAGACCATAGGAACCAGGAAGTACCGCAGCCTGATGGGTTTCACCACCAGGGGAATCTCGGTGCTGCTGGTGATAATGTACCCTCTGGTGAAACTCATACGCTACATCAGCAGCAGGATAGACTCCCCGGAGGACGAGGCCTCCATCAGCCGTGAGGAAGTGTCCGCAATGGCCAATGTGGGGGAGGAGGAAGGAGTCATAGACCGCAACGAGAACAAGGTCATCCAGAACATAATCAAGCTCGACGACGTCAAGGCCTATGAGGCAATGACTCCGAGGGTCGTATGCTCCGTGGCCCCCGAATCCATGACCTTGAAGGAGTATTTCGATACGGATGCGTTCGAGCACCATTCCCGGATACCGGTATATGCCGAATCGCCCGAGTATATCACGGGCTACATTCTCCGTGACGATGCCCTCGAGGATCTTGCGGAGGATAAGTTCAGCGAGACTCTGAAGGACATAAAGCGCGACATCTCCTTCTTCAACGAAGAGTCTTCCCTGTCGGATATCTGGGAGAAACTCCTCAAGAGCCGCGAGCAGATAGCATTGATTATCGACGATTACGGATGCTTCCAGGGCATTCTTACGCTCGAAGATATCATCGAAACCGTATTCGGGCTCGAAATAATGGACGAGATGGATGAGGTGAGCGATATGCAGGAGTACGCCAAGGAAAGGTGGCGCAAACGCCAGAAGCGTTATAGAAAAGTGACCATTCCTGAAAAGGAAAATGATAAAATTGCTTAAAAATTACTACATTTGTATTCGTAGGCCTTCAAGGCCCGGTTTATGTTAGAGCAGATCAGAACATATGTCAACAAGCTCATCGCCCTGTATGAAGGCGAAAAAAAGCGCGCGGATGACAATGCTGCACTTCTCTCTCAGACCAGGAATGAACTGGAGGCCTGCAAAAAGCAGATTGCTGATTTGAATAGACAGATAGACAATCAGCGGCTTACCAGCGCTTTCGCCTCGGCCGAGGGCAATCCCGAAGCCAAGCAGCGCTTGACCAAGCTGATTGCAGAGATTGACAAATGCATTGATTTGTTGGAGGCGTAATTGATGGCACAGAAGATTACTCTCAACATAGCGAACCAAAATTTTACCGTGAATGCTGAAACTCCTGAAATGGAGAGTATGATGAGGTTCGCTGCGGAGGACATCAATAAGATGCTCCTGCGCTATGATGAGAAGTATCCAAGCCGTCCCCTCCTTGAAAAGGTGATCTTCGTCTTGCTGACGCAGACAGTCTCGCGCTTGCAGTCCCAGAAGAAGTTCAACGACGTTTCTTCGGAAAACGAGAAACTTCTCTCCGAGCTCGGCGCCTATCTGAAGGATATAGAAAACAACCGTTAGTCCGTCCTTGCTGAAACAAACAAGTTCCACGGAACCGGGTGAACTCGGGCCGGGTATGGCAGGCCTGCTTGACAGGAAGCTTGATACGGAACGGAGCCCAAATCATACAGAAATTATTTTCTGCTGAGGACTAACGGGTTTCTTACGGCATCTGCACTTTATGGCAGATGCCGTTTTGTTTGAAATACTAACCATTAACTCTATATATGTTGTACTACCTATTGTCGGCCATTGCAGGTGCCATAGTGGCACTGGCCATTTACATACTCGTCCACAAAGCTTCTACGAAAGGACGTGGCGAGGCTATCATCCAGAAAGCCGAGATCGAGGCTGAGCAGATCAAGCAGCAGAAGATACTTCAGGCAAAGGAGAAGTTCCTGCAGCTGAAAAGCGAGCACGAAGATTATATAAGCAACAAGAACAAGCAGATTCAGGAGAGGGAGAATGCGGTGCGTCAGAAGGAATCCCAGCTGGGGCAGCAGGCCAGCGAACTTGGCCGCAAGCAGCACGAAATCGACAGCGCACGTGGCCAGGTGCGTGCCCAGATGGAAAATCTCGAACGTAAGCAGGAAGAATGCGACAAACTCACCGCACAGGTGAACAAGCAGCTTGAGACTATCGCGGGTATGACTGCCGCCGAGGCGAAGACCATGCTGGTGGAGAACCTCAAGGCCGAAGCCCGCACAGAAGCCCAGGCCTACATCAACGACACTATGGACGATGCCCGTCTGAATGCCGCCAAGGAGGCCAAGAGGATAGTCATCAACACCATTCAGCGTACTGCTACCGAGACTGCCATCGAGAACGCAGTCACCACCTTCCCCATCGACAACGACGAGGTCAAGGGCCGCATCATCGGCCGTGAGGGCCGTAACATCCGCGCCCTGGAGGCCGCTACAGGCGTCGAGATCGTGGTTGACGACACTCCCGATGCCATTATGCTCTCCGCTTTCGACCCTGTGCGCCGCGAAGTCGCCCGTCTTGCCCTCCACCAGCTGGTCGTGGACGGACGTATCCATCCCGCACGTATCGAGGAGGTCGTCGCTAAGGTCAGCAAACAGCTTGAAGACGAAATCCTCGAAACCGGCAAGCGTACTTGCATCGATATGGGCATTCACGGCCTCAATATAGAGCTCGTAAAGCTCATCGGCCGTATGAAATACCGTTCTTCCTACGGACAGAACCTTCTGCAGCACTCCCGCGAGGTCGCGAACATCGCCGCTGTCATGGCATCCGAACTCGGGCTCAATCCCAAGCTTGCCAAGCGTGCCGGCCTTCTTCACGATATAGGTAAGGTTTCCGACGAGGATCCCGATCTGCCTCACGCAATACTCGGTGCCAAGCTTGCCGAGCAGTACAAGGAGCGCCCTGAAATCGTGAACGCCATCGGTGCCCACCACGAGGAGATGGAGATGACTTCCACCATCTCTCCCATCGTGCTCGTCGCCGATGCCATCTCCGGCGCCCGTCCCGGTGCCCGCCGTGAGGTTATCGAATCCTACATCAAGCGTCTCAAGGGTATGGAAGACCTGGCGGCCGCTTATCCGGGTGTCACCAAGTCTTATGCTATCCAGGCCGGCCGTGAGCTCCGCGTGATCGTTGGAGCCGAGCAGGTCAGCGACGACGATGCCGCCCGTCTCTCTTCCGATATCGCCCAGCGTATCCAGGACGAGATGACTTATCCCGGACAGGTGAAGATCACCGTTATCAGGGAGACACGTTCGGTAGCATATGCCAAATAGCTAATCATGAATAGACTGCGCCTTATAGCGTTTCTTGCAGCAGCCCTCTTTCCGGGGCTGCTTGCTTGTGCCCAGGGGCTTCCCGATACCACTGTCAAGTGGGAGACGGAGGTGGTGACCGGCGAGGATGGTACTTCCCGCATCGTATTTACCGGCACTCCCGTAGTCCCTCTCGACCAGGTCCACGGCACTTTGCAGTGGATTTCTTGCGTGGGCGAAAGCTGCCATAGCCCTGAAGAACTGGAATACGACCTTCATCCCTCCGCTGCAGGGACTGGCCGTTCACAGGGTGTACCCCCTGAAACACATGCCACCCTCGGCACTGTAAGAGGGGGGACCGTGAGCGAAGCGAACGGTGGGGTCGAGCGTAGCGAGACGGTTTCAGGGGGTACAACCCTGACGGACGGCCCGATACAGTCTAAGGGAAAATCACTTTGGGGGTTGATATTGGAGGCGATACTGTGGGGATTTGCGATGTTGCTGACGCCTTGCGTGTTCCCTATGGTGCCCATGACGGTCTCCTTCTTCGTCAAAGGCAACGAGAATCCCGCCAGGGGCAAGTTCAAGGCCCTGATTTACGGCCTTTTCATAGTGCTGCTGTACACGGTGCCGATAAGCATTATCATCGGCCTTACCTGGCTTCTGGGTGGCTCTGCTGTTACTGCCGACATATTCAACTGGCTTGCTACGCACTGGTTGCCTAACATCATCTTCTTCCTGGTGTTCATGGCCTTTGCCGCATCCTTCTTCGGTGCTTTCGAGATTACGATGCCTTCCAAGCTGGTGAATTCTTCCGACAAGAAGTCCGACAAGGCCGGTCTGGCAGGTGTATTCTTCATGGCGCTTACACTGGTGCTGGTATCCTTCTCCTGCACCGGTCCGATAGTCGGCACGGTCCTTATCAAATCCACCTCCGGAGAGTTCTGGGCTCCTATGGTTACTATGCTGGCATTCAGCATTGCATTTGCCCTGCCGTTTACCCTGCTGGCCCTTTTCCCTTCGCTTCTCAAGAGTCTTCCCAAGAGCGGAGGATGGCTTAACAGCGTGAAGGTGGTGCTGGGTTTCATCGAGATTGCTCTGGGATTCAAGTTCCTGAGTGTCGCTGACCAGACATACCACTGGGGCATTCTGGACCGTGAGGTCTATCTTGCCATCTGGATAGTCTGTTTTACCCTGCTTGGGTTCTATCTCCTCGGCAAGATTCGTTTCAAGTACGATGACGAGGTGAAGCACATTGGTATCGGCCGTCTGGGCCTAGCCATTGCTGTGTTCTCCTTCGTGGTCTATATGATTCCCGGCATGTTCGGAGCGCCCTTGAAGGCTCTATCGGGTTATCTGCCTCCGCTTGAAACGCAGGACTTTGTCATCTCCTCGTATGCGGCAGATACTCCCTCTGAGGGACGTAACACCCGCGGTTCGATAGCGGGGGGACCGTCCCGAAGGGATGGTGGGGTGAGCCCGGAGGGCGAACTCCCGAAGGGGGAGTATCTGCCGGCATACGGGCTGATACGCATGCCCCACGGACTAAGCGCCTACGGGACGATTGAGGAAGGTCTTGTGGCTGCAAAAGAAAGCGGACGTAAGGTGTTCGTGGATATTACCGGACACGGCTGCGTCAATTGCCGTGAAATGGAAGCAAGGGTGTGGAGCGATCCTCAGGTGCTGCAGCGCCTGAAGGACAACTTCGTCCTTGTGGCCCTCTACACCGATGACAAGCAGAAACTCCCCGAATCATCCTGGGTGCAAACTCCCGACGGAAAAACCCTCAAGGACGTTGGCCGCGTGAACAGCTACATAGCCCGCAGCGTATTCGGGGTCAATGCCCAGCCGAATTATTTCATACTGGATGCTGACGGCAAAATTTTAGCCGGACCCCGAGGATATGATCTCTCGGTACCCGGCTTTATCGATTTCCTCGATCTTAAATGATCAGAGGGTAGAAATCAGTTCCCTGAACAATCCAGTCATCTTTTTCGAAGCGAGGTCGGCCTGACGGACGATCTCGTTTTCGTCCGTGACGTAGCCGTCGCCGGCTTCGTGGGCGACATCGGTAATGACTGACATCCCCAGAACCCTGATGCCTGCGTGGCGGGCCACTATGACCTCGGGGGTGACGCTCATTCCCACGTCGTCGCCGCCTATGGCCCTGTAGAAGGCATACTCGGCAGGAGTTTCGTAGGTGGGGCCGGTGCAGGATACATAAATGCCCCTTTGGAGGCGGATTCCCTGCCTTGCGGCAATGGAAAGCATCCTGTCTTGAAGCTCGAGGTCGTATGCGCAGGTCATATCCGGGAAGCGTGGCCCGAAATCATCGAGGTTGGGCCCGATGAGGGGATTGGGAAGGAGGTTGATATGGTCGCGGATGAGCATCAGGTCGCCGATGGAGAAGCTCTTGTTCATAGCTCCGGCGGCATTCGAGACGAGAAGATACTTGATCCCAAGCTTTATCATCACGCGTATGGGCAGCACGACAGTGTCCATAGGGTAGCCTTCGTAGTAGTGGTAGCGCCCCTGCATCGCAAGGACGCATTTCCCTCCGAGGGTTCCGCAGATGAAATTGCCTTTATGCCCTACGGCGGTGGCAGCGGGGAAGCCGGGCACCATTATGTAAGGGATGGTTATGGCATCCTCTATTTCGTTCGCAAGCTCTCCGAGTCCGCTTCCGAGTATGATTCCCACGACGGGTCGGCGACCGTCAAGCCAGGAGGAAAGGAATGCGGCTGCATCCTCGATAACAATCGCTCTTTTGTCCATCCTAGAGGCTCTCGATCAGTTTGGTGAACAGAGGAATCATCCTGCGGGTGGCAGCGTTGGCCTGCTGGACCACGTCTTCTCCGTCATTGAAATTGCGCTCCACGTTCTCGGTGTTGGCGATGTTGGTGACTACCGACATTCCGAAAACGCGTATTCCGCAGTGACGGGCGACTATCACTTCGGGAACGGTGGACATACCTACCAGGTCGGCTCCTACGGCACGGAAGAAACGCACCTCGGCGGGAGTCTCGTAGGTAGGGCCCGATCCTCCGAAATACACACCCTGATTCAGCTTGATTCCCATTCCTGCAGCAATCTCAAGGGCCTTCTGCTGAAGCTCGAGGTCGTAGGCGCAGGTCATATCGGGGAAGCGGGGGCCGAAGTCGTCCATATTAGCTCCTATGAGCGGATTGGGCATAAAGTTGATATGGTCGCGGATTATGACGGTATCTCCCACCTTGTAGTCGGGATTCAAGGCTCCGGCGGCATTGGAGACCAGCAGGAACTTGACTCCGAGTTTGCTCATCACGCGGACGGGCAGCGTCAGGGTGGTCATATCGTATCCCTCGTAGTAGTGGAAGCGGCCCTGCATCGCGAGCACGCATTTCCCTCCGAGATATCCGCAGATGAAATTACCCTTGTGGCCTATTACCGTGGATACGGGGAAGCAGGGGATTTCGGTATAGGGGATGGTGATCCTTTCTTCGATTATTTCTGCCAGCTGTCCCAGGCCGCTGCCCAGGATGATGGCTGCAACGGGCTTGCGACCTTCGAGCCGGGACTCGATGTACTGCGCAGCCGTGTCGATTCTTTTAATTCTTTCGTCCATAGTGTTTTTACATGATTTTGGATAGCGCTTTGCGTGCCTCGTGGAGTACCTCGCGTTCTCCGGGTATCTCACGGTTACGCATCACGAATTTTCCGCCGGCGATCACCGAATCTATGCAGTCGGAATGGGCGGAATATACAAGGTTCGCCAGGAAGGGGCCGGGGGAGAGGAAATAGCTGCTGTCGGTCTCTATTATGGAGATGTCGGCTAGCGCACCTTCCTCCAGGCGGCCGCTGTCGAGCCTGAGGGCCTTAGCCCCGTTGATGGTGGCCATGTCCAGCAGCTCCGGAAGCGGCAGGGCTTTCGGGTCGCTGCGCCAGGCCTTCTGGAAAAGGGCGGAAGTCTTCATGGCCTCGAGTATGTCGAGGTTGTTGGAAGACGCGCATCCGTCGGTGCCGATGCATACGTTAACTCCTGCATCGCGGAGCTCGTTGTAGAGGAATCTGTATCCGGAAGACAACTTCGTGTTGGAGTTGATGTTGTGGATGCAGTGCACTCCGTGGCGGGCGAGCAGCTCAATGTCGTGCTCGGAGAGCCAGAGGCAGTGGGCTGCAAGAAGATTGGGCCCGAGAACTCCTATGGCGTCCAGATACTCGACGGGGGAGAGCCCGCCGTGGGCCGCCTTGCAATCTTCGACTTCCTTGCGCGTCTCGGAGAGATGTATGTGCAGGGGAAGGTCGTGCTTGCGTGCGAAGTCGGCCGCCCATATCATCATAGGCTCGCTAACAGAGTATATGGCGTGGAAGGCGAGCTCGTAGATGGCTCCCTCGTCCAGCCACTGGTCCTTTACTTCCTCGTACTTGCGTTCGCACTGCTCCATCTGGCGCTTGGCCTCTTCCGTGTCTCCGTGGTCGATTATGTCGTAGCCCACGGCAGGGCGTATGCCCATTTCGGATGCGGCCTTCTGGCAGGCCTGGAAAAACCAGTACTGGTCGTTGAAGGTAGTAGTGCCGGTGCGTATCATCTCTATGCAGGCGACCTTGGCGCTCCAGTAAACGTAGTCGTAGTCGAAGCCGGCTTCGATCTCCCAGATCTTCTTGATCCAGTCCTGGAACACCATATCTTCTCCGATGCCGCGCATCAGAGCCATTCCGGCGTGGGTATGCATATTGATGAATCCGGGAATCGCCACCTTGCCGGTGCAATCCATCACTTCGATGTCCCCGGCCAGATCCCAATCTATGCACGAACCTGCTGAGCGGATCTTCAGGATACGCCCTCCTCCGATCAGGACATCTTTTTCCTCATCGGCGATACGTATGTTCTTCAGCAGGATATGGGACATTAAAAGTAGCCTTCCTGATCGGGTTCCTGAGACTCAGGCCTGACGGGAATCTCCCCTCCGAAGCAGTTGTCGGTGATGTATTTGATCACCTCGTCGAGGCCTTCCTTGAATTTGTCGAAATCCTCTTTGTAAAGGAAAATCTTGTGTTTGTCGTACGTGTAGGAACCGTCGGGGTTGTTGCGGCGCTTGCTCTCGGTAATGGTAAGATAATAATCGTTCTGGCCCCTGGTGCTCTTCACGTCGAAGAAGTATGTACGTTTACCGGCTCTGACAGGCTTTGAGTAAACATCTTCTGCATTGCGATCCTGGAAATTAACCTGATCTCTGTCCTCTCTGTACATAAACTTTTTGAATTAAATTGGTTTTATTGTTTTGCAAAATTAGAATTTTTTGAGGATTAGATGCTATATTTGCATATTATTTTTGTTTGAAAAAGATGCTTAACCGCAGAATCCTACGTATAAAAGCCTTCAAGGCAATATACAGTTTCACGGAAAACCAGTCTGCAAGCCTCAAAGAGCTTGAGGCGCAGTTGGATCGCTCCCTCGAATCTACGAGGGATCTATACCTTTTCCTGCTCTCCTGCATCCAACCTTTGACCGAAGAAGCTATCAACCGCATCGAAGCGGCGAGGGGTAAGTTCAATCCTACCGAGGAGGAACTCCACCCCAACATGAAATTTACCACCAACCTGATAGCTCCCTTGCTTGGTTCGGACCCCGATCTTCAGAAGCTTCTCCAGAAGAAGAAGCTTTCCTGGGACCAGTATGACGTTTTGCTGCGTCATCTGTACGAGTCCATACGCAGCAAGGATTACTTTGCCGAATACCTTTCGAACGGCAATCCTAATACGCTCAAAGAGGATGCTGAATTGTGGGTGAAGATCTTCGAAAATGAATTCGAAGACAATGCCGACCTGGAGTCCATACTCGAGGATCTGTCCATATGGTGGAATGACGATCTCGCGTATGCCCTCAGTTGGTGTTGCCGTACCATGGACCAGCTTGCCAAAGGCAAGACCTGGAATCTCCCTCCGCTCTTTATGAGCGACCTGGACAAGAGCGGCTCGAAGGACAGCGACAAGGCCTTCGTGGTCAAGTTGCTCCGCACCGCCGTCAATGGTTTCGACCGTTATATCTCGGAAATCGCAGCCATCACTCCGAAGTGGGACCGCAGCCGCATCTGCGTCACCGACCTGGCTTTGATAGTCTGCGGTATGGCCGAGGCCGAAGCCTTCGACAACATCGCTCCCAGGGTTACCATCAACGAGTATGTGGAAATATCCAAGTTCTACAGCACTCCCGAAAGCCGTGCTTTCGTAAACGGCATATTGGATAAACTGATAAACAAATAATCATTATGTATCTTTTCACTCTTCTTCAGGCTGCAGGTGCAGCCCAGCGTCCTGCCGGAGGCGGCGCAAGCTTCTGGATCATGATCCTTCTCATGTTCGCAGTAATGTATTTCTTTATGATCCGCCCTCAGCGCAAACAGCAGAAAGAGCTCGAGAAGTTCCGCAACGAACTCAAGAAAGGTGACAAGGTCGTCACCGCAGGCGGCATCTACGGCACCGTAGCCGAGATCCAGGATAGAAGCGTACTTATCAAGGTTGACGGGGAAGTCAAGCTCCGCGTTGACAAGAATTCCATCGTCCGCGACTACTCCGACGCCCAGGCGGCCGGCGAGCAGCCTCAGCAGAAGTAGCGTCTTCCCGTGAAGAACTGGCATTATTTCCTGGGCTGTCTGGCCCTTTCGGCAGGAATCTGGCTGATCCATAATCTGTCCCATATGCAGACGGATGTGGTCACCGTGTCCGTCATCGCCGAAAGCAGGCTTCCCGGGAGATCTGCCCGAAGCGGCGAAGCGGTTTCGATGACGGCCCGGTGCAAGGCATCGGGCTTTCGTCTTCTGTATATCGAGCACAGGGACGGGCCAGTCGTGGTACGGCTCGATCCTGACGACCTCGTCAAGGCGGAAGGGGATTTCTTCACCATCTCCTCGTCCCAGCTGTACCGTTATGTGAACGATATACTGGGGCCCGGGACCAGCGTGGAGTCTTTCCTTTTCGACGAACTTCGTTTCCGCTTCACCCGCGAGCTTTACAGGAAGCTGCCGGTCAATGCCATTTCTTCCCTCTCCTTCAAATCCCAATATATGCAGACGGGGGATTTCGTGCTCCAGCCCGATTCCGTGCTGGTGTACGGCCCTGCCGATATGCTCTCTTCGATGGAGGCGGTGAACACCCGGCCCATAGTGCGTGACGATATCAAGGGCAGCCTGCACGGAGAGATAGGACTCGACGTGCCCCCGGGGATGCGTTTCTCGGAGGAGTCGGTGTCCTGGTCGCTGGAGGTAAGCCGTTTCGTACAGCTGGAGGCCGAGTTCCCCGTGACCGTCCGCAATGCTCCGGCCACGTCGTCCTTCTCCATCTACCCGGCCACTGCGAAGGTCAGCTTCAACTGCATCTTCCCCGTGATTGCCGACCCGGCCTCTTCGGTTAACTGCTATGTGGATTACAAGGAGTTCGCAAATTCCCTGACGGGGCGTTGCGTCATACATTGCGACAATGTGCCCCAGGGGGTGATAGACTATAGCGTCAAGCCCGAGGTGGCTGAATGTATGGAACGCTTATGAAAACGGTCCTGGTTACTGGAGGAATCGCTTCCGGAAAGTCGGAAGTATGCCGGTATCTCTCTTCGGCGGGATATCCCGTATATGACAGCGATTCCCGTACCAAGGCCCTTTATGAAAGCGTCCCCGGCCTGAAAGGGCGTGTGGAAGAAGCCATAGGCGTGCCTTTCTCCAAGGTCGCTGTCATCTTCGAGGATGAAGCAAAGCGGGAAGCCCTGGAAAAGGTGGTTTATCCCGAAGTGCTGAAGGATTTTACGCAGTGGCGGGAGAAGATTGCCGGTCAGGCCGGCAATGACGTAGTTTTCTTCGAGTCTGCCATAGCTCTCGACAAGCCCATCTTCGATTCCCTCTGGGACGAGGTCTGGCTGGTGAGGGCTCCGCTGGAGAAGCGCCTCTCCCGCAATCCTGCCACCGCCGCAAGGCTGGGCTCCCAGAAAGATTGCGACCCGGATAGGGCCGACGTGATAATTGACAATGATTCCTCTATTGAGGATCTGCATAGGAAAATAGATAAACTGATATACGAAATGAAAACAGATCTCAGCAAAATCATGTCCGTAGCCGGTAAGCACGGGCTTTATAAGTTCATTGCTCTCTCCAGGAACAATTCCGCCATCGGAGAGGCTCTCAGCGACGGTCACCGTACCGTCTTCGATCCTCACAGCAGGATCACCACCCTCGAGGACATCGCCATCTATACCGACGAAGGCGAGTTCAAGCTCAAGGAGGTATTCCTTTCCATCAACAAGGCCCTGGAAGGCAAGGAAGCACCTACTTCCAAGTCGTCCGAGGCCGAGATCAAGGCACTCTTCGACAAGGCAGTTCCCAACTACGATTCCGAGCGCTTCTACTTCTCCCATATGAAGAAGATCCTCGACTGGTACAACGAGCTTGCCAAGTACGCTTCCTTCGATTTCGTGGAGGAAGAGGAAAACGAGAAAGAAGGTGAATAGCATACAGGTAATCACCCTCGGCTGTTCCAAGAATACGGTCGATACGGAGCATCTTCTGGCCCAGTTGCCGGAAGATGCCTGGACCGTCTATGGCGAGGAGCATACCGGGCCGGTGGATTATCTCCTTATCAATACCTGCGGATTCATATTCGATGCGAAGCAGGAGAGCATCGATACCATCCTGGCTGCGGCCAAGCGGCGTAAAAGCGGCGAGGCCGGGCAGTTGTTGGTTTTCGGATGCCTTTCGCAGCGCTACGCCTCCGAACTTCCCGCTCTCATCCCCGAGGTCGACGGATGGTTCGGGGCCCGCGACCTGGATCCCTTGGTACGTGCGCTGGGTGTAGAGCCATCCCCCTCCAGGAGGCATTCCCGATATGCGGATACATCCTCCCACCCCTATGCCTATCTGAAAATTTCGGAGGGATGCGACCGGCGCTGCTCCTACTGCGCCATCCCCTTCATCCGCGGAGCCCATCGTTCGGTTCCGATGGAAGAGTTGGTCGCGGAGGCCGCCGAACTGGCCGGAAGGGGAGTGAAGGAGCTTATCCTGATAGCCCAGGATACTACCTATTACGGCCTGGACCTCTATCATCGCAGGGCTCTCGCCGAGCTGCTGCGCGCTCTATCGGAGGTGCCGGGAATAGAATGGATACGCCTGCATTATTCCTATCCCGAAGGCTTCCCCGAGGATGTGCTCCGCGAGATGGCGGAGAATCCCAAGATCTGCAAGTATCTGGATATCCCCCTGCAGCACATCTCGGACAAGGTCCTGCATAATATGCACCGCGGAGTTACCGGGGAATGGACCCGCGCGCTGATCCGCCGTATGCGCGAGCAGATTCCCGGCGTAGTGCTCAGGACCACGGTCATTGTAGGCCATCCCGGCGAAGGGCCGGAGGAGTTCAGGGAGCTGGTGGATTTCGCAAGGGAGGCCCGTTTCGAGCGGCTGGGTGCCTTCCGGTATTCGGAAGAAGAAGGAACCTGGGGTGCGGAGAATCTTTCCGACGACGTGCCCGAGGATGAAAAGCAGCGCCGCTATGACGAACTGATGAGCGTGCAGGAGGGAATCTCGGCCGAATACAATGCCTCACGCGTGGGGAGCGTCGTGAAGGTGCTGGCGGATGACTGCGTGAACGGGAAACTGGTTTGCCGTTCGCAGTACGAAAGCCCCGAGGTGGACGGCGAGATTATCGTCCCCATCCCCGAAGGAAAGGACGCAAGGGAATACGTCGGCAATTTCCTTACCGTCAAGATAGTTTCTGCAGAGGATTACGACCTGCTGGCCGAAATAATAGAAAAATAGGCGGGGCCGTAAGCCGGTTTCTGTTTTTGAATCTGTCATTTATCTTCGCAACCTACCCCCTGGCATCGGGCGGGCAGCCCTCATCTGCCAGTATATTTGGTCTTGCAGGCCCCGGTGCCGTACCCATACGATGTCGCCACCGCACGTCGTGAGCTCTTGCCTCGCGTTTTCACCCTTACCGGCACGTGGTATGCGGCCGGAGCCTCCCACGCTTTACGCCGGCGGTTGTTTTCTGTTACGACAAGCGAAAGATTACTCCCTCCTGCGCTTTCCGCAGCGGGGTGCCCTTCCCTGTCCGGACTTTCCTCTCGTAATGAGCGACAGATCGTCCCGCCTATTTTCAAAGAATCGGACTGCAAAGGTAATACATTTTCTGCGGATTTGCGTATCTTTGCGCCGATGCGCAGAACTCTTTACATATTGCTTTGCTTGCTTATGGGCCTGTCCTGCGATGGCGGAGCCCCCAAGCGTTATAATATAGAAGTAGTCAAAGAATATCCCCACGACATAAGTTCCTATACCCAGGGACTGTTCTTCCACGACGGCGTCCTGTACGAGAGTACGGGCCAGTACGGGGAGTCCACCATGCGCAAGGTCGACCTTGCCAGCGGCAAGGCCATCCAGCGCCTTGATTTCGCCAGGAAATACTTCGCCGAGGGTTCGGTGATACTGGGAAAGAATCTCTACATACTCACCTGGACCAACAAGGTCGCCTTCGTGTACGACGCCGCCACCCTTGAGTACAAGATGAGCTATTCCTATCCCAGGGAGGGCTGGGGGCTCACCACCGACGGTAAGCATCTTATAGCATCCGACGGGTCTTCCCGCATATATTTCCTCTCTCCCGAATTCAAGCTCGAGAGGAGCATAAGCGTCAAGCTGAACGGTCGTCCGGTGCGCTACCTGAACGAGCTGGAATGGGTGGACGGAAAGATTTGGGCCAACGTCTATACTACCGATATGATATTGGTGATCGATCCTTCCGACGGGGAGGTGGAATCCGTAATCAACTGCGCCGGACTGCTCCCGGACAGGCTGCACGGGCCTGATACCGACGTACTTAACGGTATCGCAGTGTCCGCCGACGGGCGCATCTTCCTTACCGGGAAGAAATGGCCCAGACTCTATGAGGTGAAGTTGGTGCCCGCAAAGAAATAATTTTTTTATATCTTTGCGCTGCAATTTGCGGGGGTACTTCCGGAAGGAGGTTGAGATTATACCCATTGAACCTGATGCGGGCAATGCCGCCGAAGGGAAGCATAATCCCATATTACGCCCCTTGCACAATAATTAATCTATTATGCGAGGTTTTTTTATTTCCGCAGCCCTTCTCGGCTGCATCCTTCTTCCTGCAGCAGCTCAGGAAGGAGAAACTACTGAACGTCTTGACAGTGTGGTAGTGGCCGTCTCCCGTGCCGGCCGTAATACTCCCGTGGCCTACACCATGGTGGGTAAGAGGGAACTCTCTTCGGCAGCTCCGACCAAGAGCGTGCCTATGATACTGTCCTGGCAGCCTTCCGTGGTCACCACCAACGAAGGCGGCACCGGCCTGGGCTATTCCAAGCTGACGGTCCGAGGCTCGAAAGGCTCCCAGATTAACGTCACCCTGAACGGAATCACGCTTAACGACAGCGAGTCCCAGGAGGTTTTCTGGGTGAACATCCCGGCCCTCGGCAACATTCTTGGCAGCGTACAGCTGCAGAGGGGCCTCGGTACCTCCGCCAATGGTACCGGCTCGTTCGGGGCCAGCATCAACATGAACACATCCTACCTGTCTCCCGACCCTTATACCAGGGTCGAGCTTATGGGAGGCTCCTACGGGACCCTCGGGGGAACCGTCGGGATAGGTTCTGGCGTTTCTCCCAACGGTTTCTATGTGGATGCGCTTTTCTCCATCAACACTACCGACGGGTACATACGCAATGCCTGGGCAGACGTTTATTCCATCTTCGGAGTAGCAGGATGGAAGGATGCAAGCAATTCCGTCAAATTCACGGTACTGCACGGCACTCAGCACACCGGAATTACCTGGGAGGGTATCCCTGCTTCCAAGATGGCTTCTGACCGCAGATACAATCCTGCCGGGAAGTACAAGGACGGGGAAGGAAATGTCCACTATTATCCGGATTCCGACAATTATTCCCAGACCCACTGGCAGCTTAATTACACTCATCAGTTCGACAGCCCCCTGGTG